>NZ_JBEPAM010000028.1:0-108007 GCF_040298605.1 Kitasatospora sp. NPDC001527 | reverse complement strand
CGTCCGACGTTTCAAACTCTAGCCGACCTCCGCTCCGAAAAGCGAATCCGACCGCAATCCACAAAAATGCACACGCCAAATAACCCCATGCCGGGGAGGCGTTGGTATTTCCAGAGAATTGGCCGCCCCGGGACCGTCCGCGCCTATGCGTGTCCGGTGCTCCCTGTCGAGCGACTAGGGAACACTACGCCGGTTCGCGGCCGAAGGCAAACGCCAAGCAAACTCCCGGGCATGCCGCAGGCCGGCCCGCGCTTCTGCGGACCGGCCTGCGGTGCTCCGACTCGGGTCCCGGCCCCGTGGCCGGCCCCGGGTGTCGGACTCAGCTGTTGGTCGGGAACCCGAGGTTGATGCCGCCGTGCGACGGGTCCAGCCAGCGCTGGGTGACCGCCTTGCCGCGGGTGAAGAAGTGCACGCCGTCCTGGCCGTAGGCGTGGGCGTCGCCGAACAGCGAGGCCTTCCAGCCGCCGAAGGAGTAGTAGGCGACCGGCACCGGGATCGGCACGTTGATGCCGACCATGCCGACCTCGACCTCGTACTGGAAGCGCCGGGCCGCGCCGCCGTCGTTGGTGAAGATGGCGGTGCCGTTGCCGTAGGGGTTGGCGTTGATCAGGGCGAGGCCCTCCTCGTAGGAGGCGACGCGCACCACGGAGAGGACCGGGCCGAAGATCTCGTCGGTGTAGACGGACATGCCGGGCTTCACGTGGTCGAACAGCGTGGGGCCGAGCCAGAAGCCGTCCGCGGTCGGCGTGCCGTTGCGGTCCTCGGCCGTGACCGGGTGCTTGCGGCCGTCGACGGCCAGGTCCGCGCCGTCGGCGAGGCCGGACTCCACGTAGGAGGTGACCTTGTCCCGGTGCTGGCCGGTGACCAGCGGGCCCATCTCGGACTCGCCGTTGCAGCCGGGGCCGACCGTGAGAGTGGCCATCCGCTGCTTGATCTTCTCGACCAGCTCGTCGCCGATCGGGTCGACGGCGACCAGGACGGAGACCGCCATGCAGCGCTCGCCGGCCGCGCCGAAGCCGGCGTTGACGGCGGCGTCGGCGCTCAGGTCGAGGTCGGCGTCGGGCAGGACCAGCATGTGGTTCTTGGCGCCGCCCAGGGCCTGGACGCGCTTGCCGTAGCGGGTGCCGGTCTCGTAGACGTAGCGGGCGATCGGGGTGGAGCCGACGAAGCTGACCGACTTGATGTCGGGGTGCTCCAGCAGGCGGTCGACGGCGACCTTGTCACCGTGCACGACGTTGAAGACGCCGTCGGGCAGGCCGGCCTCCTTCCACAGCTCGGCGAGGAAGTTGGCGGCGGACGGGTCCTTCTCGGACGGCTTGACGACCACGGTGTTGCCGGCCGCGATGGCGATCGGGAAGAACCACATCGGCACCATGGCCGGGAAGTTGAACGGCGAGATGATCGCGACCGGGCCGAGCGGCTGGCGGATCGAGTAGACGTCGATGCCGGTCGAGGCCTGCTCGGTGAAGCCGCCCTTGAGCAGCTGCGGGATCCCGCAGGCGTACTCGACGACCTCGAGGCCGCGGGCGATCTCGCCGAGCGCGTCCGAGTGCACCTTGCCGTGCTCGGCGACGATGATCGCCGCCAGCTCGTCCTTGCGGGCGTTGAGCAGCTCGCGGAAGGAGAAGAGCACCGTGGCGCGCTTGGCGACCGAGGCGGTGCGCCACTCGGTGAAGGCCGAGGCGGCGGCGGCCACCGCCTGGTCCACCTCCACGACCTCCGCGAAGTCGACCTGGCCCGTGACCTGGCCGGTGGCCGGGTCGAAGATGTCACCGCGGCGGGGCGCGGCACCGGCGGTGGCGACCGGCCGGCCGCCGATCCAGTGGGTGATGTGCTTGCTCAAGGTCCGTCTGCCTCCGAAGTCCGGGCGGCCTGACGCCACCGGTCCCTGGTGTGGCGCCGCCCGTACGGGACGGGCGGCGGGGTCACGGGGCTACCGCGCTCACCGTCCAGTCTGCTGGCCACTCGGACCGGTCTCAACGAACAGGCTGACGGGGATCGGGGATTCAGCCTTACAGGTCGTCGGACGGGCCCCCTCCGGGTGACACGGACCGGAGGGCCGGGGGCCGTCAGGCGTCCTCCTGGTCCTCCAGATAGGGATCGTGCAGACCGTCCGCCGCCTCCTGGGTCTCCAGCAGGTCCAGCCGCAGGTCCTGGGCCCAGGCCAGTGCCCACCGCTTCAGCTCGTCGACCTCCTCGGCGGGCAGACCCCGGGCCCGGAACCGGCCGTCGGCGGCCTCGGCCAGCGTCTCCAGCCGCTCGGCGAGCGCGGTGGGCTGGAAGTCGGCGTCCAGCCCGGTGGCCAGGGCGAGCAGTTCGCCCTCGCGGTAGCAGGAGGTGAGCGCGTGCACGTCGATCAGGTCCCGGGGCAGGGCGCGGTCCACGAGCAGGGCGGTGGTGAGGGCGGCGGCGTCCTCCAGAGCGACGACGGTCACGGCCGGCGGCGTGCCGGTCGGCCCGGCGAGGTCGACCCGGACCGGGCGGTGGCCCAGCGGCTCCTTGCGCAGTTCGACGGTGTGCGCCCGTCCGCCCAGGACCAGCCGGACCGAGAGCTGCTCCAGCCGGGGCGTGCCGGGGCGCTCGACGACGACGCCGCCCGCCGCGCGGTAGGCGGCGGCCAGGTCGGCGGCGGCCTGCGGCAGGTCGGTGGCGCCGGCGGCCACCAGGGTGAGCCCGTCCTGGTCACAGGCCGGGACGCCGTGGGCGCGCAGGGCGTGCCCCCCGGCGAGGGCGAGCCCGTGCCGGTCGCACACGGGCCCGGCCAGTTCGGCGAGGCGCAGCTGGGCCGGGCCCGGGTGGAGGGAGGGGCCGACGGCGTCCGGGGCGGTGGTCACCCCTCCAGTCTGGCGCGCCACCGGCGGCGGCGCGCCCGGCGGACCGGCGCGGGCCGGGCGGTCACCAGTCGCCGAGTTCGGCGGCCGCCTCGTGCAGGGCGAGCTCCAGGAGGACCGGGTCGTTGAGCCGTCCGGTGCCGTCGGGCGGGACGAGCCAGCGCACGCCCCGGCCGCGGCGGTCGGGGTGGGGGACGACGACCCAGGTGCCCTCTCCGGCGCAGCGCACGCCGGTGCCGATCCAGCGGGCGGCGGTGCCGGCGGGCACCAGGAAGCCGAGGTACTCGTCCCCGAAGTCCGCGAGGACCGGCCCGCAGGCCCGGGCGCCGAGGAGGTCGGCGGCCGGGCGCCCGAGCCGGCCGGGGACGGAGAGGACGTCCCACTGCCGTCCGGCCGGGAGCAGCACCAGGCCGAGGCCGCTGCGTTCCCACTGCTCCCGGAAGGCCGCCGGGTCGGGTGCGGTCCGGGCCAGCCAGTCCAGTCCGGTGATCTCCATGTGCTGTCCCCGCTCTGCGCGTCGGTGCGTTCGGTGGCGGCGGGAGACACGGAGACCCGCCGTCACCAACGAGAGGCGGACGGCGGGTCTCTCTTACACGGTTGGCGCCGACACGTACCCGGCCGGCGCCCACACCCTGGGCACCTGTGCGATCGGCGGGCGCGGCGCCGGACGGTCAGCTGTCGAAGCCGAGCCCCATCCGGTCGAGGGTGCGCAGCCAGAGGTTGCGGCGTCCGCCGGTGCGGTCGGAGTGTTCCAGCGAGCGGGTGGTGAGCTCGATGCCGGCCCAGCGGACCGGCTCGGGCGGGAACGGCAGCGGCTTGCGGCGGACCATCTCCAGTTCGGTGCGCTCGGTCCGCTCCCCCGCGAGCAGGTCGAGCATGACCTCGGCGCCGAACCGGGTGGCGCCGACGCCGAGGCCGGTGAAGCCGACGGCGTACGCGACCCGGCCGTGGTGGGCGGTGTCGAAGAAGGCGGAGAACCTGCTGCAGGTGTCGATCGCGCCGCCCCAGGCGTTGGTGAAGCGGACGCCCTCCAGCTGGGGGAAGCAGTGGAAGAAGTTCCGCGCCAGGGTGCGGAAGGTCTCCGGCCGCTGGTCGTACTCGTGCCGGACGTGCCCGCCGAAGCGGTAGACGGCGTCGTAGCCGCCCCAGAGGATCCGGTTGTCCGCGGAGAGCCGGAAGTAGTGGAACTTGTTGGCGCTGTCGCTGAGCCCCTGGCGGCCGTGCCAGCCGATGGCGGCGAGTTGCTCGTCGGTGAGCGGCTCGGTCATCAGCGCGTAGTCGTACACCGGGACGATGTACGGGCGGACGCGCTTGAGCAGGGACGGGAAGGCGTTGGTGCCGAGCGCGACCTTGCGGGCGAAGACCCGTCCGTAGGGGGTGCGCACGGCCATGCCGCCGCCGTGCTCGCGCAGGGCGGTGGCCGGGGTGTGCTCGTGGATCCGCACGCCCTGGCCCAGGCAGGCCTGCTTGAGACCCCAGGCCAGCTTGGCGGGGTGGACCATGGCAACGCCGTCCTTGTCCCAGATCCCGCCGAGGAAGGTGGGCGAGTCGACCTGGGCGCGCAGTTCGTCGCGGTCGAGCACGGTGACGTCGAGGCCGTACCGGGCGACGGCCTCGGCGACCTCCTGGAGTTCGTCGAGCTGGTGCGGCTGGGTGGCGATGTCGATCTCGCCGGTGCGCTCCCACTCGGCGTCGATGCCGTAGCGCTGGAGGGTGGCCTCGATGCCGTCCAGGTTGGCGGCGCCGAGGCGCTCCAGCTGTCCCAGTTCGGCGGGCCAGCGCTGCAGGCCGTTGCCGAAGCCGTGGGTCAGGCTGGCCGCGCAGAATCCGCCGTTGCGGCCGGACGCCGCCCACCCCACCTCCTGCCCCTCGACCAGGACGACGTCCAGCGAGGGGTCGCGCTCCTTGGCGACGAGGGCGGTCCAGAGTCCGGAGTAGCCGCCGCCGACGACCAGCAGGTCGCAGCTGGTGTCGCCGACCAGGGCGGGCAGTGCCGTCGGCCGCCCCGGGTCCTCCAGCCAGAAGGGGGTGGGCCTGGCGTCACTGAGTGCGCGGGCGGAGTCCATGCATTATCAGCCACTTTCTACACATTGGTGATGGTGGTCGACCGCCCTCCCGACGGTACGCCGGGAGGGCGGCCGGGCCGGTCAGGCGGTGGCCTTGCGGCGGTTCCCGAGCCACTGGCCGCCCATGGTGAGCGCGACGGCGGCGATGAACATCGCGGTGCCGATGACGTTCACCTGGACCGGGATGCCGCGCTGCGAGGCGCCCCAGACGAACATCGGGAAGGTGACCGTGGTCGGGCCCGAGTTGAACTGGGTGATGATGAAGTCGTCGAAGGAGAGCGCGAAGCTGAGCAGCGCGCCGGCCGCGATGCCGGGGGCGGCGAGCGGCAGGGTGACCCGCAGGAAGGTCTGGGTGGGGGTGGCGTAGAGGTCCTGGGCGGCCTGTTCGAGCCTCGGGTCCATGCTCATCACGCGGGCCTTGACGGCCGTCACCACGAAGCTCAGGCAGAACATGATGTGCGCGATGAGGATGGTGGTGAAGCCGAACGGGATGCGCATGTTGAGGAAGAGGGTGCCCAGCGAGGCGGCCATCACGACCTCGGGCATCGCCATCGGCAGGAAGATCATCGCACTGGTGGCGGCCTTGCCGCGGAAGCGGTAGCGGGCCAGCGCGAAGGCGACCATGGTGCCCAGCACGGTGGCGCCGATGGTGGCGGCGACCGCGATCTGCAGGCTGAGCGAGAGCGACTGGCACATGTCGGCCACGCCGCAGGGGTCGGTCCAGGCGTCGGTGGAGAACTCGTTCCACTCGTAGTTGAACTTGCCGACCGGCTTGTTGAACGAGAAGGCGAGCACGACCAGGTTGGGAAGCACCAGGTAGGCGAGGGCCAGCAGGCCGGCCAGCACCACCAGGTTGCGGCGGATCCAGGCGATCACTCGGGACATCAGACCAGTTCCTCCGTCCCGGCCTTGCGCATGTAGACCGTCACGATGCCCAGGATCAGGGCCATCAGGATGAAGCTCAGCGCCGCCGCGGTGGGGTAGTCGAGCACGTTCAGGAACTGCTTCTGGATGCCGTTGCCGACCATCTGCTCGCTCGGCGAGCCCAGCAGCTGGGCGTTGATGTAGTCGCCGGAGGCCGGGATGAAGGTGAGCAGGGTTCCGGCGACCACGCCGGGCAGCGAGATCGGGAAGGTCACCTTGCGGAAGGTGGTGAACGGGCGGGCGTAGAGGTCGCCGGCGGCCTCGTGCAGGCGCGGGTCGATCCGCTCCAGCGAGGTGTACAGCGGCAGGATCATGAACGGCAGGAAGTTGTAGGTGAGGCCGCAGACCACGGCGAGCGGTGTCGCGAGCACCCGGTCCCCCTCGGTGAGGCCGAGGGCGGCGGTGACGTCGAGGACGTGCAGGGCGTCGAGCGCGCCGACCACCGGGCCGCCGTCCGAGAGGATGGTCTTCCAGGCCAGGGTGCGGATCAGGAAGCTGGTGAAGAACGGCGCGATGACCAGGATCAGCAGGACGTTGCGCCAGCGCCGGCTCACCTTGAAGGCGATGGTGTAGGCGAGCGGGTAGCCGATGGCGAGGCAGAGCACGGTGGCGGTGGCGGCGTAGCCGAACGAGCGGACGAAGTGCCACTTGTACTCGACCAGGGCGTCCCAGTAGGTGGCGAGGTGCCAGGTGACGCGGAAGCCGTCCTCCAGCGAGCCGGTCTGCAGCGAGGTGGAGGCCTGGTAGACCATCGGCACCGCGAAGAAGACGACCAGCCAGGCTATGCCGGGCAGCAGCAGCCAGTACGGGGTGAGCCGGCGCCGGGGCCCGGGGGCGTCCGCGGGCAGGGGGACGACCTGCGGTGGCGCGGCCGGGGTGGTGGTGGTCACGCGGCGGCCTCCCCGGTGCCCGCGTCGATCGCCTGGGCGGCGTCCAGGGCGAAGGAGTGGGCCGGGTTCCAGTGCAGGACGACGGGGGCGCCGGGGACGATCCGGGCGTCGCGCTCCATGTTCTGCTCGAAGACGGTGACCTCCTGGCCGCCGTCGGTGCGGACCAGGTACTGGGTGGAGACGCCGATGAAGCTGGAGTCGACGACGGTGCCGGCGAGCCGGTTGCGGCCGTCGGCGACCTCGGCGGAGCCGTGCTCGATGGTGATCTTCTCCGGCCGCACGCCGAGGTGGACCCGGGTGGCGCCGCCGGCGCGGCGGGCCCTGGGGACGGTGAGCCGGGCGCCGGCGGCGGTGAGCAGCAGGTCCTCGCCTGCGCCGCCGGTGACCTCGGCGGCCAGCAGGTTGGACTGGCCGAGGAAGTTGGCCACGAAGGTGGTGGCGGGGTTCTCGTAGAGCTCGGCGGGGGCGCCGAGCTGTTCGACCCGGCCGCCGTTCATCACCGCGATGGTGTCGGCCATGGTCATGGCCTCCTCCTGGTCGTGGGTGACGTGCACGAAGGTGATGCCGACCTCGGTCTGGATCCGCTTGAGCTCCAGCTGCATCTGGCGGCGGAGCTTGAGGTCGAGTGCGCCAAGCGGCTCGTCGAGGAGCAGCACCTGGGGGTGGTTGATGAGCGCGCGGGCGACGGCGACGCGCTGCTGCTGGCCGCCGGAGAGCTGGTGCGGCTTGCGCCGGGCGTACTGGCCGAGCTCGACCAGTTCGAGCATCTCCTCGACCTGCTTCCTGACGTCCTTGCGGCCGCGGCGGCGCAGGCCGAAGGCGACGTTCTCGAAGATGTCGAGGTGCGGGAAGAGCGCGTAGCTCTGGAAGACGGTGTTCACCGGCCGCTTGTACGGGGGGAGCTCGGTGACGTCCTGGCCGCCGATCAGGACGGTGCCGGCGGTGGGCTCCTCCAGCCCGGCGATCATCCGCAGGGTGGTGGTCTTGCCGCAGCCGGAGGCACCGAGCAGGGCGAAGAAGGAGCCCTGGGGGACGGTCAGGTCCAACGGGTGGACGGCGGTGAAGGAGCCGTAGGTCTTGCCGATTCCGGTGAGGCGGACGTCGCCGCCGACGGCCGCGGAGCTCTGCTGCTCTGTCATGGGTGGTGTCTCTCTGGGATTCTCTGCCGTCAGTGGGGGGTCAGGCGCCGATGAGCTTGGAGAACTTCTCCTCGAAGTCGCTCTCCTCGTTCTCCGTGAGGGTCCGGAAGACGTGCGCCTTGGCCGCCATCTCGGGGGTGGGGACGACCAGCGGGTTGGCCGCGCTGTCGGGGGCGATGGCGGCCAGTTCCTCCTGCACGCCGGCGACGGCGGAGACGAAGCCGATTCCCGCGGTCAGCTGCGCCGCGATCTTCGGCTGATAGTAGAAGTCGATCAGCTTCTCGGCGTTCGCCTTGTGCTGGGCCTTGGCCGGGATCAGCAGGTTGTCGGTGCTGCTCACGAAGCCCTTCTCGGGTATGACGAACTCGATGTCGGGGTTGTCCGCGCGCAGCTGGATCAGGTCGCCGCCCCAGGCGACGCAGGCGGCGATGTCGCCGGAGGAGAGCTCCTGGCCGTAGTCGTTGCCGGTGAAGCGGCGGATCTGCTTGTTGTCGACGGCCTTCTGCAGCCGGGCGACGGCGGCCCCGTAGTCGTCGGCGGTGAACTTCGCCGGGTCCTTGCCCATGTCCAGCAGGGTGATGCCGATGCTGTCGCGCATCTCGGACAGGAAGGTCACCCGGCCCTTGAGGTCGGGGTCCTCCAGCAGCTGGGCGACGCTGGTGACCTCCTTCCCCCTGGTGGCCTTCCTGTTGTAGGCGATGACCACCTGGATGCCGGCCCACGGGTAGCTGTAGAGCCGGCCCGGGTCCCAGTCCGGGGCGCGGAAGCGGGACTCGACGGTGGTGATGGCGGTGGTGACGTTGGCCGGGTCGAGCTTCTGCGCCCAGCCGAGCCGGATCATCCGGGCGGCCATCCAGTCGGTGAGCACCATCAGGTCGCGGCCGGTGTCCTGGCCGGCCGCGAGCTGTGGCTTCACCTTGCCGAAGAACTCGACGTTGTCGTTGACGTCCTCGGTGTACTTCACCTTGATCCCGGTGGCGGCCGTGAAGGCCTCCAGGGTGCCGTGCTTCTCCTTGTCGTTCTCGTCGGCGTCGACGTAGAGCGGCCAGTTGGAGAAGTTCACCTCCCGCTCGCTGTCCGAGAGGTCCTTGGCGGCGTTCGCGGTGGAGTCGCCCGTCCCGTTGACGGACCTGGCCGGCGGGATGCCGCAGGCGGCCAGCGAGCCCGCGCCGGCGGTGAGGGCGGCGGCGCGCAGCACGGCGCGCCGGCCGAGGGCGGCCCGGCCACTGGTCAGACTGCGTTCCCAGGCCTTGCGGACCGGTTCCGACAGTCCGTCGGTGAGCTCGTTGAACGCCATGGGACGGGCCTCCTGGGGGGCGAAGGGGGGGTGGCGGGGACCACCCGGTCCGGTTATCTGTCTCCGAAGACGGTGCGGTGCCAGTCCTTGCGGGCGACCGCGGTGGTGTCGAACATGACGTGCTTGACCTGGGTGTACTCGTCCAGCGAGTACTGCGACATGTCCTTGCCGTAGCCGGAGGACTTGTAGCCGCCGTGCGGCATCTCGCTGATGATCGGGATGTGGTCGTTGACCCAGACGCAGCCCGCCGCGATCTCGCGGGTGGCGCGCAGCGCGCGGTGCACGTTGCCGGTCCAGGCCGAGGCGGCCAGGCCGTAGGGGGTGTCGTTGGCCAGCCGCAGGCCCTCGTCGTCGCCGTCGAAGGGCAGCACGACCAGGACGGGGCCGAAGATCTCGCCCTGGACGACCTCGCTGTCCTGGGCGGCGCCGGTGATCAGGGTGGGGCGGTAGTAGGCGCCGCGGGTGAGGTCGGATCCGTCGTGGCCCTTCGCGGGGGCGGCGCCGCCGGTGACCACGGTCGCGTAGCCGCGGGCGCGCTCGACGAAGCCGGCCACCCGGTCGCGGTGGGTGAAGGAGACCAGCGGGCCGAGGTCGGTGCGCGGGTCGAGCGGGTCGCCCGTCCGGATCGCGCCGTACAGCTCGGCGACGCCGGCCACGAAGGCGTCGTAGAGCGGGCGCTGGACGTAGGCGCGGGTGGCCGCGGTGCAGTCCTGGCCGCCGTTGATCAGCGAGGCGGCGACCGCGCCGTGCACGGCGGCGTCCAGGTCGGCGTCGTCGAAGACCACGAACGGGGCCTTGCCGCCGAGCTCCAGGTGGGTCCGCTTGACGGTCGCGGTGGCGAGTTCGGCGACCCGCTTGCCGACCGCGGTGGAACCGGTGAAGGAGACCATCGCGACGTCCGGGTGGGCGACCAGGTGCTCCCCCGCGACCCGCCCCGCGCCGGTGACGACGTTGACCACGCCGTCCGGGATGCCGGCCAGGGTGCAGGCCCGGGCGAACATCAGCGAGGTGAGCGGGGTCAGCTCGGCCGGCTTGAGGACGATGGTGTTGCCGGCCGCGATCGCCGGCAGGACCTTCCACGCGGCCATCTGCAGCGGGTAGTTCCAGGGCGAGATCGAGCCGACCACGCCGATCGCCTCGCGCCGCACGTAGGAGGTGTGGTCGCCCGAGTACTCGCCCGCGGCCTTGCCCTCCAGGTTGCGGGCGGCCCCGGCGAAGAAGGCGGTGTTGTCGATGGTGCCGGGGACGTCGAACTCGGTGGAGAGCTTGACCGGCTTGCCGGTCTGCGCGGTCTCGACCCGGGCGAGGTCGCCGGCCGCGTCGGTGAGGACGGCGGCCAGGCGGGTCAGCGCCTCGGAGCGGGCGCCGGGGGTGGCGCCGGCCCACTCGGGCAGGGCGGCCCGGGCGGCGGCCACGGCCTCGTCGACCTGCTCGGCGGAGGCCAGGGTGACCTCCTCGACGACGCTGCCGTCGGCCGGGTTGACGACCTGGAAGGGATCGCCGCTCCCCCGGCTCCACCGGCCCGCGATGTACTGCGCGCCCGCGCCGAAGTCGGTCAGGTCCATGTCTTCCTCCAAGTCCCGGTGGTTCGTGTGCCGCACGGACGGCGCGCCGGCCCGGCCGTGCTGCACGCGCCGGCGGGCCGAGGGGTCGCACCGGGGCCCCGTGACCGGTCGGGTCGTACGCGGGGCGCGGGGTGCGGTGCGGGGCATCCGATCGTCGATCACCGATGATGTCCGGATCTCGCCACAGCCGACCCGCTGACCATGCCCGCTGCCGCCGGGGCGTGACAAGGGTCACTGCGACAACCTCGACGCGAAGCGCCTTACAGGGTGCAAGGCTTCGGCCAGGGCAACAGGTCGTCGCCGTGATGAATGATTGCCTGACACTCTGAACCCTGGAGGCCGTCGATGCTCCCCACCGTCGCCCGCGTGCTCGACCTGGAGGTGATGCGCCGCGGCCTGCCGCAGGTGGTGGCCGGTGCCGACCACCTGGAACGCCCGGTCCGCTGGGTGCACGTCAGCGAGCTGCCCGACGTCGCCGGCATGCTCCAGGGCGGCGAACTGGTGCTGAGCACCGGAATCGCCCTGCCCGAGGACCGCGAGGGCCTGGCCCGGTACGTGCGCGAGCTCGCCGACATCGGCGTGGCCGGGCTGGTCATCGAGTACGGCCGGCGCTATTTCGACACCCTGCCGCGCGCCCTGGTGCACGCCGCCGAGCAGCGCGGCCTGCCGCTGATCGCGCTCCGCCGCGAACTGCGCTTCGTCGCCGTCACCGAGGCGGTGCACGCCCTGGTGGTCAACGCCCAGCTGGAGCAGCTGCGCACCTCCGAGGCGATCCACCAGATCTTCAACGAGCTGGTCGTGGAGGGCGCCGAACCGGTCGAGGTGGTCCGCCAGGTGGCCCGGATCGCGGGCGCCCCGGTCGTGCTGGAGAACCTCGCCCACCAGGTGCTGACGCACGACCCCGCCGGGCGGCCCGAGGCCGAGCTGCTGGAGGACTGGGAGCGCCGCTCGCGCGGGGTCCGCCCGCCCGGGCGCACCGGGCACGACCCGCGCAGCGGCTGGCTGGTCACCACGGTCGGCGCCCGCGGCCAGGACTGGGGGCGGCTGGTGCTGGTGCAGGAGCCGGGGCCGCTGCCGGAGGGCGGCCCGCACCCGTTCACCATGCTGCTGGAGCGCGGCGCCTCCGCGCTGGCGCTCAACCGGCTGGTCGTCCGCGACCGGGAGAGCCTGGAGCGGCAGACCCACCGCACCCTCCTCTCCGGCATCCTCACCCACGCGCTGACCGTCTCCGAGGTGGCGCTGCGCGCCCAGGCGCTCGGCGTGCCGCTGGAGGGGCGGCGGCTGGTCGGCGCGGTGCTGCGCCAGCGGCGCGGCCCGATCCCCGCCGCGCTGGAGGCGCAGGCCCGGCTGCGCGACTTCACCGAACTGGCGGCGAGCGCGGTGCGCGCCTGCCGGCTCTCCGCCCTGGTCGGGGCGCTGGACGACGAGGGCGTCGGCGTGCTGATCACGCTCGGCCCCCAGCAGGACGAGCACGCCGCGCTGGACGCCTTCGCCGCGGCGCTGCGCCGGCTGGCAGCCGAGGCGGCCCGGGACCCCGCCGCGCCGGCGCCGGTGGTCGCGGTCGGCTCCTCGGTCGGCTCGGTCCGCGACGCCCGGCGCACCCTGCTGGAGGCCACCCAGGTCGCCGACGCCGCGCTGCACGACGTGCCCGGCGGCCGGACGGCCTCGTACTACCGGCTGCCGGACGTGCGGCTGCGCGGCCTGCTGCACCTGCTGCGCGACGACGCCCGGCTGCAGACCTACGTCGAACGGGAGCTGGGCCCGCTGCTCGCCTTCGACGCCGAGCACAACGGCCAGCTGGTGCAGATGCTGCGGATCTACCTGGAGCAGGGCCGGAACAAGTCCGCGGCCGCCGATGCCGCGCACCTGTCCCGGCCGTCCTTCTACGACCGGCTGCACAAGGTCGAGCGGATCCTCGGGGTCGACCTCGACCAGGTCGAGTCCTGCCTCTCGCTGCACGTCGCCCTGCTCGCGCTGGACGCGGTGCGCCGGTAGCGGCCGGACCGGGGGGCCGCTACACGCCGGTGATGCGGGTCCACACCTTGTGCAGGGCGGGCCGCTCGGCCGAGGTGACGTCGCGCATGGTGTGCAGCCGGGCGCGCATCTCCTCGGTCGGGAAGAGCAGCGGGTGCTCCGCCAGCTCCGCCTTCTCCCGGTCCCCGCTGGCCGCGAGCACCTCGCGCGCGGCCGGCACCGGGCAGATGTACTGCACGGCGGCGGCCAGCTCGGCGGCCACCTCGGGCTGGTAGTAGTGGTCGATCAGCAGCTCGGCGTTGCGCTTGTGCACGGCCCGGTTGGGGATCAGCAGGCTCTCGGCCCACAGCTCCCCGCCCTCCTCGGGCACCACGAAGGCGATGTCCGGGTTCTCCGCCGTGAGCTGGACGGCGTCCCCGGAGTACGCCTGGCAGGCCAGCGCGGCGCCGGAGGCCAGGTCGCTGGTGTAGTCGTTGCCGGTGAACCGGCGGACGTGCCGGCCGTCGACCATCCGCTGCACCAGGTCCATCGCCCGGTTCGCGTCGTCCTCGGTGAAGGCCGTGATGTCGGCGCCGTGCGAGAGCATCAGCAGGCCGAGCGCCTCGTCCAGCCCCGCGAACAGGGTGACCCGGCCCTTCAGATCGGGTGCCCAGAGGTCGGAGACGGACTTCAGCTCGCGGCCGAGTTCCTTGCGGTTGTAGGCGATGCCGGTGATCCCGGACTGCCAGGGCACGCTGTGCCTGCGCCCGGGGTCGACCGCCGGGTCGGCCAGCTGCGGGTCCAGCTGCGCGGTGACGTTGGGCAGGTTGGCCCGGTCCATGGCCTGCACCCAGCCGAGCCCGATGTACCGGCCGACCATCCAGTCGCTGACGACCATGAGGTCGCGTCCGGGATCGGTGCCCTGGGTGAGCACCGGCCCCATCTTGCCGAAGAACTCGTCGTTGTCGTTGATGTCCTCGGTGTAGGTGACCTTGATCCCGGTCCGCTCGGTGAACCCGTCCAGGGTCGGGCGCCCGCCGTCGTCGTCGGCGTCGATGTACTGGGTCCAGTTGGAGAAGCCCAGCCGCTTCTCGTCCTCCGAGCGGTCCGGGACCGAGCGGCGGTCCTCGTCCACGTAGGCGGACGGGATGCCGCAGCCGGTCAGGGCGGCGGTCCCGAGCAGTCCGGCGGTGGCGCCGAGCACCCGGCGGCGGGTCGGACGGCGGGCCCCGCTCGGGCGGCGGGTCTTGGTGGTGCTGGGCATGGTTGGGGCCTCCGGAGCGTGGGACGGCCCCGGGCGCACGGGGGGAAGCGCCCGGGGCCGTCCTGTCGGTGTGGTCAGACGGTGTGCGCGTCGGCCAGCGACAGCACCTCGTCGAGGACGGCGAGGCCGGTCGTCGCCTCCTCCTCGGTGACGGTGCACGGCGGGACGACGTGGAAACGGTTCATGTTGACGAACGGCCACAGCCCGCGCTGCTTGCACGCGGCGGCCAGCTCGGCCATCGGCGCGTTGGCGGCGCCGGCCGCGTTGTACGGCACCAGCGGCTCGCGGGTGGCGCGGTCCCGGACCAGGTCGAGCGCCCAGAACACGCCGAGCCCGCGCACCTCGCCGACGGACGGGTGGCGCTCGGCCAGCTCGCGCAGGCCGGGGCCGAGCACGGTCTCGCCGATGTGCTTGGCGTTCTCGACGATGCCCTCCTGCGCCATCGCGGTGATGGTGGCGACGGCCGAGGCGCAGGCCAGCGGGTGACCCGAGTAGGTGAGGCCGCCGGGGAACGGCCGCTCCGCGAAGGTCGCGGCGATCTCCGCGTTGATCGCGACGCCGCCGAGCGGGACGTAGCCCGAGTTGACGCCCTTGGCGAAGGTGAGCAGGTCGGGGGTGACGCCCCAGTGGTCGGCGGCGAACCACTCGCCGGTGCGGCCGAAGCCGGCCATCACCTCGTCGAGGATGAAGACGATGCCGTACCGGTCGCAGATCTCCCGGACGCCGGCCAGGTAGCCGGGCGGCGGGACCAGGATGCCCGCGGTGCCGACCACGGTCTCCAGGATGATCGCCGCGACGGTGGCCGGGCCCTCGAAGGCGATGATCTGCTCCAGGTGGGCCAGCGCGCGCTCGCACTCCTGCGCCTCGTTCTCGGCGTGGAAGTTGGAGCGGTAGGCGTACGGGCCCCAGAAGTGCACGATGCCGGAGACGCCGGTCTCGTTGGCCCAGCGGCGCGGGTCGCCGGTCAGGGCGATCGCGTTGGCGGTGGCGCCGTGGTAGGAGCGGTAGGTGGAGAGCACCTTCTGCCGGCCGGTGTGCAGCCGGGCCAGCCGGATGGCGTTCTCGTTGGCCTCGGCGCCGCCGTTGGTGAAGAACACCTTGTCGAGGTCGCCCGGGGTGCGCTCGGCGATCAGCCGGGCGGCCTCGCTGCGCGACTCGACCGCGAAGCCGGGGGCGATGGTGCAGAGCTTCGCCGCCTGCTCCTGGATCGCCGCGACCACCTTCGGGTGCTGGTGCCCGATGTTGGTGTTGACCAGCTGCGAGGAGAAGTCGAGGTAGCGGTTGCCGTCGTAGTCCCAGAAGTACGAGCCCTCGGCGCCGGCCACCGCGAGGGGGTCGATCAGCGCCTGGGCGGACCACGAGTGGAAGACGTGCGCGCGGTCGGCGGCCTTGACGGCCTGGCCGGCGGCTGAGTCAGCGGTGGGGATGCTCATGCGGCAAGGCTAGGGACTCGTCGGGCCGAAATGGAGGTCCATCCTGTCAGTCGGTCGCACCCGGGGCCGACAGGGTGCAAAGGCACAGGGCCCGGGTCACCAGGACCCGGGCCCATGATCCGATCACACGATCATCGGAACAGCATCAGATCGCGGTCATACCGCGCCCGACGGTCATGACCCGCTCAGATCGCGGTCATACCGCGCCCGACGGTCATGACCCGCTCAGATCGCGGTCATGACGTGCTTCACGCGGGTGTAGTCCTCGAAGCCGTAGGAGGACAGGTCCTTGCCGTAGCCCGACTTCTTGAAGCCGCCGTGCGGCATCTCGGCGACCAGCGGGATGTGGGTGTTGATCCAGACGCAGCCGAAGTCCAGGCGGCGCGACATCCGCATGGCGCGGGAGTGGTCCTTGGTCCACACCGAGGAGGCCAGCGCGAACTCCACGCCGTTGGCGTAGCCGACGGCCTGCTCCTCGTCGGAGAAGCTCTGCACGGTGATGACCGGGCCGAAGACCTCGTTCTGGATGATCTCGTCGTCCTGCCGCAGGCCGGAGACGACGGTCGGGGCGTAGAAGAAGCCCTTGTCGCCGACCCGGTGGCCGCCGGCCTCGACCTTGGCGTGCTCCGGCAGGCGCTCGATGAAGCCGGAGACCTGCTTCAGCTGGTTGGCGTTGTTCAGCGGGCCGTACAGCACGTCCTCGTCGTCCACGCCACCGGTCTTGGTCTCCGCCGCGGCCTTGGCCAGCGCCTCGACGAAGGCGTCGTGGATCGACTCGTGCACCAGCACGCGGGTGGCGGCGGTGCAGTCCTGGCCGGCGTTGAAGAAGCCCGCCATCGAGATGCCCTCGACGGCCTCGGCGATGTCGGCGTCCTCGAAGACCACGACCGGGGCCTTGCCGCCCAGCTCCAGGTGGACGCGCTTGACGTCCTTGGAGGCGGACTCGGCGACCTGGATGCCGGCGCGCACCGAACCGGTGATGGAGGCCATCGCCGGGGTCCTGTGCTCGACCATCAGACGGCCGGTCTCGCGGTCGCCGCAGATCACGTTGAAGACGCCGGCCGGCAGCTCCAGCTCCGCGAGGACGCCGCCGATGATCTCGGCCAGCAGCACGGTGGAGGCCGGGGTGGTGTCGGAGGGCTTCAGCACGACGGTGTTGCCGGCGGCGATGGCCGGGGCGAACTTCCAGACCGCCATCATCATCGGGTAGTTCCACGGCGCGACCTGGGCGCAGACACCGACCGGCTCACGGCGGACGATCGAGGTCATGCCGTCCATGTACTCACCGGCGGCCTTGCCCTCCAGCAGGCGGGCGGCGCCGGCGAAGAACCGGATCTGGTCGACCATCGGGCCGATCTCCTCGGAGAGGGTCAGCGCCCGCGGCTTGCCGGTGTTGCGACACTCGGCGTCCACCAGCTCGTCGGCACGGGCCTCGACCGCGTCGGCGACCTTGAGCAGCACCTTCTGCCGGGTGCTCGGGGTGGTGTCGCGCCAGATCGGGAACGCGGCCGCGGCGGCGTCCATGGCGGCGTCCACGTCGGAGGCGCCGGACAGCGGGGACGTCGCGTAGACCTCGCCGGTGGTGGGGTCGACGATGTCGAGCGTGCGGCCGTCGGCCGCATCGACGAACTCACCGTTGATGTAGTTGCGCAGCGTGCGAAGGTCGCTCACGGGTCTCTCCTCGGTCTCGGCCTGCGGCGTTGCAGAATCCGGCGCCATGGTACGTCGGCCGGACCGGCCGACGAAGGGCGCCGAGTGGCCGCGCCGGAAGTGCCGCGGTCCACTGGTTTGGCGGAATGCGCGCGGCGCTGCGGGGCCGCGCGCGTACCGCAGCCAGGGTAGCCCGACGACTGCCGGTATCGACAGGCCGGCCGCGCACAGACGATGAAATCCGCATGGGTTTTCCAAGATCACGACGAAATCAGCAGTTTCCGCGCTTGCGAACACGGGAACGATCGGGCACAGTGGCGGCGTGGCCAACCGCGACCGGAACGCCAGCGTTCCCCTCGACGCCGCCTCCAAGGCGATCATCGAGCAGCTCCAGGAGGACGGGCGCCGCCCGTACGCCGCCATCGGCAAGGCCGTCGGCCTGTCCGAGGCGGCCGTGCGGCAGCGCGTCCAGAAGCTGCTCGACCAGGGCGTGATGCAGATCGTCGCCGTCACGGACCCGCTCACCGTCGGCTTCACCCGCCAGGCGATGGTCGGAATCCGGGTCGAGGGCGACATCGAACCCGTCGCCGACGCGCTGGCCGCCCTCGACGAGGTCGACTACGTCGTCTGCACCGCGGGCTCGTTCGACCTCCTGGCCGAACTGGTCTGCGAGGACGACGAGCACCTGCTCGAACTGATCAACAAGCGCATCCGCGCGCTTCCCGGCGTGCGGAGCACCGAGAGCTTCGTTTACCTGAAGCTCCGGAAACAGACCTACACCTGGGGCACCCGATGACAGCCGACCCGGCGCAGAAGGACCTTTCCAAGACCGCCTACGACCACCTGTGGATGCACTTCACCCGCATGTCGTCGTACGAGAACTCCCCCGTGCCGACGATCGTCAAGGGCGAGGGCACCTACGTCTGGGACGACAAGGGACGCAAGTACCTCGACGGCCTCGCCGGCCTGTTCGTCGTCCAGGCCGGCCACGGCCGTGAGGAGCTCGCCGAGGCCGCCGCCAAGCAGGCCAAGGAGCTCGCCTTCTTCCCGGTGTGGAGCTACGCCCACCCGAAGGCCGTCGAGCTGGCCGAGCGTCTGGCCAACTACGCCCCGGGCGACCTGAACAAGGTCTTCTTCTCCACCGGTGGCGGCGAGGCCGTCGAGACCGCCTGGAAGCTCGCCAAGCAGTACTTCAAGCTGATCGGCAAGCCGACCAAGTACAAGGTCATCTCGCGCGCCGTCGCCTACCACGGCACCCCGCAGGGCGCCCTGTCCATCACCGGCCTGCCGGGCCTGAAGGCCCCGTTCGAGCCGCTGGTGCCGGGCACCCACAAGGCCCCGAACACCAACATCTACCGCGCCCCGGCCTTCCTCGCCGGCCCCGACGGCACGGTCGACCCCGAGGCCTACGGCCGCTGGTGCGCCGACGAGATCGAGGTGGCCATTCTCAACGAGGGCGCCGAGACCGTCGCCGCCGTCTTCGTCGAGCCGGTGCAGAACGCCGGCGGCTGCTTCCCGCCGCCGCCCGGGTACTTCCAGCGCCTGCGCGAGATCTGCGACCGCCACGACGTGCTGCTGGTCTCGGACGAGGTCATCTGCGCCTTCGGCCGCCTGGGCACCATGTTCGGCGCCGACAAGTTCGGCTACCAGCCCGACATGATCACCTGCGCCAAGGGCATGACCTCGGGCTACTCCCCGATCGGCGCCACGATCATCTCGGACCGCATCGCCGAGCCGTTCTACAAGGGCGACAACACCTTCCTGCACGGCTACACCTTCGGTGGCCACCCGGTCTCCTCCGCGGTGGCGCTGGCCAACCTCGACATCTTCGAGCGCGAGGGCCTGAACCAGCACGTGCTCGACAACGAGGCCGCCTTCCTGGGCACCCTGAGCAAGCTGCGCGACCTGCCGATCGTCGGCGACGTCCGCGGCAACGGGTACTTCTACGGCATCGAGCTCGTGAAGGACAAGGTCACCAAGGAGTCCTTCAACGACGATGAGGTCGAGCGCGTCCTCTACGGCTTCCTGTCGAAGGCCCTCTTCGACAACGGCCTGTACTGCCGCGCCGACGACCGTGGCGACCCGGTCGTCCAGCTGGCCCCGCCGCTGATCTCCGACCAGTCGACCTTCGACGAGATCGAGCAGATCCTGCGGACCAGCCTCACCGACGCGTGGGCGAAGCTCTGATCCCCGGCTTTCCTTTCCCACCCTCCGTCACAGGGCGGTCCCGCTTCGGCGGGGCCGCCCTGCGGCGTTCCCGGCCCGGTCCCCGGCCACCCGCGGCACCTGCCACCGACCCGCTCTTCGGAGCGCTCTTCGGACCGCTCTTCGGATCAAACACGCCTGATTGCGGGTGATTTGCCCTGGATGGAGCAGTGTGCCGCGCCCGCGCCCAGGCCCGATCGTTCTAATCTGACGACTGTCATATCCCTGCGGCCCCCAGGACGGAACCTCATGGCAGCGGCCCCTCCTGACAACGACGTGCTGTGGGCCCGGGGGATCGTCAAGTCCCATCACGGCACCCCCGCCCTGCGCGGCGTCTCGCTCGGGGTCCGGGAGGGCGAGGTCCTCGCCGTCACCGGCCCGCGCGGCTCCGGCAAGAGCACACTGCTCGGCTGCCTCTCCGCCCTGCTCCCCGTCGACGAGGGCGAGGTCTGGTTCAACAGCGCCCCCGTGCACACCCTCGGCCGGGCCGGCCGGGAACGGCTGCGCCGCGACCGCTTCGGCTTCGTCGGCTCCGAGCCCCACCTGGTGCCCGAACTGACCGCCCGGGAGAACGTCGCCCTGCCGCTGCTGCTGGCCGGTGCCGGCGGCAAGGCCGCCCACACCGCCGCCGACGAGTGGCTCGAACGCCTGGACATCGGCGAGCTCGCCAAGGTCCGGCCCGACCGGCTGCTGCAGAGCCAGCGCCAGCGGATCGCCGTCGCCCGGGCCCTCGCCCCGCTCCCCCCGGTCGTCTTCGCCGACGACCCCACCGCGCCGCTGCACCGCGAGACCGCCGACCAGGTCCTGCGGATACTGACCAGCGCGGCCCGCTCCCACCAGCTCACCCTCGTGCTGGCCACCCACGACCCCGAGCTCGTCCGGTACGCGGACCGCGCCGTCGCCCTCGTCGACGGACGCCTCACCGGCCCCGTCGCACCCGTGCCGCGCGCCCCCGCCGCCCCCGGCACCGCCGGGACCACCGCCGTCCCGGCCGCCGGCCACTGAGGGGGCCGGACGTGTTCTACCTCCGTCTGGCCCGCGGCTACCGGGCCCTCGACCTCGGCCGCTGGCTGCTGACCGCCCTGGCCGGGGCCGTCGTCGCCGCCTTCCTGCTGCGCGCCCTCGGCCGGGCGATGAGCGACCCGGTCGCCGGCTCCGACGCGCTCGTCCGGCTGCTCTGGTGCCTGCCCCCGCTGGCCGCGGTCGCCTGGTTCGCCGCCGTCGCCGCCCGCGCGCTGCCCGCCCGGCGGGCCGAACGGATCACCGGCCTCACCACCGCCGGGGCCGGGGCCGCCCGGATCCGCGCCCTGATCGCCGGCGAGGTCGCGCTCGCCTGCGGCACCGGCGCCGGCCTGACCCTGCTGCTCTTCCTGATCCTGCGCAACGACATCGCCGGCCCCGCTCTCGCCGACGAACTCGGCATGGGCGTGGCGCTGCCGGCCGCCGCGCCGGTCGCCCTGCTCGCGCTCGTCCCGCTCACCGCGGGCCTCGCCGCGGCCGGCGCCGTGCCGCACGCCGAGACGCTGCCCGGCCGGCCGCGGCCCGAGCCGACCGGCTTCGGACCGTGGCGGCTCGCCCTTCCGATCGGCCTCGTCGTGCTCGGGCTCGCCCTGGAACTCATCGCGCTGCGCCCCGGCGCCGCGGCAGACGGCCGCCCGATCCACCTGCCGGCCGGTCTCGGCACCACCAGCACCGCCGCGCTCGGCGGCTGGGCGGCCTGCGCGCTCGGCCTCGCCCTGCTCACCGGCCCGCTGCTCGGCTGGGCCGGCCGGCTGCTGGCGGTCGGCCGGCCGACCCCGCTGCGGCTGCTGGCCGGACGCGGCCTCACCGCGCAGGCCCGCCGGCTCGGTGCGCCGCTGGCCGTACTCACCCTGGCGCTCGCGATGGTGCTCACCACCATCCGCTACTGGCTCGGCGAGCCCGGCAGCGCCGACGTGCTGCCCGCGATCGAGGCCGGCCTGGTGCTGGGCTGCGCGGCGGGCGCGGTGGCCGTCCGCTTGGCCGAGCTGCGCACCGCGCGCCGGGGCGGCTGCGAGGCGCTGCTGCGGCTCGGCACGGCGCCCCGGCTGCTGGTCGGCGCCGTCGTACTGCGGACCCTGATGGCCGGCACCGTCCTGCTGGTCACCGGCGGGGCGACCGCTGCCCTGGCCGCCGCCGGACTGCGCTGACGCCCGTACTGACCCGGTGCTGACCCGGCGGGTCCGGTCCGGTCAGGTCAGGTCCTGACCTGATCCGCCGGACGGCCTCGCGGTCAGCCGGCCGCCGCGAGCTGGCCGCAGGCGCCGTCGATCTCCTGGCCGCGGGTGTCGCGGACGGTGGTCGGCACGCCGTGCGACTGGAGCCGCCGGACGAACTCGCGCTCGTCCTCGGGCCGGGAGGCCGTCCACTTCGAGCCCGGGGTGGGGTTCAGTGGGATCAGGTTGACGTGCACCCGCTGGTTCTTGATCAGCCGGCCGAGCAGGTCCGCCCGCCACGCCTGGTCGTTGATGTCCTTGATCAGGGCGTACTCGATGGAGATCCGGCGGCCGGACTTCTCGGCGTAGTTCCACGCCGCGTCCAGCACCTCGGCGACCTTCCAGCGGGTGTTGACCGGCACCAGCTCGTCGCGCAGCTCGTCGTCCGGCGCGTGCAGCGACAGCGCCAGGCGGCAGCTGAGCCCCTCGTCGGCGAAGCGGTGCATCGCCGGGACCAGGCCGACGGTGGAGACGGTGATGCCGCGCTGGGAGAGGCCGAAGCCGTCCGGCGCCGGGTCGGTCAGCCGGCGGATCGAGGCCAGCACCCGGTTGTAGTTGGCCAGCGGCTCGCCCATGCCCATGAAGACCACGTTGGAGAGCCGGGCCTCCCCGCCCGGGATCTCGCCGGCCTTGAGCGCGCGCATCCCGGCGGCGATCTGCTCGACGATCTCGCCGGTGGACAGGTTGCGGGTCAGCCCCGCCTGGCCGGTGGCGCAGAACGGGCAGTTCATGCCGCAGCCGGCCTGCGAGCTGATGCACATGGTGACCCGGTCCGGGTAGCGCATCAGCACCGACTCGACGAGCGTGCCGTCGAAGAGCTTCCAGAGCGTCTTGCGGGTGGTGTCGTCGTCGCAGGACACGTGCCGCACCACCGACATCAGCTCGGGCAGCAGGCTCCCGGTGAGCTTCTCCCGGCTGGCGGCGGGGATGTCCGTCCAGCTCGCCGGGTCGTTCGACATCCGGCCGAAGTAGTGGTTCGAGAGCTGCTTGGCGCGGAACGGCTGCTCGCCCAGCTCGGCGACGGCCTCCTTGCGCTCGGCGGGGCTCAGGTCGGCGAGGTGTCGCGGGGGCTTGGCGCCGCGCGGCGCGACAAAGGTGAGTTCTCCGGGCTTAGGCATGGTCCGTCCAGTGTCGCAGACGCCGGATGCTGACCCCCTCCCCACAAGGGAGTGAACGGTCGGTGCTGGCCGTCACTTGTCATCGTTGGCCACCTCCGGACGGCCCACAGACGGCCCGGCCGACGGCATCGCGGCCTAGGGGGAGCCACCCGGTCTGACATGAGAAAGACCACCATGAAGAATGCATCGATGCGCCTAGACTGGCGCGCGCCAGTCGCCGACGGTGGGAGAGTGCGAGAGGGCATGGGCGGGAAGACCGAGCAGATCGAAGAGACCATCCGGGAGTGGATCCGGTCCGGCAAACTCGCCGAGGGCGCCAAGCTGCCTTCCGAGCGGGTGCTGTCGGCGGACCTCGGCGTCGGTCGGACTACCGTCCGGCTCGTCCTGGCGAAGCTCGCCGCCGAGGGGCTGGTCATCGCCCAGCACGGGAGCGGCTACTACGTCAGCGCGGCCGAGCAGCCGACCGCCGCGACGGTCACCGCGCCGCACGGCGAACTGGAGCCGTGGCGGATCCACGGCGAGCGCCTGGTGTACGACAACGAGTGGGTCAAGCTCGCCCTGGTCGATGTGGAGCCGCCGGGCGTTGAGCGCTTCGAGCACCACGTCGTCCGGCTCCAGCACGTGGCCATCACGGCGGTTGTGGACGACCAGGACCGCGTGCTCATGCTCTGGCGGTACCGGTTCGTTCCGGGCCGGTTCGGGTGGGAGCTTCCCGGCGGGATCGTGGACGCGGGCGAGGATGCCGCTGCGGCGGCGGCCCGTGAAGTCGAGGAGGAGACCGGCTGGCGGCCGGCCACGGTTGAGCACGTGGTCACCTACCAACCGATGGTGGGCATGGTGGACTCCCCTCACGAGATCTTCGTGGCCCGGGGCGCAACGCTCGTCGGCGAGCCGACGGACGCGGAAGAGGCCGGGTTGATCGAGTGGATCCCGCTGGCCGACGTCCCGGGCCTCATCGCCCGTGACGAGCTGCTCGGCTCGGGAACGCTCGTCGCTCTGCTCCACCTGCTGGCCACCCGCTCTCAGCGGCCTACAAGCGCCCGGTAAGACGCTCGATCCGCCTCCTCTGCCGAACCGACCCTGTGCGGTTCGCGAGGAGGCGGGCCTTTTGCAGGTGCTCTCTCGCCTGGCCGAACTCTCCGCGCGCCAGGTGCGCCTGTGCCAGATCGCACCGCAGGCCCGCCGTCGCCCGTGTGAACGCCGGATCCATCCGCTCAAGGGCTACGTACAGCTCGGCAAGTGCGTCATCCTCTCCGAGCATGGCGAGAGCGTTCCCGCGCCAGCGCGCCATGTGGCCAGCGTTCAGGAAGATGCTCAGCATGTCGGGGTCGCGCGCTTCGTCGCCAGCGGGCAGCACAGCCGCTGCGCGGTCCAGCGCATCACGGCAGTCACGAGCGAGACCCGCCTTCGCGCACAGCTCTGCCTCCGCCGCGAACAGCCACGCGGCAAGCCGCGGGGACACCTTCGTCCCGCCGGTCCGCTGAGCGTCGCGCACCAGGTCCACCGCCATTTCCGGGCGGCCCGCATCGGCGAGGACGTACGCCTGTTCCGCCATGGCGTGCGCGAGGTACATAGGCTGCTCGGCTTCGGCCGCCGCCCGCTTGCCCAGCTCGTAGTGACGCCATGCGCGCTCCACCGCTCCGACGTCCAAGGCCTGCCAGGCCGCGAGCGTGGCCGCGCCCGCCAAGGCCGTGGCCACCGGCCGACGAGCGTCGGGAAGAACCGCGAACGTCAGCGCGTCTTCCAGCGCGTCGAGATGCGCCCGCATCTGGTCGACCAGCGCGGCGGCGCCCATCTGCCGATCGAAGCTCCGGAGGAGTTCGGTCTGGTTCAGGAAGGTGTCCACCATGCCGAGGCTTAGACTGCGGGCCGAGTCGATCCGGCCGATGAGTTCGTCGTAGCCGTCGGCGGCGGGGGCGGCCGACTCCGGGGCTCCGAACAGCTCGTCATCGGTCATCCCGAACAGCGCCCGGAGGATCAGCGCGTAGGTGCTGGAGACCGCGCGGCGCCCGTTCTCCCACTCGGAGACGTAGACCTTGAGGCTGGCCGGCGAAGCCACGTCGGTGAGGTGCTGCTCGGCGTACCGGCTGATCTCCCGGACCAACCGCTCTTGAGACCAGCCGCGCTGCTTGCGGGCCTCCCTTAGACGCTGTCCCATGTGCCCGCCCCTGCCGTGGTGACGCCCGTTCGTGGTCGGCATGTTCGTACTCAGCATGCCGCACGTAGAACTCCCCCATGGCGGGTTAACAAAACAGGGTTAACCCCCGCTGGCTACCGGGTCGTTGGCGCACGTCGTTCCATAGAGATGCGGCCGGAACTGACGGCCCGACAGGGAAACGCTTGACACTGGTGCGCACCAGTTGCCAAACTACTGGTGCGCACCAGTTGAGAGACGGGTCGCCCCCTCGGGGGTGCCCGTGAAGCCCAGGTAGACGCAGTGGAGCGGCGCCCATCCGCCAAGAAAGCCGCCGCTCCGCGCCCCATGAAGGGAGTTCCATCATGCACGCTTCGCTCGCCACCCAGCCACTGACCGTCGGTCCCGTCCGCTCCCAGGTGAGCGTGTTCGGCGACCCGGACGACGGTGAGACCGCCCCGCGTGTGGCGGTGCAGATGACCCTGCACCTGTCGTTCACGGAGATCCTGGGCCGCCTGCTCTTCACCCCGCACGCGGTCCTGATGCAGGAGGACCTGAAGCCCGGAAACGAGTCCAAGATCATGGAGTGCCTGTGGTACGCCATGGCGCAGACCAGCGTGGACGTGGCCGAGGACTTCGCCGACATGGCCATGGACATCTACACCGGCCGCCACGCCTCCGACCTCCACGACTTCGCGGTGAGCCTCGGAACCGTCATTACCCACATCTTCGGCGTCACCGCCCCGGAGGCGCCCGCCGCCCCGACCGACACCCCCGGCGTGCGGGTCGTCACCTCCGCCGCGCTGGTCGGGCAGGGAGGGATGCGCGTATGAGCACGTCGCAGCCCACGAGCGGCGAGCTGCTGGCCGAACTGGCCGGGTACGGCTCGGACGAACCGCTCAGGCTCGCCCAGGTGGCTCGGGCGCTCGGCGTCTCGGACGAGACCGCGCGCCGGGAGGTGCACTCCGGTCGGCTCCCGTCCTACCGGGTGGGCACCGGCCGGGGCACGATCCGCATCGAGCGCGAAGCCTTCCGGGCCTACCTCAGGGCCCGGGGCATCCCGCACGGCAGGGCCGCGCTCACCGGGTGAACACCCCGTCGGCGGTGAACACTCACCGGCGCTCACCACCCGCTCACCCGGTGCTCACCGGCCTGGCCGGGTACGGCGTATCCGGTGCACCCGCAGGTGTATCCGCCCGGCCTGTACGGCGGGTACACCGCCCGCCGAACGGGCTGGTGTTCACCACCGCTCACCGGCGCTCACCAGGGCGGAGTACGTACCCGGGTACGCGAGTACACCCCCGGGTACACGCGCCGGTCGGCTCGGAGCATCCGGCCTTCCCTCCGGACTTCTCCGGAACCGTTCCCGGCGTTCCCCGGAACCGTTCCCGGCGTTCCCGAAAGCGTTCCCACCCCGTTCCCCCAAGGGCCGATCGCCAACCAACCAGTTGCACCGACCGGCCCTGAAACACCGCCGCCCGCACCTGA
Organism: Kitasatospora sp. NPDC001527; assembly: GCF_040298605.1. NCBI lineage: Bacteria > Bacillati > Actinomycetota > Actinomycetes > Kitasatosporales > Streptomycetaceae > Kitasatospora > Kitasatospora sp. NPDC001527. The sequence continues at coordinate 81,816 of NZ_JBEPAM010000028.1, read as the reverse complement.
AACGGCGGGTGGTGAACCTGAAACAGCAGCCCGTCGGGGCGGGTGTTCACCACCGCTCACCGGGTGAGCACCCGACGGTGCTGAAGCCGTCGGTGCCGTGCCTGAAGCTCCACCGGCCGGACCTGAAACAACCGTCGGTGGCGCTGAAACGGCGGGCTGTCGGGAGCGGTGAACACGGGTGAACACCGGTGAGCACGGGCCCGTCCCCGAAGCGTTCACCCCCTCCAACCGGGCGGGGGTGAAACACCCCGGGGCGCCGCTGAAACCCGGACCGGTGCCCCTGAAACGGCCCGGGTGAGCGCCGGTGAGCGGCGGCGAACACCCGGCCGTTCACCGGCCACCAGGGGCCGGAGAAGCGCTGTTCCGGTCACCGCCCCTGACCCGACCGAAGAGACCACCCGGCCCCCGGGCGGCTCGCCCCACAACAAGAGGAGCACCCCGTGCCCCTGGTGCTCCTCTTCCAACCCCGACGGCGGCCGAGTGGCCTCTTCACCACCCGGCCACCCCGCCCCCTTGCTGATCAGCGAGAAGGGTGTCCCTGCCGGTGAGCACCCGGCCGACGGACGGCACCACCCCCTTTAAGAGCGCTGTTCCTTGGCGGAGCGGGGGCGACGGTGCCCGGCCTGCCCGCCCCGATCCCCCGAGGAGAAGCGCTCTTAAGGGGGCAGCGATCCCCCGACGGAGGAACCGACCCGTGCGCGACCCACCACCCGAACGGCCCGTACCGCCGTCCCTGACCGACCCGCGAACCGCCGGAGAACCCGTGTCTGTCGAAACCCTCCCCACCGCCCCCGACGGCCGACCACAGGCCCGACCCAACCCCCTGTACGACCCCGCCACCGGCGCCGCGCGCCCCGAACGGCCGGGCCCCGTCCCCGACCCGGACGTGTTCTGCGGCTGGGCCGGACAGACCGTCCGCGACCTCGACCCGACCACCGAGGCCGACCCCGTCGGCATCCTGGTGAACCTGCTGTCCGCCGCCGGCGCCGCCATCGGCCCGGGCCCGTTCCTGTGGATCGGCAACGACCGCCACCCCGCCCTCATCTGGGCCCTCACCGTCGGCGCCACCGCCGCCGGGCGGAAGGGCGCCGCCACCAACACCGTGAAGCGCCTCCTCGCCGCCACCGTCCCCGACTTCACCGCCGCCAACGCCCGCTCCGGCCTCTCCTCCGGCGAGGGCCTGATCGAAGCGGTGCGCGACGGCGACGGCGACAAGGACCCCGGCATCACCGACAAGCGCCTGTGGGTCGTCGAGTCCGAGTACGGCGTCACCATGGCCCGGGGACGGCGCGAAGGGTCCTCCCTGAGCGGCATCCTGCGGCAGGCGTGGAACGGCGAAGACCTCGGGGTGATGAACCGGGAGGCCCTGTCCGCGACCGCCCCGCACATCGCCGTCATCGGCCACATCAGCCCGCGCGAGCTGCGGGCGAAGATGCAGGACGCCGAGATGGCCGGCGGCACCTACAACCGCTTCCTGCCGGTCTTCGTCCACCGCAACCTGCTGCTGCCGGACGCCGCGGGCGCCCCGGACGAGCTGATCGACAACCTCGCCACCGCCTGGCGCACCGTCCTTGCCGACGCCCGCCGCATCGGCGAAGTCCAGCTCAGCCCGGAGGCCGCGCAGCTCTGGCGCGACGAGGTCTACCCGGCGCTGTGCGGGGATGAGGCCGATGACGGGCCCCTCGCGGAGTTCACCGCCCGCGCCGCCCCCTACGCCAAGCGCGCCGCCATGGTCTACGCGCTGACCGACCACACCGACCGCATCCACGAACACCACCTGCGGGCCGCCTGGGCCCTGGTCCGCTACGGCCGGGCCAGCGCCGCCCACATCCTCGGCGCGCTCGCCGACGGCACCGGGGACCCCGACCTCGACAAGCTCGCCGCCGCTGTGAAGGCCGCCGCGCCCGGCGGGCTGAGCGGGGACGACGTCTACCGGCTTTTCAAGCGCCGCAACGCCGCCTACCGCGCCGACCTCACCGCCCGCCTGTGCGAGCTGCCCGGCTTCGCCGCCGCCCAGGTGCCCGGCGACGGCCGCCACCGCACCGTCTACCTCTTCGCACCCCCCGAGTGAAAAGGGTGAGAAGGGTGAAAAGGCCGCTGACCTGCGAAAACGCCGGGTGAGAAGCGGGGTGGAAAGGGGTGCTAAGCCCCCAACCCCCCGCAGCCCCCGACCCTTTCCACCCCTTTCCACCCCACTTAGCACCAGCCAAAACCGCAGGTCAGACCCCTTAACAACCTTCTCAACCTTTTCACCCGCACCCCGGACCGGAAGGCCGCCACCATGCCCCTCATCCACGCCCCGTCGACCGCCCGGCCGTCCACAAAACTGGACACCCCACCGGCCACCCCGACGCCCCGCGCCCGCTCCCCACCAAGACCGCCGGGAAGACACCACCCCCGCCGACGCCCGGCGGGCGGGTGGCCTCTTCAGGACCACACCGCGTCACCGAGCCAGGGCCACACGGCGACCGTCACCCACCGTCACCAAAAGAGATCACCCCGGCCGTCAGACGCCGGGTGTCAGGAACCGTCTGACACCCGCTGACGCCCAGATCCCCGGGTAACGCGCACGCGCGCGCGAGCTGACGCCTCTGACACCCCCGTCTGACGGCCCTGACACCCCGTCTGACACCCGCTCTGACACCCTCCGGCACCCCTCAGCGCGCCGTCCTGACGGTCCTGACACCCCGCCGCGAGCCGTTCTGACCGTCCTGACACCCCCCGGACCCCGCCCGCCGGACCGTCCTGACGGTCCTGACACCCCTGACGGCCGCCCTGACACCCCCGGCACCGTCACCCACCGCAGCCAGACCGACCACCGGCCCGCTTGTCGCCTGTCTTGTCGCCTGTCGCCCCAACCCCCCGCCGATCCACCCCCAAGCCCCGGAACCCCCCTCCGACCTGGGGGGCGACAAGCGACAAGACAAGCGACAAGCCAGGCAGACGACAAGCCGCACGACAAGCGAGACGACAGCCCCACCACCCACCTGTCACCTGTCGCCTGTCACCTGTCATCCCCACCCCGAAACGGGCCCCACAGCCCCGAAACACCCCCCTGACCTGCGCCTTACAGGCGACAGACAGGTGACAGGCGACAGGTGACAGACAGGCCACACGACAGGTGAGGCGACAGGTGCCGCAACAGCCCAACCGCCCCCGGAGGAGACCTTGGCCAACCGCCGCACCCCGCCCGACAACCCGCCCGCCGCCGTCCCCCTGCCCACCCGCTTCCTCACCCCCGAGGACATCGCTTCCCTCTTCGGCGTCCCGCTGGAGACCGTCTATCAGTGGCGCCGCAAGCACACTGGCCCGCCCGGCTTCCGCGTCGGCCGGCACCTGCGCTACCACCCCGACGCCGTCGCCCAATGGGTCACCGACCAGACACACCAGACCGCCGCCTAACCCGACTGTCAGGTGACAGGCGCCAGTCGCTGACTGTCACCCGAGGCCGATTCCCCCAGGTAACGCGCGCGCGAGGGGTGACAGTCACCGACTGGCACCCCCCTGTCACCCCCGCTGGCACCTGATCTTGCAGCCCCTGGCACCCCTTCGCGACCACCCAAGGAGCGGCCCATGGCCGGCCACATCCAAGACCGCTGGTACAAGACCGAGACCGGCCCCGACGGCAAGCCCCACCGCGTCCGCACCGACCGCTACGGCACCGGCAAGCGCTACCGCGCCCGCTACATCGGGCCCGACGGCACCGAGAAGTCCAAGAGCTTCCCCGACCGCCAGAAGCGGCAGGCCGAGGACTGGCTGACTCGGATCGAGGCCGACATGTCGCGCGGCCAGTACCTCGACCCCAAGGCGTCCAGGACGACCTTTCAGCAGTTCGCCGAGCGGTGGCTCAAGGCCCAGACCACCGACCCGGCCAGCCAGGTCCTGGTGGAGACCAGGCTACGACTGCACGCGTTCCCCCGGATCGGCCGCCGACCGCTCGACTCGTTCCGGCCCTCCCACATTCAGGAGCTGGTGAAGGAGCTGGAGCAGAGCCCGATCTCGGGCGGGTACGCCCGGAACATCTACTCGGACGTCCGGTCCGTTCTGTCGGCCGCCGTGGACGACGGACTCCTTAGTCGGAACCCGTGCGGCGCGGCGTCGGTCCGCCCGCCGGCCGTCGAGACTCGCCGCGTCGTGCCCTGGCTCCCGGAGCAGGTGTTCGCGGTGCGCGGCGCACTGCCGGAGCGATACCGAGCGATGGCCGACCTGGGCGCCGGGTGCGGACTGCGGCAGGGCGAGATCGTCGGCCTGGCGGAGGACGACGCACTCGACTTCGAGACGGGTACCGTCCACGTGCTCCGTCAGGTGAAGCAGATCCGGGGGAAGGCCGTGTTCGCTCCGCCGAAGTGCAACAAGGAACGCGACGTGCCGCTCCCCAGCTCCGTGGCTGCTGCCGTCCGGGCCCACATGGACGGCTGCAAGCCCGTGCCGGTCACGCTCCCGTGGAAGACCCCGGACGGGCCGCCGGTCACCTTCCGGCTGCTGTTCAGCAACACGGCCGACGGGTTGGTCTGGCGGAGCAACTTCAACCTGCAGGACTGGAAGCCCGCGCTCGCGGCGGCCGGCCTCATCCCGACGCCGCGCCCCGGCGAGGCCTACGCCTCCGCGAGGGAGCACGGCATGCACGCCCTGAGGCACTTCTACGCCTCCGTGCTGCTCGACGCCGGGGAGAGCATCCGGGCCGTGAGCGACTACCTGGGCCACGCCGACCCGGCCCTGACACTCAGGGTCTACGCCCATCTCATGCCGAACAGCCAGGACCGCGCCCGGAAGGCCGTCGACCGGCTGTTCCTGCCGGGCGATTCGACCACCTGACGGCCCAGGGACGGCCCGGCAGACGCGCGAGGGCCCCCTACACGCGGGAAAGTCGCAGGTAGAGGGCCCTTCGTCGCCGCCCCGGTGAGTGTTCTCCGGGCTTAGGCATGGTTGTTCCAGTGTCGCAGACGCGCGAAGGCCCCGGACGCCGTGCGTCCGGGGCCCGTGGGCGCGGGTCGGCGGCTCAGCTGCCGACGAAGGCCGCCAGCAGCAGCCAGACCACCGGGGCGGTCGGCAGCAGCGAGTCCAGCCGGTCCATGATCCCGCCGTGGCCGGGCAGCAGGGTGCCCATGTCCTTGATGCCCAGGTCGCGCTTGATCATCGACTCGCCCAGGTCGCCCAGGGTCGCGGTGACCGCCGCGCAGCCGCCCAGGATCAGGCCCTGCCACCAGCTGCCGCCGTCGATGATCAGCTCCATCAGCAGCGCGCCCGCCAGCATCGACAGGCCGATGCCGCCGGCCAGGCCCTCGCGGGTCTTGCCCGGGCTGATCGTCGGCGCCAGCTTGTTCCTGCCGAACTTGTAGCCCACCGCGTACGCCCCGGTGTCGCTGCACACCGTGACGATGAGGAAGAGCACGATCCGCTGCGGACCGTCGTCGGCGGCCAGCATCATCGCCACGAAGGTCGCGAGGAACGGGACGTAGAAGGCGGTGAAGATGCCCGCCGTTATGTCCCGCAGGTAGTTCTCGGGCGGCTCGGTCATCCGCCAGACCATCACCGCGAGCCCGGTGAGCGCGAGCGAGGCCGCCGCCCACTGGATGCCCGACCAGTAACCGGTGGCGACCATGGCGATGCCACCCGCGACCAGCGGGATCAGCGGCGCCTTGATCTCCTTGCGCTCGGCCAGCCTGCTGGTCAGCTCCCAGACGCCGACCGACACCGCCGCGATCACCACGACCAGGAACAGCGCCTTGACGACGAACAGCGAGGCGACGATCACCGCGCCGAGGCCGACGCCCACGCCTATCGCGGCCTGGAGGTTGCGGCCGCCGCGCTGTTTGCGCTGCGGCGGCTGAGGCTGCGGATCGGCCTGGGCCACGGGTGTCTCCTGCGCTGGGTGGGACGACGGCACGAGGAAGGGCTGCCCCGCCACCGGTCCGCCCGGCGTGCCGGGGTACGGCCCGCCCGCGGGGGCGGGCGGGGTGTCGTCGGTGATCGCGCGCAGCACGACCGTCTCCGACGCACCCGGCTCCGCCGCCCCGGGCTGCTCGTCGCGGAACAGCGGTCCGCTCAGCCGACCCGCCTCCCGGGCCGGCCCCTCGGCGGGGTCGGCCCCGGGCGCGGGCGCGGGCTGGGGGCCCGGGTCGGCCGGTACGGGAGGCATGACCTGAGTCTCCTCCGCGTCCGGGTCCCAGTACACCGGAGGCTGCTGGGAGTGACCCGTTCGGTGGCCGGGGTCACCCGCGCCGTACTGCCCGTACGGTCCGGGCTGCGGCGCCGGGTGCCCGGGTATGCCGGAGGCCTGCGCAGGGGCGGCTGGTCCCTGCGCAGGCCGGTGCGGCCGGTACGGCTGGTACTGCTGGTCGGACGGGCCCCAGTAGCCAGGGGCGTCAGGGGCGTCGTTCATCAGACCTCGAGCAGCTCGGCTTCCTTGTGCTTCAGCAGCTCGTCGACGGAGGCCACGTACTTGGCCGTGGTGTCGTCGAGCTCCTTCTCGGCGCGGCGGCCGTCGTCCTCGCCGACCTCGCCGTCCTTCACCAGCTTGTCGATGGCGTCCTTGGCCTTGCGGCGCACGGCGCGGATCGAGACCTTGGCGTCCTCGCCCTTGCCGCGGGCGATCTTGATGAACTCGCGGCGGCGCTCCTCGGTCAGCTCGGGGAGCACGACCCGGATGATGGAGCCGTCGTTCGACGGGTTGACGCCCAGGTCGGAGTCGCGGATCGCCTGCTCGATCGCCTTCAGCGCGGTCTTGTCGAACGGCGAGACGACCGCCATCCGGGGCTCCGGCACGGAGAAGGAGGCCAGCTGGTTGATCGGCGTCACGGCGCCGTAGTACTCCGCGACGATCTTGGCGAACATCGCCGGGTGCGCGCGGCCGGTGCGGATGGCGGCGAAGTCGTCCTTGGCGTGGGCGACGGCCTTCTCCATCTTCTCCTCGGCGTCGAGGAGGGTCTCTTCGATCACTGTGATCTCCCTGTCCGGTTCATCTGCGGTTGTCCCGACCGGTGTCGGCGGCGGGGCCTCGCGGCCGCGGCGCCGTCCGGTGCGGCTGGTGGCTGCTCAGGCCCGGACAGAATCCTGGCTGATGAGTGTGCCGATCTTCTCACTCTTCACCGCCCGGGCGATATTGCCCTCCGCGAGCAGCTCGAAGACCAGCATCGGGAGGTTGTTGTCCTTGCACAGCGTGATCGCGGTGAGGTCGGCGACCTTGAGGTCGCGCGCGATGACCTCGGAGTACTCCAGCGCGTCGAACTTGACCGCGTCGGGGTTGGTCCGGGGGTCGGCGTCGTAGACGCCGTCCACGCCGTTCTTGCCCATCAGCAGGATGTCGGCGTGGATCTCCAGGGCCCGCTGCACGGCCGTGGTGTCGGTCGAGAAGTACGGCATGCCCATACCGGCACCGAAGATCACCACGCGGCCCTTCTCCAGGTGCCGGACGGCGCGCAGCGGCAGGTACGGCTCGGCGACCTGGCCCATCGTGATGGCGGTCTGGACCCGGGTCTCGATGCCCTCCTTGACCAGGAAGTCCTGGAGCGCGAGGCAGTTCATGACCGTGCCGAGCATGCCCATGTAGTCCGAACGGGCCCGGTCCATGCCGCGGACCTGGAGCTCTGCGCCGCGGAAGAAGTTGCCGCCGCCGATCACCACGGCGACCTCGGTGCCCGCGCGGACGACCGTGGCGATCTCGCGGGCGATCGCGTGCACGACGTCCGGATCGACGCCGAGCCCGCCGCCGCCGGCGAAGGCCTCACCGGACAGCTTCAGCAGCACCCGGCGGCGCGTGCCGTCGTGGGTGTCCTGCGCGGTCTCCTGCGTCTCCTGCATGGACTTCTCCTTCTACACCTACTGGTTCACAGGCGCGGACGTGCGGATCCCCGGCCTGCGCGTACACGCGAGGAGGCCACTGCCGCGGGAACCGGTTCGGTGTCCTGCACGGCAATGGCCTCCTCGTCGTTCATGCTGCCGACGTGGCTCGCCCATGGACGGATGGCGCTGGGTGAGCCCGTACGGCGCGTTCCCTCCCGCCCCGGTCAGCGGGGCGGGGGCGGTTTCCAGCCTACGGCCGGAAGCCCGGGTGGAACGTGGCTCAGGCGCCGACGCGGAAGCGGGCGAAGCGCTTGAGGGCGACGCCGTTCTCCTCGAGGACCTTGGCGACGGTCTTCTTGTTGTCCTTCGCGAAGGCCTGCTCCAGGACGGAGTTCTCCTTCACGAAGCCGGTGACGCGGCCCTCGACGATCTTCGGCAGGGCGGCCTCCGGCTTGCCCTCCTCGCGAGCGGTGGCCTCGGCGACGCGGCGCTCGTTCTCGAGGTCCTCGGCCGGGATGTCCTCGCGGGACAGGAACTTCGGCGCGAAGGCGGCGATGTGCTGCGCGACGTCCTTGGCGACCTCGGCGTTCTCCTTGTCCAGCTCGACCAGGACGCCGACGGCCGGCGGCAGGTCGGGGCTGGTCTTGTGCAGGTAGACCGCGACGAAGCCGTCGCCGCCGAACTGCGCGAAGCGGCGGAAGACGATCTTCTCGCCCAGGGTCGCGTTGGCCTCGTCGACGAACTGCTGGACGGTCTTGCCGGCCTCGATCTCGGAGGCGAGGGCGGCGTCCAGGTCGGCCGGAGCGGTGGCGGCGACGTGGGCGGCGATCGCGTCGGCGACCTTGACGAAGTTGTCACCCTTGGCGACGAAGTCGGTCTCGCAGTTCAGCTCGACCAGGACGCCGGACTTCTTGTCCTCGGCGATCAGCGCGGCGACGGCACCGTTGGAGGCGTCGCGGCCCTCGCGCTTGGCAACGCCCTTCTGGCCCTTGATGCGAAGGATCTCGACGGCCTTCTCGACGTTGCCCTCGGCCTCGTCCAGGGCCTTCTTGCAGTCCATCATGCCGGCGCCGGTGAGCTCACGGAGCTTCTTGACGTCCGCGGCGGTGAAGTTCGCCATGGTGTGAATCTCTTCTCGCGTCTCGCGTGTCTGCGTGGGGTAGTGCCCGGGCCGGTGGTTCGGCCCAGGCACGGGAGAGAGGGGCACCGACCGGTGTCGTACCGGCGGGTGCCCCTCACCCTTGGTACGTCAGGCCTGCTCGGCCGGCGCCTCGGCGGCGGGGGCCTCAGCAGCGGGGGCCTCGTCGGCCGGCGCCTCGGCGGCGGGGGCCTCAGCGGCGGGGGCCTCGTCGGCCTTCTTCTCGCCCTCCAGGAGGTCCTTCTCCCAGTCGGCCAGCGGCTGGTCGGCACCCGGCTCGGCCTTGACGTCGCCCTTGGCGACACCCGCGCGGGACTTGAGGCCCTCGGCGACGGCGTCGGCGATCACACGGGTCAGCAGGGTGACGGAGCGGATCGCGTCGTCGTTGCCCGGGATCTTGTAGTCGACCTCGTCGGGGTCGCAGTTGGTGTCGAGGATGGCGACGACCGGGATGTTGAGCTTCCGGGCCTCGCCGACCGCGATGTGCTCCTTCTTGGTGTCCACGATCCAGACGGCGCTGGGAACGCGCTGCATGTCGCGGATACCGCCGAGGGTCTTCTCCAGCTTGTCGTGCTCGCGCTGGAGGACCAGGAGCTCCTTCTTGGTGAGGCCGGAGCCGGCCACGTCCGAGAAGTCCAGCTCGCCCAGCTCCTTGAGGCGCTGCAGACGCTTGTAGACGGTCGAGAAGTTGGTCAGCATGCCGCCGAGCCAGCGCTGGTTCACGTAGGGCATGCCCACGCGGGTGGCCTGCTCGGCGATGGCCTCCTGGGCCTGCTTCTTCGTGCCGACGAAGAGGACGCTGCCGCCGTGGGCAACGGTCTCCTTGATGAACTCGAAGGCGCGGTCGATGTAGTTCAGCGACTGCAGGAGGTCGATGATGTAGATGCCGTTGCGCTCGGTGATGATGAAGCGCTTCATCTTCGGGTTCCAGCGGCGGGTCTGGTGACCGAAGTGGACGCCGCTCTCCAGCAGCTCCCGCATCGTGACGACGGCCATGGCCGTGCTCCTCAGGTGTTACGCCCGGCATCGGCGCAGGCGTCGCGGTCGGCGCGCGGTGGCGCTCCCCGCTCGGCGCGTGCGTACGGCCGGGTCAGGCTCGGTTTGTCCGTGGCGGCCAGGTGACAGCCACGCCTGACGCCCCGAACGTGCCGAGCCGCTTCCACCCGGTGGTCCGAGGACCGGCCGGGCTCGGCGGACCGAGCGGCACTCGCACCTGGCAGGGGTGGCGGCGGAGCCGCTTCTGACCACCGGTGGCGGGGCGTGCGAAGTCGACCCGGCGGACCGGGTCGCGTGTGAAGTGTACGGGAAGCGCCGAGCGCCGGGCGACTCCGCGGGGAGCGGGCGGCCGGGGACACCCCTGGTCCGGGGCGCCCGGACGGCTCTGTTGGGCCCCTGTCCACCCGGCGGGGTACGCCCGTTGGAGGGACAGCCACCGTCCACAGGGGCCGGTTGTCCACAGGAAGCGGGGCGGGGGTGGCCGGGCCGGCGCGGGCCGGGGAGCCTCGGCTCCATGACTGCTGCTGCTCGGGTTCCGGCCGGCCCCGTGGCGCCGGGGGCCTCAAACGCTCCGCCGGGCGGTCGGCGACCGGACCGGCCGGTCCCTCCGCTCCTGGTCCCAGGCCTGGCGATGGTCATGGTGCTGGTGCTGGTGCTGGGCGTGCTGCTGGTGCTCGTGCCGGCCGGGCGGGCCGGGGCGCTCGGGCTCGCGGCGGGCGGGAGTGCGGGTACCGGGCGGGCGTGGCCGGTGGACGGACCGGGTGGCGGGCCCGGCGCCGTGGCCCGCCGCTTCGAGGCACCGGCGCGGCCGTGGGGTGCGGGACACCGGGGTGTCGACCTGGCCGCCGCTCCCGGTGCGGAGGTCCGGGCGGCGGCTCCCGGGGTGGTGACGTTCGCCGGGCCGGTGGCCGGGCGGCCGGTGGTCACGGTCACCCATGCGACGGCGGGCGCTCCCCCGGCACCCCCGCTGCGGACCACCTATCTCCCGGTGACCGGCACCCTCCCGGTGGGCACGGCGGTGGCGGCGGGCCAGGTGATCGGACGGCTCACCGGCGGGTCCGGGCACTGCGGCGACGGCGCCTGCCTGCACTGGGGCCTGCTGCGCGGGCGGCGCTACCTCGATCCGCCGGCGCTGTTCGGCACCGGCCGGGCCCGGCTGCTGCCGCTCGCCGACCCGCTCCCCCAGGACCCGGCCCGGCGGGTCAGCCCGGGCCGAGACCGTGCAGGGCGAGGGCGACGGCGGCGTCCGCGATCACCTCGGGGCTCTCCGCCCGGCCGCCCGCGGCCCGCTGCTCCGACTGCCGGACGGCCGCCTCCACGATGCCCTGGAGCAGCGCCGCGGCCAGCCGGGGCTGCTCGTGGCCGAGGTCCTCCAGAGCCTGGACCACGAGTCCCACCAGCGTCCCGTGGGCCGCCCGGATGCGCTCACGGGCCGCGTCGTCCAGTTCCAGCGCGGAGATCGCGGCCACCGCCCGGTGGCGCGGGTCGGCGGCCAGCGCGAGCTGGCCGCGGACGTAGGCCTCGATCCGCTCGGCCGCGGTGTCCCGGCTCGCCATCCCGGCCTCGATCTCGGCGGCCCAGAGCCGGAAGTCGGTCTCGCAGAGCGCCTCGACCACGGCCCCCCGCGAGCGGAAGTACTCGTACACCGAGGACCGCGCGAGCCCCGTGCGCGCGGCGAGCGCGGGGAAGGTCAGGGCCTCCGTGCCTCCCTCGGTGAGGAGACTGCGGGCAGCGTCGAGGAGGGCTGCCCGTTGCATCTGACGGTGCTCGGCCACACTGGCCGCTCGGATCTTCGGCACGCACTCCACTGTACGGAGCCCTACATCCCGCCGGTACGGTGCCGCGCACCGCCGCGATGCGGAGGGTTGCGTACCGGGGCGCGGGGCGCGGTACGGACGTGCGCGGCGCACCCCGCGGAGCTATCGGATGTCCGACAGCTTGGCGCGCAACTGGAGCACCGACTTGGTGTGGATCTGGCTGACCCGGCTCTCCGTCACGCCGAGCACCTGGCCGATCTCGGCGAGGGTCAGCCCCTCGTAGTAGTAGAGCGTCACCACGGTCTTCTCCCGCTCGGGGAGCGTGTTCACGGCCTGCGCCAGCAGCCGGCGCAGCTCGCGGTCCTCGGCCACCTCGACCGGGTCGTCGGCGCCGTGGTCCTCCAGGGTGTCCATCAGGCTGAGCCGGTCGCCGCCCTCGCCGACCGGGTGCAGCAGTTCGTCGAGCGCCACCACGTTGGCGAGCGAGAGCTGGCTGAAGATGGCGTGCAGGTCCTCGATGGCGATGCCCATCTCGGCCGCCACCTCGGGCTCGTTCGGCGTCCGCCGCAGCCGGGCCTCCAGCGTCGCGTACGTGCGCTCGACCGCCTTCGCCTTCTGCCGCACCGAGCGCGGGATCCAGTCCAGTGCCCGCAGCTCGTCGATGATCGCGCCGCGGATCCGGCTGATGGCGTAGGTCTCGAACTTGATGGCACGTTCGATGTCGAACTTCTCGATCGCGTCGATCAGCCCGAAGACCCCGGAGGAGACGAAGTCCGCCTGCTCGACGTTGGAGGGCAGGCCGACCCCGACCCGGCCCGCCACGTACTTGACGAGCGGTGAGTAGTGCAGGATCAGCTGCTCCCGCAGCCGCTGGTCGGCCGTCTCCTTGTAGGCGCGCCAGAGCTCCTCGAGCGCCGTGCGCTCCCGGCCGCCCGCCTCCCGGCGGACACCCGGCGCCTCGGCCGGCCCGGGGGCGGCCGTGTCGGCGGAAGCGCCGGGCGCGTCCGGCCGGTCGTCGTGCGCCCCGGGGTGCGCCGGGCGGCCGCCCTGCCGTGCGAGGGCCCCCATCCCACCCGTGCCCTTGGGCGGGAACTCGGTCACGGTGCGCCGCTCGGTGCGCGGCCCTCCCGAGGACCGGGCGCCACCGGTCACTCGGTGTCCGGGAATGTGTGTGGGCATACGTTGGTCTGCGCCGTTCTGCCGAGTCATGTGCTGATAGGGAAGGCATGGCGAGCGTAGCGTGACCGAGTCACTGCACAGTGCTACCGCCACTCGGTCGTCCCCCGATCCGGTGGCGTTCGTGCCGCCTCACCGGGGCCGCCGGAGGTCCACGAGCCGGACGCCGGGCCGCGCCGCACCCGCCCGGTCCGTCAATCCCCGGCCCTCCTCCCACTCGTCCGTGTGGTCCACCCGCGCCGCCGGGCCTCCGGAGCCGCCGTCACCTCCTGCGCACCAGGCGCCAGTGCGCGCCGTGCCGCTCGATGTAGCCGAGCGAGCCCAGCTCGTAGAGCCGCTGGAGCACCTCGTCCGGCGGGAGCCCGGACTGCCGGGCCAGCCGTTCCACCGGTGCGCCGTCCGGAGTGGCGGGCACCGCCTCCAGGACCCGGGCCGCCGCCGGTTCCAGGAGGTCCCTCGGCAGCACCGGGCCGCCGCGCTGCGGCGCCAGGTCCTCGCCGATCGCGCCGATCAGTTCGGCGACCTCGGCGGCGTCGGTCACCACGGCGGCGGCGCCGCTGCGGATCAGGGCGTGCACCCCGGCGGACAGCTCCGAGGTCACCGGGCCGGGCACGCCCATGGTGTGCCGGTTGAGGTCCCGGGCGCGTCTGGCGGTACTGAGCGCCCCGCTGCGCAGCGCCGCCTCGACCACCACGGTGCCGCGGGTCAGCGCCGCGATCACCCGGTTGCGCAGCACGAACCGGAACCTGGTCGGGTGCTCCCCCGGCGGGAGTTCGCTCAGCAGCAGCCCCTGCTCGGCGATCCGGCGGATCAGCCCGGTGTTGCCCCGCGGGTACGCCACGTCCACCCCGCAGGCGAGCACGCCGACGGTCGGGCCGCCGACCGCCAGCGCGCCCCGGTGGGCGGCCGCGTCGATGCCGTAGGCGCCGCCGGAGACGACCACCCAGCCCCGCTCGGCGAGCTGGGCGGCGAGGTCCCCGGCGACGTGCGCGCCGTACGCCGTGCACGCCCGGGCGCCCACCACCGCGACCGAGCGCAGCGCGAGCAGGCGCAGCGAGCCGGTGCCGACCACCCAGAGGCCGGTGGGCCGGGTCTCGCCGAGGTCGTCCAGCTGGCTCGGCCACTCCGTGTCGCCCGGAATGATGAAGCGTCCGCCGACCGCCCGCACCCGTTCCAGGTCGGCGACCGGGTCGAGGCCGGTCAGCCGGGCCCGGTAGGCCGCCAGGCGGGTGCCGTCCGGGCCCGGGCGGCCGGGTGCCGTACCGTCGCGGATCGCCCGGACGACGTCGAGGGCGCCGGAGCCGGCGAGCCAGCGGCCGAGGGCGGCGTCCCCGGGTTCGCTGAGCCGGCTGAGCGCCGCGCGTGCGATGCGCTCGGGCTCGGGAGCGGGTTCCGGCTCGGGCTCGGGGCCGGATTCGTGCTCGGGCTCGGGCCCGGGCTGCGGCCGGGGCGCCGGCTCGGGCGCTGCCCCGGGTCGGGTGGCGGTTCCCGGGTCCGCGGGCGGGCCCGGGGCGAGGTCGTCGATGGTGCGGTTCACGGGCCGGCCTCCTCGGGTTCGGGCTGCGGATCGGGCTTCCGGGGGGCGGACCGGGAGCGGGCCGGGCGGCGCTCGGACCGGTCGTCGGGCCGGTCGTCGGGCCGGTCGTCGAAGCGGGCGCCGGTCGGCTCCCGGGCGGTGTCCGGTCGGCCGAGGAAGCGCTCCGTCAGCGGGAGCCCCTGCTCGACTCCGGTGCGCAGGACGAGGGCCGTCCGGACGTCGCACTGTTCCGGCCGGTCCCGGCCGGCCAGGTCGGCGACCGTCCAGGCGACCCGCAGCACCCGGTCCAGGCCGCGGGCGGTCAGCAGGCCCCGCTCCAGCTGACGCGCGGCGTCGTTCAGCGCGTTCGGCGCCAGCTGCCAGCGGGTGCGCAGCTCGTGGCCGGGGACCTCGGCGTTGGTCCGCCACGGCGTGCCGGCCAGTCGGGTGGCCGCGCGCTCGCGGGCCGCCAGCACCCGGGCCGCGACGACCTCGGTGGTCTCCGCCGAGGCGTCGCGCTGCATCAGTTCGACCCTGGTCACCGGGGCGACCTGGACCTGGAGGTCGACCCGGTCGAGCAGCGGCCCGGAGAGCCGGCCCTGGTAGCGGCTGACCATCGCGGGGGTGCACTCGCAGCCCTCGCCCCGCCGCGAGTGCCTCCCGCACGGGCAGGGGTTGGCGGCCAGGCAGAGCAGGAACCGGGCCGGCAGCCGCATCGATCCGGCCGACCGGGCGATCACCACCTCGCCCGATTCGAGCGGCTGGCGCAGTGCGTCCAGCACCCGGACGGGGAACTCCGGCGCCTCGTCGAGGAACAGGACGCCCCGGTGGGCCAGCGAGACCGCACCCGGTCTCGGCAGCCCGCTGCCGCCGCCGACGATCGCCGGCATGGTGGTCGAGTGGTGCGGGGCGCAGTAGGGCGCGCGGTCGACCAGCGGCCGCCCGGCCGGGAGCAGCCCCGCGACCGAGTGGACCGCGGTGACCTCCAGTGCCTCCTTCTGGGTCAGCGGCGGGAGCAGCGACGGCAGCCGCTCCGCCAGCATGGTCTTGCCCGCGCCGGGTGGTCCCTTGAGATAGAGGTGGTGGCCGCCGGCGGCGGCGATCTCCAGGGCCCGGCGGGCCTCGTACTGGCCGGCCACGTCGGCGAGGTCGGTGCGGGCGCTCGCCTCGTCGGGCAGGCCGCGCACCCCCGCGCTGGGGAGCATCAGGCCCGCCATCAACGGGTCGGGGTGCCCGCCGGGGCGGTCGGCGGGCTCCTCCGGTTCCGGGGCACCGGTGAGCACGGCCATCAGCTGGCGCAGGCTCCGCACGCCGAGGACGGTCACCCCGGGGACCAGCTCGGCCTCGGCGGCGGTCTGGTCGGCGACCACGACGCGCCGGTAGCCGGCGTCGGCGGCGGCCAGCACCGACGGGAGCACCCCGCGCACCGGGCGCACCCGCCCGTCCAGCCCGAGTTCGCCGATCAGCAGCAGGTCGGCGATCGAGGAGGGGTCGAGCCGTTCGGCGGCGGCCAGCACGGCGCAGGCCACCGCGAGGTCGAAGCCGCTGCCGCTCTTGGGCACCGAGGCCGGGCTCAGCCCGACGGTCAGCTTCCGCTGCGGCCAGGCCTCGCCGCTGTTGACGACCGCCGCGCGCACCCGGTCGCGGGCCTCGGAGAGCGCCTTGTCGGGCAGGCCGACCAGGGTGAACGCCGCCACCCCGGGCTCCAGATCGGCCTGGACCTCGACGATCACCCCGTCGACGCCGACCAGGGCCACGGAACACGTCCGGGCGAAGGCCATCTCAGACCACCCCCCGCAGGTGGTCGACCGAGGCGGCGCCACGGGTCCGGTTGATGACGGCGATCAGGTCGATCCGGACGCCGCCGGGCGGGACGGGCGCCCACGGCGGGTCGGTACTGCCGGGCCGGTACTCGGGGCCAGCCAGCCGGGCGAAGTGGCCCGGCCAGCGCTCGGCCATCCAGCGCTCGGCCAGACGGCGCAGCCGGTCCGCCTTGGTCGGGCCGATGGCCTCGCTGGGCTGCTGGAAGCCCCGCTCGGAGCGGGTCTTGACCTCGCAGACCGCCACGGTGTCGCCGTCGAGGGCGACGATGTCCAGTTCGCCCTCGACGCAGCGCCAGTTGCGGTCGAGGATGCGCAGCCCGTCCTCGGCGAGCCGGCGGGCGGCGACCTGCTCGCCGTAGCGGCCGAGGCCGGTGTTGGTCGGCCGCTCCGGTCCCGGCCCGGGCGGCGGGGGCGGGCCGCCCGCCGGGGCCCGCGTCGCCCTCCGGCGCGGCTGCCCCTCCCGCCGGGCCTTCGCGGTCTGCTTGCGCGTGGCGCGCTCGATCTCCTGCACGGTGACCACCTCCGCCGTGGAGGTTGCCGTGCGGTCCGGAAGCGGACCAGAGAGTTGTTCTCGCCTGTGGAAAACCCGGGCCTGTGGATAACTCCTGTCACCCTCGGGGGTGATTATCCCGGAATACCCGAAATTCCCCTGGACATCCGGGGACCGGGCGGTCCACCGTCAGTTCCCGAAGCCGGACTCGTCCGAGGGCAGCTCCAGGTCGCTCTTCGCGAGTTCCTCGATGTTCACGTCCTTGAAGGTCAGCACCCGGACCTTGCGGACGAACCGGGCCGGCCGGTACATGTCCCAGACCCACGCATCCGCCATCGACACCTCGAAGAACACCTCGCCCTGCACCGAGTGCACCTGCAGCTCGTAGTCATTGGTGAGGTAGAACCGTCGCTCGGTCTCGATCACGTACTTGAACAGGCCGACGACGTCCCGGTACTCCCGGTAGAGCTTGAGCTCCATCTCGGTCTCGTACTTTTCGAGATCTTCGGCACTCATCCAGGCGTCCCCTCAACTTGTCACGTCCACCCATTGTGGACCACCGCACTCACCCTCAGAGCCTCACCGGGGAAGCCGGCGGCCCCTCGGTCAACAGCCGCTCCAGAAAGTCCACCAACCCGACCGGATAGACCGTCTCGGCGGTGGCCCGCAATTCCCCGACCGTCCACCAGCGTGCCGCGAGCAACTGGGCGTGTTCGTCCTCGCCCATGCCGGAGTGGTCCAGCGCCGTCTCCGCCGTGCGGGCCAGGTGGAACCACTGATCCTGCTCGTAGCGCCGCCCCCGATAGGAGAACGAAGCCTTGCCGTACGCCACCACCGGTCCCAGCTCCACGCCGTGCAGCCCGGTCTCCTCCAGGAGCTCGCGCTCGGCGGCCTCCCGGACGTCCTCCCCCGGTTCCAAGCCGCCGCCGGGGGTGAACCACCAGGTCACGCCGGGGACCGCGGGGTCCGAGCCGTGGAAGAGCAGCAGCCGGTCCTGCCCGTCGAGCAGCAGGATCCGCGAGGCCCTGCGCCGCTGTGCCGCCATGACGAGCCTCCACGCTCCCTTCGTCCGCCCCGGTCGCTCCCCCGATCCTGCCACCCGGAGCGGTCGTCCGGGGCGAGGTTGGGAAGAGCGGTCCCGGCGCGCACCGGGCCAGCCGGAGTCAGACCGCGCGGCGGCGACGGTGCACCAGGCCCGCCACCCCGCTCACCGCCGTGGTCACGAGGATCGTCGCCGCGCCTACAACGCTCGCCCAGAACGCGGGCTCCAGCGGTCCCGGGCCCGCCGAGCGGTCCCCGCCGACCGCTTCGAACGCCGAGGTGCCGGCCAGCAACCCCGCCCGGCCGAGCGGAAGCACGGTGGCCTCGACCCTGGCCTGCACCTCGGTGGCCGGGACGGTCCCGCCGTCGACCTCCAGGTGGACGCGGGAGTCGAGCGAGCCGAGCCGGTTGTCGCCGAGCAGGAAGAGACGGCCCGGCGGGACCTCCACGCTGAAGGCGGCGCCCTGGGCGCCCTGGTCCGCGAGGTAGGGCTCGTCCACCGGCTTGCCGTTGACGGTCAGCCGCTGGTCGCCGCCGCCGACGGCGACCGTGTCACCACCGACCGCGACCACGCGCTTGACCATGAGCCGGCCGCCCCAGGCCTGGTCGCGGAAGACCACCACGTCACCGCGCCGGACGTCCCCGCCGTCGGTCCTGCGGGCCAGGACGGTGTCGCCGGCCTGGAGGGCGGGCTCCATCGAGGCGGTGGGGATGCTGTACGGCCGGTAGCTCGCGGCGATCACCGCGAAGCCGCCGATCAGCAGGACCAGTCCGAGGGCGAGCAGCACGCCCTGGGCGACGGCTCCGGGTCCGCGCCGGGGGCGGGCGGCGGCCGGTCGATCGTCGGTCGTCCGTTCCACGGCACTGCTCATCGACACCGTCCAAACCCCGACCGACCCGGAAACGCTCATGGCGGCGCGCTCGGGCCACGGGCGGAAAACCCGGCGGGCCGTGGCACGTCCGAGCAGATTACTCGTCGGTACCACGGCCCGCGCAAGACCCGGGAGCCCCCGGCCGGGGTCAGGACCGCCGGTCGCGGTCCGGCCGGTTCCGCAGTCGGCGGACCAGCGGGAGCAGGGCGACGGCGCCCACGGCACCGGCCGCGGCGGGCACCGCCGGCACGGCCGCCGCCAGGCCCTTCTGGTCGAAGGTGTCCGGAACCGGCAGCGTCGACCAGTGGTTGACCGGCCAGGCCACCACGAAGGCGCGCCCGATCACCTCGTCCACCGGGACGGAGCCACCGCCCGGCTGGTCCATGTGGAAGCGCGAGTCGAGCGAGTCCGCGCGGTGGTCGCCCATCACCCAGATCCGGCCGTCGGGAACCTTCAACGGGCCGAACGGCTTCGTCCCGCACGGGGTGTTGCCGGGGTAGACGTAGGGCTCGTCGAGCGCGACCCCGTTGACCTTCACCGGGCCCTCGCCCTCGCACTCGACGGTGTCCCCGCCGACCGCGATGACCCGCTTGATGAGGTCCTTCTCGTTGTCGGAGGGCATCAGGCCGACGAAGCTCAGCACGTCCTGGACGCCCCGGACGAAGGAGTTGCTGCTCTCCTTGGTGGGCTCGTCGGCCAGCCAGCCGCCCGGGTCGTGGAACACGACGACCTCGCCGCGCTCGGGCTCGGCGCCGAACCACGGGGTGAGCTTGTCCACCAGGACGCGGTCACCGACCTGCAGCGTGTTCTGCATCGACTCCGACGGAATGGAGAACGCCTGGACGAAGAACGTCTTGATCACCAGCGCCAGGACGAGGGCGATGCCGATGAGGATCGGCAGCTCCTTCCAGAACGAACGCGGCTTGCGCTCGCTCGGTGGCGGCTGCTCCTCGGTACCGTCCGCCGGTCCGGAGGCTCCCGGGAGGGGCGGCGGGGCTTCGCCCGAACCGTCGCCGTGCCCGTCCGCGGACTGGGCCGCCGCCTCCTCGGCCGAAGCCGAGGGCGCCGAGGCCTCCGCGGACCGGGCCGCCCGGGCGCCGGAGCCCTCGGGCTCGCCGGCGCCTGAGCGGGCGCCGATCACCAAATCCCCCACAACGTCTCCTCCCTGCTGTGCGGACGCCTGTGCGTCCGCGCTCACAGTGCCGCACAGCGGGCACCACGCTCCACCGCCGGCCACACCCGCCAGGAACGGCCCCGGACGGGTCCGCCTGACACCGGCGCGGCCTTCGGGCACGGCCCCCCGACAGGAGTCGGCCGCACCCAGCACTTCTCTATCACTCCCGGGCATCCGGCTCGCGGTCCCACACGCGCGGTCCCGCCTGCGAACGGCCGCCCGGGCCTACGACCTGACCCGCCCCACCCGGCGGCCGACGAGCGGAAGGATGCCCAACACACCCATAACGAGCGGAGGTTCCTCAGGAACCGGCCCCCTGCCCGGCGAGTCCGGCGCGGTCGCGCCGTGCGCCGGAGCCCGTGCCACCGAGGAGAGTGAAACCGGCACCTCAAGTTGATGAACCCGGCCGAGGGGCCAGGCGATCATGAACGCCCTTCCCACCACACCGCTCACCGGGATGGTGCCCTGCCCCGGATTGCCCATGTGGAAACGGGAGTCGGCGGAGACGTCCCGGTGGTCGCCCATCACCCAGAGCCGGCCCTGCGGCACCTTCACCTTGAACGGCTGCCGGGACGGCGGGTTGCCCGGCGCGAGGTAGGGCTCGTCCAGCGGACTGCCGTTGAGGCTGACCCTGCCCCGCTCGTCGCAGCACTCGACGGTGTCACCACCGACCCCGATCACCCGCTTGATGAGGTCCTGCTCGCTGTCGGAGGGCAGCAGCCCGACGAAGGTCAGCACCTGCTTGGCCGCCCGCAGGACCACCCCGTCCGTCGAGGATCCGTGCGCGTTCTCCAGCCAGCCGC
Source organism: Kitasatospora sp. NPDC001527 (assembly GCF_040298605.1). NCBI lineage: Bacteria > Bacillati > Actinomycetota > Actinomycetes > Kitasatosporales > Streptomycetaceae > Kitasatospora > Kitasatospora sp. NPDC001527. The sequence goes on along the minus strand of NZ_JBEPAM010000028.1, from coordinate 61,248 downwards.
CCGGATCCTTGAACACCACCACCTCGCCGCGCTCCGGCTCGGCGCCGAACCAGGGGGTGAACTTGTCCACCAGTACCCGGTCCCCGACCTGGATGGTCTGCTCCATCGAGCCGGAGGGGATGACGAAGACCTGCACCAGGAAGGTCTTCATCACCAGCGCCACGAGCAGCGCCACCACGACGACCAGCGGGATCTCGCGCAGGCGGGAGCGTCTGCGGCGGCGGGCGGCACGGCGGGCGGTACGCCGGCGTTCGGCGCGCCCGCGCGCCACCGGGGCGGGCGCGGTCCCCTCCGTCGCCCCGGGCGCGGGGCCGCTCCCCGGGGCACTCCCCGAGTCGTTCCCCGGGCCGGTCACCGATCCGGTCGCCGATCCGGTCGCCGATCCGGTCGCCGAGTCGTCCGCCGGGCCGGTCGGGGAGCCGGACGCGGGTCCGGCGGGCGGGTGGTCGGCGAGCCGCCCCCTACCTCTGGTCCCCATGGCCACCGGTCCCCCCTGTCGCGGCAAAGGCCGCCGGCCGGTCCACAGCGGCCCAGTGCCCGACCGGGTAGACCACCCAGGCGGCCCGGCCGATCACCCTGGACTCGGGGACGAACCCGCCGCCGGGGTCGCCGAGATGGTCGCGGGAGTCCCGGGAGGCGCTGCGGTGGTCGCCCATCACGAAGAGCTTGCCGGGCGGCACCACCACGTCGAAGGCCACGGCGGACGGCTCGTCGCCGGGGTACAGGTAGCCGGACTCGTCGACCGGCACACCGTTGACGGTGAGCGAGTGGCCCGGGCCGGCGCTGGTGACCCGGTCGCCGCCGACGCCGATGACCCGCTTCACGTAGACCGAGTCACCGGCCGGGACCAGTCCGATGTCACGGCCGAAGGAGCGCAGCGACTTCCAGAGGCCGTCGCGCTCCAGCGGCTTGCGGAGGAAGGAGCCCGTACCGTCGAACACCACCACGTCACCGCGCTGCGGGTGGCCGCCGAAGGCGTAGGACAGCTGGTTCACGACCAGGCGGTCGCCCGGGCGCAGGGTGTTCTCCATCGACCCGGAGGGCACCGAGAACGGACGCGCCACGAAGGCGTTCACCAGCAGCAGCACGAACAGGCAGATCGCGGTGAGCACCAGCAGGTCCCGCGAGCGCGAGCTCCTGCCCGCCCCCTCCGCGCCGGTCTCGGCCTCGACGTCGGTATCCGTGTCGGTGTCACCCTCGACGTCACCCTCGACGTCAGAATCGGACTCGGACTCGGCGCCGGCGGGGGTGTCGGTCCCCGCGGCAGCGTCCTCCTCGGAGCGGGCCGCGGAAACGACCGCGGACCGCGTCGGCGAACCCGCACCGATGGGTGCGGGACGGCCGTCGCGGTCCGCGGGTGGTTCGTGCGTGCTCATCGGGGGCTGAGCTTACCGTGCGGCAGCCCGGCCCCCCAGAGCGATCCGATCCCCCGGCGGTACCGGGGGCCGGTGGATCAGCGGTCGCGCTTCTCCTTGATCTTCGCGGCCTTGCCGCGGAGGTCACGCAGGTAGTACAGCTTGGCGCGGCGGACCGCACCGCGGGTCACGACCTCGATCTTCTCGACGACCGGGGTGTGCACCGGGAAGGTGCGCTCGACACCGACGTTGAAGCTGACCTTGCGAACGGTGAAGGTCTCACCGACGCCGGCGCCGTGGCGGCGGATGACGACGCCCTGGAAGACCTGGACACGGGAGCGGTTGCCCTCGATGACCCGGACGTGCACCTTCAGGGTGTCACCGGCGCGGAACGCCGGAATGTCGCTACGCAGCGAGGCCGCGTCGACAGCAGCGAGCTTGTTGCTCATGTTGCTCTCCATCGCAGGCGCCACGGGCCGCCCACGGAAGTCGTCAGAAATGGGGTCTGCTGCGGGCCGCACCGGCTACCGGCGATCCCCCCGTGGCGGGGGCGCCGAACCACGTGACCCCTGCGGGAGGAGCCCAGCGACAGACAGCAGCGGCCTATTCTTCCACACCACCGGCCGCGGACCGAAATCGGCCGAGCTCCTCGTCCCAGGCGAGGCCGAGCCCGGCGAGCGCCGCACGGTCCTTCTTGTCGAAGTCCGCGTTCCGCCAGCGCGCCACCAGATCGGGCCGGTTGGCCAGGGTGCGGGCGAAGGCCTGGTCGCGGCGCCAGCGGGCGATCTTGCCGTGGTTGCCGCTCAGCAGGATGTCCGGCACCGTGCGGCCGCGCCATTCGGCGGGCTTGGTGTAGACCGGGCCCTCCAGCAGGTCGGCCATCGCGCCGGGCGCGAAGGAGTCGTCCCGGTGGGACTCGGCGTTGCCGAGCACGCCGGGCAGCAGCCGGGCGATCGCCTCGACCATGACCAGCACCGCGACCTCGCCGCCGGCCAGCACGTAGTCGCCGATCGACGCCTCGACCACCGGCATCCGGGTGGCCGCCTCCTCGATCACCCGCCGGTCGATGCCCTCGTACCGGGCCGGGGTGAACGCCAGCCAGGGGCGGCCGGCCAGTTCCTGCGCGAGCTCCTGGGTGAACGGCCGGCCGCTGGGGGTGGGCACCACCAGGGTCGGCACCTCCCCCTCCGGCCCCCGGGCGAGCACCGCGTCGAGGGCCTCGCCCCACGGCTCGGGCTTCATCACCATGCCGGGGCCGCCGCCGTACGGGCTGTCGTCGACGGTCCGGTGCACGTCGTGCGTCCAGTCGCGCAGGTCGTGGACGTGCACGTCGAGCTGGCCGCGGGCGCGCGCCTTGCCGACCAGCGAGATGTTCAGCGGCTCCAGGTACTCGGGGAAGATCGACACGACGTCGATCCGCATCCCGTGCCGCACGGCCGGCGCCGAAGCCTCGACGGCCTCCGCAGTCTCCACGGCCTCGGCACTCTCGACGGCCTCCGTGGTCTCCACGGCCTCGGCACTCTCGACGGCCTCCGTGGTCTCCACGGCCTCCTCGGAGCTCACCGCGCGTCCTCCGCGTCCTCCGCGCCCGGCTCCGCCTCGCCGCGCACGACCTCGGCGTCCTCGGGGTCGATCAGGCCGGCCGGCGGGTCGATGACGGCGCGCTGGTTCTCCAGGTCGACGGTCGGCACGATCCTGCTGACGAAGGGCACCAGCACCTCCGTCCCGTCCGGCTTCTTCACGGTGAGCAGGTCCTGGTAGGGCAGGTGGACCACCTCGGTGAGCTCACCGACCGGGGTGCCGTCGAGCAGGACCACGTCCAGGCCGATCAGCTGGTGGTCGTAGTACTCCTCCGGGTCGTCCGGACGCTCCTCCGGGTCGACCTCGGCGATCAGGATCGTGCCACGCAGCGCCTCGGCGGCGTTGCGGTCCTTGACGCCGGCGAACCGCAGCAGCAGCCGCCCGCTGTGCACCTTGCCGGACTCGACGGTCAGCGGGCCGGCCGAGGCCGGGTCGGTGAGCAGGACGGCACCGGGGCCGAGCCGGAGCTCCGGCTCGTCGGTACGGACCTCGACGCTGACGTCCCCCCTGATGCCGTGGGCGCGGCCGATCTTGCCGACGACGAGCTGCACGGTGATCGTTCTCCTGGATGAGTGCTCGGAGTGCTACGGAGTGCTGGTGCTGCAAAGTACTGGTGCTGCGGAGTGCTGCGGGTGCGGAAGGGTGCCGCACATGCTGCGGATGCCGCGAGAACGGCGAAGGCCGGCCGGGACGACATGCGTCCCGGCCGGCCTCGAAAACCCTGACGGCTGAACGAGCAGCCTGGTCAGCGAATGTTGTCCACGTCGACCAGGTCGACCCGGACGTTGCGACCGCCGAGGGCGCCGACCACGGTGCGCAGGGCGCGCGCCGTGCGGCCACCCCGGCCGATCACCTTGCCGAGGTCATCGGGGTGCACCCGCACCTCGATGGTGTTGCCCCGACGCAGGTTGCGCGAGCGCACCTGCACCTCGTCGGGGTGCTCGACGATGCCCTTCACCAGGTGGTCGAGGGCGTCCTCGATCACGCTCAGGCCTCGGCGGCGGCGTCGGCCTCAGCCTCGGCCTTGTCCGACTTCTTGGCCTTCGGGGTGATGGCGACACCGGTGGTGGCGTCCTCGAAGCCGGCGACGGCCTTGGCGAACAGGTGCGAGAAGTCCTCGACCTTCGGCTCGGCGACCTTCAGCGGCTCCGGAGCCGGCAGGCCCTTGAACTTCTGCCAGTCGCCGGTCAGCTTCAGGATGGCGAGCACCGGCTCGGTCGGCTGGGCGCCGACGGACAGCCAGTACTGGGCGCGGTCGCCGTCGACCTCGATCTTCGAGGGGTTGTAGGTCGGCTGGTAGATGCCGATCTCCTCGATCGCACGGCCGTCACGCTTGGTGCGGGCGTCGGCGACGATGATGCGGTAGTGCGGGGAGCGAATCTTGCCGAGACGCTTCAGCTTGATCTTGACTGCCACGGGAGTGGAATCTCCTGGTGTTGACGTGGGTGAGCGGCCCCGCCCTCGCGTGGGGTTGCGCGGTGGGCCGTTCAAGGGACACGCCAGCCGAAGGAGAGAGGGGTCCTGCCCGGCTGCCGAGTACTCAGCGGTCCATTCTGCCACACGGGGCGCCGACCCCCGAAAACAGGTCGACCGGGAGCCCCCGCTCCCGGTCAGCCCAACTCGCACCTGCGCGGTGCACCTCACTGGCGAATCATCGGTGGATCAGTGGTGCATTGGTGTGGATCAGTGGATCAGTGGATCAGTGGATCGGTGGATCGGTGGTGGTGGATCGCTCCGGTCGGGCCACTGCCCGCACAGCCGCCCGCCGGTCTCCCCCGGTTCCCCGAGCCGTGAGGCTCCCCGGGTTCGTGCGACGAGGTGCGAACCGCAACTACGCGATCTTGAACGGCTGCTGGCACGCGCCGCAGACGATGGACGCCTGCGCGAGCACCGACGGCACCACCCGGACGTTGCGCCCGCATCCGCAGACCGCCTTGACCCGGACGCCTCCCCCGGAGGAGCCGTGCCGGGCCGCCGGGCCGCGGAAGGCGCGCGAGGATCCCTCGCCGGCCACCGCCTCCTGGTGCGCGCCGAGGGCGCGGTCCAGGCGCTCGATGGTCTCGGCGTACCGCTCGCGGGTCTCCTTGAGCATGGTCACCTGGGAGAAGCCGCTGCTGGCGTGCGGCTCGACCGGGTGCGCCAGGCCCAGCTCGGAGGCCAGGAGCAGGAAGCGCCGGTTGTGGTAGCGGCCGGCCCGCGAGGTGTCCCGGATGTCCCGGGCCGCGGCCAGACCATGGGCAGCCTCGTGGAGGAGCCGCTCGAAACCGAGCCGGGTGCCACAGGCCGAGGAGGACTCGCCGATCAGCGCCTCGGGCGAGGCGAGGTCGGGGAGGTCCTGATGATAGGCCTGGATGTCACTCCAGGCGGCGGCCAGTTCGGCCGCGAGAACGAGGGGCTGTGTCGTGCTCACGCTAGACCAACGATGGAGTAGGAGCTGATGTTCCGCGCGTTCCGGTTCCCCGGGAATTCCCAGGAAACTCTCAGGAATGTGCGACTACGCGCGAAATGCGCGTTCCGGATCTGACGCAAGACCAACCCCCTGCAGGTTTGGGCCCGCCGGCGCGGCGGGCTCGTCAATTCCGCCCGGGGGCGGGCTGTCGCCCCCAGGACGTACGGCCCGTGGTCCTGCCGAGTTGACAGGGCCACGGGCCGTACACCGTACCGCTATTCCGTTAATACCGGCAGTTGACCGACCAGTAGGGATGTCGGCATGTGAGACATGTTCGGAACAACGCCGGTCATCGGCCGTCCGAATTTCCCGTCAGGCAGGTCAGCGGCCGTCAGAACACGTCGTCGGACATCGTTTTGCGGCGACATCCTTCGTGATCGTCCGCTCCCGCGGAAGCCACCGAACGGTCAGTAGGCACGCGCCACGAGCGCGACGTTGCCCTCCTGGTCGTCCGTCTGCGGGACCGAACCGTCGGCGGCCACGATGCAGCGCACCGAGACGCCCTGCTCGGCCAGCTTGGCCTCGCCCTCCGCGCCCAGCTCGGCCCAGGAGATCCGGCCCCAGCCGGTGGAGGCGGCCTCGACGGCCTCGTCGATGGTCTTGACGTCGACCGTGCGGGCCTCGCGGCGCTCGCGCGACTGACGCAGCAGCAGGGCCTGGTCCTCCTCCAGGATCCCCGGGAGGGTCGCCGCCAGGGAGTCGATCGAGACCGGCTCCTTGCCGCCCGGGATCCGGCGGGCCAGCATCGCGGTGCCGTTCTCCAGGTCGCGCGGGCCGACCTCGATCCGCAGCGGCACGCCCTTGAGCTCCCAGTCGACGGCCCGGCGGCCGAACGGGGTGTCGGTGCGGTCGTCGACGACCACGCGGACGCCGGCGGACTCCAGCGCGGCGCCGATCTCACGGACCTTGGCGATCACCGCGTCGTCGCCCTTGATGGCGAGGACGACGGCCTGGACGGCCGCCAGCCGCGGCGGGACGCGCAGGCCGCTGTCGTCGCCGTGGGACATGATCAGGCCGCCGACCATGCGGGTCGAGACGCCCCAGGAGGTCTGCCAGACGTACTCGCGCTCGGCGCCCTGCAGCTGGTAGGTGGTGTTGAACGCCTTGGCGAAGTTCTGGCCCAGCTCGTGGCTGGTGCCCATCTGCAGCGCCTTGCCGTCGCCCATCATGCCCTCGAGGGTGAGGGTGTTGATGGCGCCCGCGAAGCGCTCCTTGGCGGTCTTGCGGCCGAGCACGACGTCGATGCCGAGCACGTTGGTCATGAAGTCGCCGTAGACCTCGGTGTGGATCATCGAGGCGTAGTCACGGGCGTCCTCGTACGTGGCGTGGGCAGTGTGGCCCTCCTGCCAGAGGAACTCGGTGGTGCGCAGGAAGACGCGCGGGCGCAGCTCCCAGCGGACCACGTTCGCCCACTGGTTGATCAGCAGGGGCAGGTCCCGGTGGCTCTGGACCCACTTCGAGAAGTACTCGTTGATGATCGTCTCGGAGGTCGGCCGGACCACGACCGGCTCGTCCAGCTGCTTGCCGCCGCCGTGCGTGACCACCGCGAGCTCGGGGGCGAAGCCCTCGACGTGCTCCGCCTCCTTGGTCAGGTAGGACTGCGGGATGAACATCGGGAAGTAGGCGTTCTGGGCGCCGGCCTTCTTGATCCGGGCGTCCATCTCCTGCTGCATCCGCTCCCACAGACCGTAGCCGTACGGTCGGATGACCATGGTGCCGCGCACCGGACCGTTGTCGGCCAGCTCGGCCTTGTTGATGAGGTCCTGGTACCAGCGCGGGAAGTCTTCCGCCTGGGGGGTGAGAACGGGTGCCTTAGCCATGGGCGAATCGTACGGGGAGCGGGCCCCGGACTTCGAATCCGTTCCGCCCGGCGACCCGCCGGGGGCGCACGCCCCCGACACGCGCGCACCACCCCCCACCCCTCTGGACGCCGGGCCCGAGCCGCTGTTCGCTGGAGTGGGGGCGGGACGTCGAGGGGGGTCGGAGCAGCACACCGAAGGACCGGATGGGAGGCCGCGATGGCTTCAGCGCGGGTGACCGGCACGACCGCAGCACCCCCCGGCACCGGGCGGGCCGCCGCCCGGGCACGGGACTGGGCGGAGATCCAGGAGCGGATGCTGGTGCCGCTCTACGAGGCCGTCCACGACCGCCTGGAGGTCGGTCCGGCGACCAGCGTGCTGGGCCTGGGCTGCCGCTCCGGCCTCGCCCTGCTGCTGGCCGCCGGCCGGGGCGCGCAGGTGGCCGGACTCGAGCCCGACGACGAGCTGCGCGGGCTGGCCCGGGAGCGCCGGCTGCGGGTCGGCGCGGACCACCGGCCGCAGCCGGAGGTCGCCCGCTCGGCCTATTCGCTGGTCACCGTTTTCGAGCAGCCGCCGACGGGCGCCGAACCGCGCCGGACGGTGGCCCGGGCGGCCCGGCTGGTCCTGCCCGGCGGGCACGTGGTGCTGGCCGCCTGGGGGCCGCGGGAGCGCTGCGAGAGCGCGGCCGTGCTGGACGTCGCCCGGCGGATGGCCCGGCGCAGCGGGGCGCGCGACCCCTTCGAGCTGAGCCCGCCCGGCGCGCTGGAGGACCTGCTCGCCGGGACCGGCCTGCGCCCGGCCGGCGGCGGCCGGGTCGGCTGCCCGTTCGCCTACCCGGACCTGGAGAGCGCGGTGCGCGGGCTGCTCTCCACCGGGCTGTACGACGCGGCGGCGGAGTTCTCCGGGCCGGCGCTGGTGACGAAGGAGCTGGAGGAGTCGCTGCAGCCCTACCTGCGGCCGGACGGCGCGGTGCGGATGACCAACGTCTTCCGCTACCTGATCGCCGAACGGCCCCGCTGAGCCGGACGCGCGCGGGGCCGGGCGGCGCATCGGCCCGGCCGTGGCACGCGACGGCCGAGGGGCGCGCGCCGACAAGGCACGCGCCCCTCGATCCGGCCGTCCGGCCCGCCGGCCCCGACCCGCCGGCCCCCGACCCCGGGCGCCCGGCCTCAGGCCTTCGGGCCCTCAGGCCTGGTCGAGCGCCTTCCGGGGCACCCCCGCCGCGCGGTAGGCCGCCTCCTCGTCCAGCGTCTCCGCCTCCAGCAGCGCCGCCGCCAGCGCGTCCAGCCGGGCCCGCTGCTCGGTCAGCAGCCGCACCGCCTCCTCGTAGCACTCCGCGACGATCCGCCGGGCCTCCTCGTCCACCGCGTCCAGCGTGGTCGGCGCCGCGGAGAGCCCGTACGCGCCCTGCGGGTCGGAGGGGACGGCGGTGAGCCGGCCGACCCGCTCGCTCATGCCCCAGCGCCCGGCCATGCCGCGGGCGATGTTGGTGACCTGCTCCAGGTCGCTCTCCGCGCCGGTGGTGATGACCCCGTAGACCACCTGCTCGGCGGCCATCCCGCCGAGCGCGCCGATGATCCGGCCGCGCAGGTAGGGCTCGGTGTAGGAGTACCGGTCGGTCTCCGGGGTGGAGAGGGTGACGCCGAGGGCGCGGCCGCGCGGCACGATGGTGATCTTGCGGACCGGGTCGGCGCCCGGCTGGAGCATGCCGAGCAGGGCGTGGCCGCTCTCGTGGTACGCCGTCCGCTCCCGCTCGGCCTGCGGCATGACCAGCGGCCGGACGGCGCCGAGCTGGACCTTCTCCAGCGCGTCGGAGAGGTCCCGCTCGTTCACCGCGTCCTGGCGGCGCTTGACCGCGAGCAGGGCGGCCTCGTTGACCAGGTTGGCCAGTTCGGCGCCGGTCATCCCGGGGGTGACCTTGGCGAGCTGGTTCAGGTCGGCGTCGCCGGCCAGCGGGACCTGCCGGGCGTGGATGCGCAGGATCGCCGCGCGGCCGTCGCGGTCCGGCGGGCTGACGGTGATCCGCCGGTCGAAGCGGCCGGGGCGCAGCAGCGCCGGGTCGAGCACGTCGGCCCGGTTGGTGGCGGCGATGACGATGACGCCCTCGGAGCCGGTGAAGCCGTCCATCTCGGTGAGGATCTGGTTGAGCGTCTGCTCGCGCTCGTCGTGACCGCCCAGGCCACCGCCGCCGCCGCGCTGGCGGCCGATGGTGTCGATCTCGTCGATGAAGATGATCGCCGGGGCGACCTTGCGGGCCTCGGCGAACAGCTCGCGCACCCGGCTGGCGCCGACGCCGACGATCATCTCGATGAACTCGGAGGCGGAGGCGGAGAAGAACGGCACGTCCGCCTCGCCGGCGACGGCCCGGGCCAGCAGGGTCTTGCCGGTGCCGGGCGGGCCGCTGAGCAGCACGCCGCGCGGCATCTTGGCGCCGAGCCGGCGGTAGTGGTCCGGGTTCTTCAGGAAGTCGACCACCTCGGTGAGCTCGGCCTCGACCTCGTCGATGCCGGCCACGTCGGCGAAGGTGGTGCGACGGCCGGCCTCGGCGACCGGCTTGGGCGGGGCCTTGCGGCCGAGCGCCCCGCCGCCGAGCCCGCCGGCCATTCGCCGGGCGAGCAGCACCCAGACCAGGATCAGCAGCAGCATCGGGGCCAGCGAGATGAGCAGGTTGGCGAGGAAGCTGCGCTGCTGGACCACCGGTTCGGCGGTGACCTCGACGCCCTGCTGCTGGAGGGTGGTCCAGAGGTTGTCCCCGGCGAAGACCGGCCGCTGGGTGTCGAACTCGGTGTACGTCCCCTTGCCGCCGTCCGGCTTCGGTTCGGCGTTCTTGAGGGTGCCCTCGATCGCGTCGCCCTTGGAGTAGATCTTGGTGATGTTGCCCTTGTTCAGCTGGTTGTTGAACTCGGTGTAGGAGATCGTGGTGGCGCCGCCGGGGCCGAAGAAGGACAGCAGCACGTCGCTGATCAGGAACACCACGAGGGCGGTGAGGACGAGACCCAGCCAGCCGCCGGGCATCTTGCGCCGCGGGGGCGGCGGGGGCGGGGCGCCCTCGGATCGCCACGGCTGGTCGGGGGTCTGGCGCGGTGGCACGGGATCAGTCACCCATCGGACAATACGGACATCCGCTCGGCACCTCCAAGCGCAACGCCGCCCCGCCCGGGCACGCGGGACCGGGGGGGGCGCCCGCGGGACGGGGCGCCCGTCCCCGCGCGGCGCCGCTCGGTCCCGATCAATCCCGCTCAGTCCCGTTCCTCCGCGTCGGCCGGCGCCGGCCACTCCTCGGCGGTCAGCGCGAACCGCTCGTGGTCCCGCCAGGAGCCCTGGAGGAACAGCATCCGCGGGGTGAACCCCTCGTGCCGGAAGCCCAGCCGCTTGGCCAGCGCGATCGACCGGTCGTTGTCGGGCTGGACGTTGATCTCCAGCCGGTGCAGCCCGAGCCCGCCCTCCGTCAGGGGGGCGAAGCAGCGGTCCAGCACCAGCCGCATGCCCTCGGTCATCCGCCCGGTGCCGGCGAACGGCAGGAACGAGTCGTAGCCGAGCGCGCCGTTGCAGAACCGGCCCATCACGATGTTGGCCACGTTGACCTTGCCGACCAGTCCACCGGTCTCCCGGTCCACGATCAGGTAGGTCCGCAAGGACGGCCCCTGGCGCTCCATCAGATCCGGCAGCGCGTCCGGCTCCACCGGGTTCCACCGGCCGATGTGCTCGGCGGACCGGCGGACCGCCTCGGCGTACGCCGCCTCGTCCCCGACCCGCGGGGCCCTGATCGTCACTCGCATCGGACCATCATCTCGAATGCCCACCGGGCGTGCGAACGGCCCGCCGCCCGGGGACAACCGGGTGGCGGGCCGTTCCCGCAGGCCGTTCCCGCGGCCCGTTCCGGGACCGTGCGGGGCCGCCGGCACGGCGGCGGGACTGCGGCAGGACCGGCTACAGCAGGTCCTTGAACTCCTTGGGCAGCTCGAAGTCGGCCGGGCCCTTGCCCGCGCCGAGGCCGAACGCGCCGCCCTCGGCGGGCGCCTGACCGCCACCGAGCGCGCGGCGCTCGGCGGCCGCGGCCTCCTCCTGCGCCCGCTTCAGCGGGTTGCCGCTCTTGCGCTTGCCCTTGGCGACCGGGGCCTTCTTGGCGGACTTCTTGCCGCCGCCGCCCATGCCCGGGATGCCCGGCATCCCGGGGACGCCCTTGCCGGAGGCCATCGCCGACATCATCTTGCGGGCCTCGAAGAACCGCTCGACCAGGTTCTTCACCTCGCCGACCTGGACGCCCGAGCCCTTGGCGATGCGGGCCCGCCGGGAGCCGTTGATCAGCTCCGGCTCGGCGCGCTCGGTGGGGGTCATCGACTTGATGATCGCGCCGACGCGGTTGACGTCCTTGTCGTCGATGTTGTTGATCTGCTCGCGGATCTGGCCCATCCCCGGCAGCATGCCCAGCAGCTTGGAGATCGAGCCCATCTTCTGGACCTGCTCCAGCTGGGACAGGAAGTCGTCCAGGGTGAACTGCTTCGGGCCGCCGCGCAGCTTGGCGGCGATCTTCTCGGCCTCGGCCTGCGAGAAGGTCTGCTCGGCCTTCTCGATCAGCGAGAGGACGTCACCCATGCCCAGGATGCGCGAGGCCATCCGGTCCGGGTGGAAGGCGTCGAAGTCGTCGACCTTCTCGCCGTTGGAGGCGAACATGATCTGCCGGCCGGTGACGTGCGCGACCGAGAGCGCGGCACCGCCGCGGGCGTCGCCGTCGAGCTTGGAGAGCACCACACCGGTGAAGTCGACGCCCTCGAGGAAGGCCTGCGCGGTGGTGACCGCGTCCTGGCCGATCATCGCGTCGACGACGAACAGGACCTCGTCCGGGTTGACGGCGGCCCGGATGTCGGCGGCCTGCTGCATCAGCTCGGCGTCGATGCCCAGGCGGCCGGCGGTGTCGACGATGACGACGTCGTGCTGCTTCTGCTTGGCGTACTCGATCGAGTCCCGGGCCACCTGGACCGGGTCGCCGACGCCGTTGCCCGGCTGGGGGCCGTAGAACGCGACGCCCGCGCGCTCGGCGACGACCTGCAGCTGGTTGACGGCGTTGGGGCGCTGGAGGTCGCAGGCGACCAGCAGCGGGGTGTGCTTCTGCTTCTTGAGCCAGTGGCCGAGCTTGCCGGCGAGGGTGGTCTTACCGGCACCCTGGAGACCGGCGAGCATGATCACCGTCGGGCCATTCTTGGCGAACCGCACCCGGCGGGTCTCGCCACCGAGGATGGCGATGAGCTCCTCGTTGACGATCTTGATGATCTGCTGTGCCGGGTTCAGCGCGCCGGAGACCTCGACGCCGAGCGCGCGGTCCTTGACCTGCTTGATGAAGGCCCGGACGACCGGCAGCGCGACGTCCGCCTCCAGCAGCGCGATGCGGATCTCGCGGGCGGTGGCGTCGATGTCCGCCTCGCTGAGGCGGCCCTTGCCCCGGAGGTTCTTGAACGTCGCTGCGAGGCGATCGGAAAGGGTGTCGAACACGTCGTCGCGGGTCCTCTGCGGCATCGGTGTGAGTACGGTCGTCGTCCCCAAGGGTATCCGTCCGCCCCGGTGACGGTCTCCACCCGGGTTCGACCGGTCTCCGGCGGGCCTCGGGAGCGGTCTCGCGGACGGCCCCGCGAACGGCCTCAGCCCAGCGCCGCCCGGACCGCGTCCGCCACCTCCCCCGCCCTCCGCGCGCCGAGCGGGCGGCCCGCCGCGTCGGTCAGGTAGAAGGCGTCGACGGCGTCCGCGCCGAGCGTGGAGACGTGCGCGGTCCGCACCCGCACCCCGGCGCCGTCCAGCGCCCGGCCGATCCGGTGCAGCAGCCCGGGGGCGTCGTGCGCGCGCACCTCCAGTACCGTCGCGCTCGCCGAGGCCACCGGCGGCGCCACCACGACCACCGGCGGCGGCGCGGGCACGCCCCGCCGCCGCGGGGCCGCCGCGTCCCGCTCGGCCAGCCGCCGGGCGACGTCCAGCGAGCCGTCCAGCGCCCGGCGCAGGTCCGCCCGCAGCCGCGCCGCCTCCGGAAGCTCACCGAACTCCGCGGCCACCGTCCAGGAGAGCAGCAGCACCGGCCCGGCGCCGATCGGGTCCAGCTCGCGCAGCCCCGCCGAGCGGACCGCCAGCCGGTGCAGGGCCAGCACCCCGGCGACGGTGCCCAGCAGCCCCGGGCGGTCCGGGACGGCCAGCAGCAGCCGCACACCCATCGGCCCGGTGCCGGCCGCGGCCGACTCGCTGCGGGCCGACAGCGACAGCGCCGGGCCGCCGGTCCTGGCCGCCTCCACCGCCAGCCGCTCCTGCTCGGCGGTCGGCTCGGCCTCGACGGGGCCGGGCCGGCCGCCGCCCGCCCCGGTCAGCACGGCGGCGGCCCGGGCGGTCAGGCCGTCCACCAGCGAAGCCCGCCAGCCGCTCCACGCGGCCGGCCCGGTGGCCAGCGCGTCCGCCTCGGTCAGCGCCCGCAGCAGCTCCAGCCGGGGCACCGAGCCGACCGCCTTGGTGACGGCCTCCACGGTGGCCGGGTCGTCCGGGTCCCGCCGGGTCGCGGTGTCCACCAGGGTCAGGTGGTGGCGGACCAGCACCGCCAGGGTCTCCACCGACTCCGGGTCGAAGCCCATCCGGGCGGCCAGGGCACGGACGACCGCCTCGCCCGCCTCGCTGTGGTCACCCGGCCGGCCCTTGCCGATGTCGTGCAGCAGCGCGGCGACCAGCAGCAGGTCCGGCCGGGCCACCCGGCGGGTCATCGCGGCGGCCCGCACCGCGGTCTCCACCAGGTGCCGGTCGACCGTCCAGCGGTGCACCGCGTTGCGCTGCGGCCGGCAGCGCACCCATTCCCAGTCCGGCAGCAGCCGGGTGACCAGCCCCTGCGACTCCAGCGCCTCCCAGACCGGCAGGCAGGCCTCGCCCGCGCCGAGCAGGGTGACCAGCTGCTCGCGCGCCTCGTCCGGCCAGGGCACCGGCAGCGGCCGGCACTCCGCCGCCAGCCGGCGCACCGTCGCGTGCGAGAGCGGGAGGCCGTTCTGCGCGGCGGCGGCCGCGGCGCGCAGCGGCAGCACCGGGTCGGCGGCCGGGCGGACGCCCTGGGCGAGCACCGCCTCGCCGTCCTGCTCGACGACGCCCTCGGCGAGCGGCCGGCGCTCCACCGCTCCCCGGGCCACCGCGCCCCGGCCGGGGCCGGCGAACGGGCCTCCGAACGGGAAGCGCCGGTGCGGTCGGCGGCCCCGGCCCGAGCGGGCGGCCAGCACCCGCTCCACCGAGCGCCAGGCGAGGTCGGAGGCGTAGGCCACGGTCCGCGCCGCCCGGTAGACCCGGCGCAGCAGGGCGTCCGCGTCCGGCACGCCCAGTCGCTCGGCGACCTGGTCCTGGTCCTGGAGGGAGAGCCGCTCGGTGGACCGGCCGGTGACCAGGTGCAGGGCGTCCCGGACGTCCGCCAGCCGGAGCGCGGCGGCGTCCAGACCCTCCCGGGGCGCGTCGGCCAGCCAGCTCGCGGCGATCGCGCCGAGCGCGACGACGTCGCGCAGGCCGCCGCGGGCCTCCTTCAGGTCGGGCTCCAGCAGGAAGGACAGCTCGCCGTGCCGCTCGGCGCGCTCCCGGCCCAGCTCGCGCAACTCGGGCAGCCGGCGCGGGGCGCCCGCCCGCCAGTCGGCGAGGACGGCGGAGCGCAGCGCGGCGGTGAGCGCCGGGTCGCCCGCCACGTGCCGGGCGTCCAGCAGCCCGAGCTGGGCCTTCAGGTCGGCGGCGGCCACCGACCGGGCCTCGGCCGGGGTGCGCACCGCGTGGTCGAGCGAGGCCCCGGAGTCCCACACCGGGTACCAGAGGCGCTCGGGCAGGGCCGGGTCCAGCCGGCCCTCGTGCAGCAGCAGGACGTCGAGGTCGCTGCGCGGGGAGAGCTCGCCGCGCCCGTAGCCGCCGACCGCGACCACCGCGACCCCGGCGGGGGCGCCGGCCTCGGCGAACAGGCCGGCCAGCCAGTCGTCGGTGAGCGCGGACAGCGCGGCGCGGCGCTCCCGGCCGCCGGGGCCGGGAGCGGCGAGCAGCCGGGCCCGGGCCGCGGCGGCGGGGCCGGGCCCGGGGGCGTCGGGTGCGGTGGCCATGCGCCCGGGCCTCAGAGGGCGTCGGGGCCGCGTTCGCCGGTGCGGACCCGCACGGCCGTGTCGACCGGCACCGCCCACACCTTGCCGTCGCCGATCTTGCCGGTCCGGGCCGCGTCGACCAGGACGTCGATCAGCGGCTCGACGTCCTCGTCCTCGGCCAGGACCTCGACTCTGACCTTGGGCACCAGGTCCACGGTGTACTCCGCGCCCCGGTAGACCTCGGTGTGGCCGCGCTGCCGGCCGTAGCCGCTGGCCTCGGAGACGGTCAGGCCGTGCACGCCGAAGGCCTGCAGGGCGGCCTTCACCTCGTCCAGGCGGTAGGGCTTGATGACGGCGGTGATGAGCTTCATCGGGCGTCCACCTCGGTCTTCTCGGTGCTGTTCGCCGTCGGCACGGCAGTGGGTACGGGGGCGGGCACGGCGGCCGTCGCCGCGGCGACCAGGGCCGCGGCCGGGGCGGCCGTCCGGCCGAGACCCGAGCCCAGCGCGCTGAAGTCGTACGCGGACTCCGCGTGCTCGGCCTGGTCGATGCCGGCCAGCTCGACCTCCTCGGCGACCCGGAAGCCGATCACCCGGTCGACCGCCTTGGCCAGCAGCCAGGAGAGCACGAAGGAGTAGACGGCGACCACCGCCACGCCCATCGCCTGCTTGCCCAGCTGCCCGAACCCGCCGCCGTAGAACAGGCCCTTGGCGCTCTGGCCGACCGTCCCGGTCGCGAACAGGCCGACCAGCAGCGAGCCGATCGCCCCGCCGACGGCGTGCACGCCGACCACGTCGAGCGAGTCGTCGAAGCCCCAGCGGTACTTGAGGCTGATCGCGGCCGCGCAGACGGCACCGGCGACCAGGCCGATCGCCACCGCGCCGAGCGGGGAGACCGAGCCGCAGGCCGGGGTGACGGCCACCAGTCCGGCCACCGCGCCGGAGGCGGCGCCCAGTGTGGTGAACGCGCCGTGCCGCAGCTTCTCGTAGACCAGCCAGCCGACCAGCGCGGCGCCGGTGGCGATCTGGGTGTTGAGCAGGGCCATCGCCGCCACGCCGTTGGCGGCCAGCGCCGAGCCGGCGTTGAAGCCGAACCAGCCGAACCAGAGCAGCCCGGAGCCCAGCATCACCAGCGGCAGCGAGTGCGGGCGCATCGGGTCCTTGCGGAAGCCGATCCGCTTGCCGAGCACCAGGCAGAGCGCCAGGCCCGCGACCCCGGCGTTGATGTGGACGGCCGTGCCGCCGGCGAAGTCGATCACACCGTTGCGGTCGCCGAGCCAGCCGCCGTGGCCGCCGTCGAAGAAGAACACCCAGTGGGCGACCGGGAAGTACACCACGGTCACCCAGAGCGCCACGAACAGGCCCCAGGCCGCGAATCTCGCGCGGTCCGCGATCGCCCCGCTGATCAGCGCCGGGGTGATGACCGCGAACATCAGCTGGAAGGCGGAGAAGGCGGTCACCGGGATCGTCCCGGTGAGGTCGGTGAGGCCGACGCCGCGCATCCCGAGGAAGTCCAGGTTGCCGATCAGGCCGGCGCCCGCGTCGGGCCCGAAGCTGAGCGAGTAGCCGTAGAGGACCCACAGCACGCTGACGATGCCCAGTGACAGGAAGCTCATCGCCAGCATGTTCAGGGTGCTCTTGGCCCGGACCATCCCCCCGTAGAAGAACGCCAGCCCCGGGGTCATCACCATGACCAGGGCGGCACTGATGAGTACGAAGGCGGTGTCGCCCGCGCTGAAACCGTCCGGCATCGGCCTCTCCTCCTGACTGGAAGCCGATCCGCACCCGGGTGCTGTCCCGTTGCGCCCGGGGCGTCGGCGTTGACCAGGAGCGTGCCGAAGGCCGGTTTCGGCCGATGCGGCCGGGTGTTTCACCTCCGTGACGAGGGCGACCGCGGGGTTACGCCCGCGTGAACACGGCACCGACCGTGCCGTCGGCGGCCGGCACGGTCGGTGAGGGGTGTCACGGTGGGGCTCAGACCACCGAGACGTACTCGGGGATGTCCTGGACCACCCGCTCCTTGAGCCGGCTGACCGCGTCCACGCCCTTGAAGCGGGAGGCGGCGGCCTCGGTGGTCTTGCGGACCCGCGAGTTGAGCCGCTCGGAGCGGACCTTGGTGGCGATGTCCACCGCCTGCTCGGCGAAGACCGCCGCCTGCTCCGGCTCCTTCTGCAGCAGGTGCACGCTGGCCATGCCGACCAGGTTGAAGGCGTACGAGCGGACGTGGTCGCCGTCCTGCCGGAACAGGTCGACCGCGCGCTCCATCACCGGCGCCGACATCGAGGCGTACAGCTCGGCGTTGTCCGAGTGGTAGGCGAGGTCGCGGAAGGAGTGCGCGTTCTCCGCGTTCAGCTCGGCCGGCGAGAAGAACTTCAGCCAGTCCGGGTCGGCGTCGCCCTCGCGGATGTCGGTGAAGGTGTCCTCGGCCAGCCGGATCGCCCGGGCGCACCGGTTCACCTCGCCGATCGTGGCGTACGCCCGCGCCTCCATCGCGTACAGCAGGGACTGCTGGCGCGGGGTGGCGGTGTCACGGCTGCCGTACTGGGCGAGGTGGATCAGCTCCAGCGCGTCCTCGCCCCGGTTGAGGTGGATCATCTGCCGGCTCATGTCGGTGAGGATCAGGGCGCCGAACGGGCGGTCGCCGGCCTCCTTGGCGGCGTGCAGCGCCAGCACGTAGTACTTCTGCGCGCTCGGGTGCATGCCGACGTCGTAGGACATCCAGCCGGCCAGGTGCGCCAGCTCGGCGGTGAGCCGGAACAGCCGCTTGGTGGTCGCCTCGGGGTAGGTCTCCTGGAGCAGGTCGGTGACCTCGTGGAGCTGGCCGACCACGGCCTTGCGGCGCAGTCCGCCGCCGTTCTGCGCGTCCCACTGCCGGAACATGACGGTGGTCTGCTCGAGCAGTTCCAGCTCGGGCTCGGAGAGCCGGCCGGTGAACGGCTCGCCGCCGTTGGCCGCGGTGAGGATCGGGGTGGGGGTGCCGGTCGGGCCGGGCGCCAGCCAGCGCTGCATCGGCTCGATCAGCGCGGCGCCGGCGGTCAGGGCGAGCGAGGTGCCCAGGAAGCCGCGCCGGTTGAGCATGAGGTCGCTGCGCGAGTAGTCGCTGATCAGCTGGACGGTCTGCGGCGCGCTCCACGGCAGGTCGACGCCGCCGCCGACGGTGGAGACCGGCACGGCGGCGCGCAGGCCGAGGTCCTCGATGGAGACCACCGAGCCGAACCGCTCGGAGAACAGTTCGGACATGATCTTCGGGATCGGCTCGCGCGGCTGTTCGCCGTCGAGCCAGCGCCGCACCCGCGAGGTGTCCGTGGAGACGTGGTGGGCCCCGATCTGCCGGGCCCGGCGGTTGACCTGGCGGGCCAACTCCCCCTTGGACCAGCCGCTACGGGCGAACCACGTGGTCAGCTTCTCGTTGGGTTGCTTCTCTGCCATGGGTCCGTCCCCATCCCGCCCGGGCCCCCGGGGCCCCGATCGTGACCGCCCGACGGTTGCGGGCTCTTGCCAGACGTGTTTCGTACCGGACTGCGGCGCTGCCGCCACAGACGGACCGTCAGTTCACCAACTCCCGGCCCGCCATGGCCGGAAGCGGACTCGCCGACGAGGTCCGTGTGCTGAACGTAACGCCCGCGCACCGCCCCGGGGAGCGGCCCTGGCGAAACGCCACCTTTCGCCACCCCCATGAGTGAACCGAACCCAGCCCGCAGGCGGTTCACTGGGAAGTCCCGGCGGCCCGGCATATGCAGGCCGCCAAGTCCCCGACGGTACCCGGCTTTTCAGGCGAACCGCCGCCGCCACGGGCGGATTTCGCACCCGCACCGACCGACGACCCTCCCGCGCACAGACGATCCGGCATCGACGCCGCCGACCACAAGGCGGCGCTCGGGGCGCACCAGGGCAACTGGCGCACACCGCGCGCTGCGCGCCGCTACCGCACCACGCACCACGCACAGAAAAAGCAACACACAGTCACCATCCCGTAACCATCGGCAACGAGAACCTGTTGGGGGAGGCATGGAGAACCTGTTCGGCGAACTTCGACTGGGGCACCTGCGGCTGTCACCGCTGGGAGCGCGCCGCCGCACCCGCGCCACCGCTCGCCAGGCCGCCGCGGAGTACACCGGCCGCTGGGGCTGGGCCGTCGTCGTCGGCGAGCCCGCCCGCACGGCCGGCACCCCGGACCGCTGCCACTGCGGCACGCCGCGCTGCGCCGCCCCCGGCCTGCACCCCGTCCCCGGCGCCGGACCGGCCGCCCGCCCCGGCAGCGAGGTCTCGGTGCTGTTCCCCACCGGACGCGCCTTCGACGTCCTCGACGTCCCCGAGTCGGCCGGCCTGCAGGCGCTGGTCCGGCTGGAGCGGATGGGCACCCAGGTCGGCCCGGTGCTCTCCTCGCCCACCGGGCGGCTGCAGTTCCTGGTCGCGCCCGGCACCGCCCGCCGGCTGCCGGACCTGCTCTACCGGATGGGCTGGGACGACGCCGCGCTCGACCTCACCTGCCACGGCGAGGGCAGCTTCGTCGCCGCGCCGCCCACCGTGCTCGCCGGGCTCGGCCCGGTCCGCTGGCTGCGCCGCCCCACCCGCGACAACGCCGGCTGCCCGCCCGAGGCCCGCCTGCTGCTCGGCACCCTCGCCTACGCCTGCCACCGCGGCCGCGAACGCACCCGCGAACCCGCCTGGATCGCTTGAGTCGCCGGTCGCCCCGGCGGGAACGCCGAAGGGCCCGCCCCTTGCGGGAGCGGACCCTTCACCGGTGGCACCGGGCGGTGCTCAGTCCCCGATCAGCGCGTCCACGAACGCGCCCGGCTCGAACGGCGCCAGGTCGTCGGCACCCTCGCCGAGGCCGATCAGCTTGACCGGCACGCCCAGCTCGCGCTGGACGGCGACGACGATGCCGCCCTTGGCCGTGCCGTCCAGCTTGGTCAGCACGATGCCGGTGATGTCGACCACCTCGGCGAAGACCCGGGCCTGGATGAGCCCGTTCTGACCGGTGGTGGCGTCCAGCACCAGCAGCACCTCGTCCACCGGGCCGTGCTTCTCGACGACCCGCTTGACCTTGCCCAGCTCGTCCATCAGGCCGGTCTTGGTGTGCAGACGCCCGGCGGTGTCCACCAGCACGGTGTCCGCACCCTCGGCGATGCCCTCCTTGACCGCGTCGAAGGCGATCGACGCCGGGTCGCCGCCCTCGGGCCCGCGCACGGTGCGCGCGCCGACCCGCTCGCCCCAGGTCTGCAGCTGGTCGGCGGCGGCGGCACGGAAGGTGTCGGCCGCGCCGAGCACCACCGTACGGCCGTCGGCGACCAGCACCCGGGCCAGCTTGCCGGTGGTGGTGGTCTTGCCGACGCCGTTGACACCGACGACCAGGACGACCGCGGGGCCCTCCTCGTGCTTGGTGGAGTGCACGGTGCGGTCGGCGTCCTTGCCGATCAGCTCGACGAGCTCCTCGCGCAGCAGGCTGCGCAGCTCGTCCGGGGTGCGGGTGCCGAGCACCTTGACCCGGGTGCGCAGCCGCTCGACCAGCTCCTGGGTGGGGGCCACGCCGACGTCGGCGGTCAGCAGGGTCTCCTCGATCTCCTCCCAGGTGTCCTCGTCGAGGTGCTCGCGGGAGAGCAGCGAGAGCAGGCCCTTGCCGAGCGAGTTCTGCGAACGGGAGAGCCGCGAGCGCAGCCGGACCAGACGGCCGGCGGTGGGCTCGGGGACCTCGATGGCGGGGGCCGCCGGCTCGGCGGGCGCGGCCTCCTCCACCTCCTCGGGGGCGGCCGGGAGCTCCACCTCCTCGACGGTGCGGCGCGGTTCCTCGGTGGGCGGCGCGGCCTCCTCGCCGACGGCGGGCTCGCGCGGGGTCGGGGGCGCCGTGATGACGGGCGCCTGCGACTTCGGGGGCAGCTGCTGGCGTCGTCTGCCGGAAACGACGAGTCCGGCGATCGCGCCTACGGCGATCACCGCGATGACTACGGCAAGAATCACGTATTCCATAACCCAACCAGTATCCGCGACACCGGTCCGCGCGGACCGCAGGCCGCCGGATGGATCCGGAACCGGTCAGGGCCGCCGTTCCTTCCGGTCCTCCCGCAGCCGCTGGCTGATCACCTGCGAGATGCCGTCGCCCTTCATGGTCACCCCGTACAGGGCGTCGGCGGACTCCATGGTCAGCTTCTGGTGGGTGATCACGATCAGCTGGGAGCTCTCCCGCAGCTCCTCCATGATCGCGATCAGCCGGCGCAGGTTGGTCTCGTCCAGCGCCGCCTCCACCTCGTCCATGACGTAGAACGGGCTGGGCCGGGCCTTGAAGATCGAGACCAGCAGCGCCACCGCGGTCAGCGAGCGCTCGCCGCCGGAGAGCAGCGACAGCCGCTTGACCTTCTTGCCGGGCGGGCGGGCCTCCACCTCGACGCCGGTGGTCAGCATGGACTCCGGGTCGGTGAGCACCAGCCGGCCCTCGCCGCCCGGGAAGAGCCGGGAGAACACGCCCTCGAACTGGGCGGCGGTGTCGTGGTAGGCCGCGGTGAACAGCTGCTCGACCCGCTGGTCGACGTCCCTGACGATGTCGAGCAGGTCGCGCCGGCTGCGCTTGAGGTCGTCCAGCTGCTCGCCGAGGAAGGTGTGGCGCTCCTCCAGCGCGGCGAACTCCTCCAGCGCCAGCGGGTTGACCTTGCCCAGCTGCTGGTACGCCCGCTCGGCCGCGCGCAGCCGCTGCTCCTGCTCGGCGCGGACGTAGGGCCGCGGCTCGCCCGGCTCCTGCCCCTCCTCCGGCGTGGACGGGGGAACCGGCCGGTCCGGCCCGTAGGAGGCCAGCAGCTCGGAGCCCTCGATGCCGAACTCCTCCAGCGCCCGGCCCTCCAGCTGCTCGATCCGCAGCCGCTTCTCGGCCCGCAGCACCTCGTCGCGGTGGCCGGCGTCGACCAGCTTGTCCAGCTCGTCCTTGAGCGCGCGCC
Organism: Kitasatospora sp. NPDC001527; assembly: GCF_040298605.1. Lineage (NCBI taxonomy): Bacteria > Bacillati > Actinomycetota > Actinomycetes > Kitasatosporales > Streptomycetaceae > Kitasatospora > Kitasatospora sp. NPDC001527. Next base: position 39,079 of record NZ_JBEPAM010000028.1, on the reverse strand, counting down.
CCTGCTCGCGGTGCTCCTTCAGCTCCGCCTCGCGCCCCGTCCGCGCCTGCTCGACGGCGGCCCGTTCGGCGTCCGCGCGGGCCAGCGACACCTCCAGGCAGGCGAGCAGCTGCCGGGCGCCCGCGGCGACGGCGCCCGCGACGGCGGCGTCGTGCTCGGCGCGCCGGCGGCGCTCGGCGGCCCGGGCGCGCGCCTCGCGCTCGGCGCGGGCGGCCCGGTCCAGCTGGTCGGCCCGGCCGGCCAGGGCGCGGACCCGCTCCTCGTGGGTGCGCACCGCGAGCCGGGCCTCCAGTTCGCTCTGCCGGGCGGCGGTGGCGGCCCCGGCCAGCCGCTGCTGTTCGGCGGCGTCCGGCTCGTCCTCCCCGTCGGCGGCCGTCTCCTCGGCGACCTCCAGCCGCTCGGCCAGCTCCTCGGCGGTGGCGAGCAGCTGGGCCAGGCCGTCCTCGGCGCGGCCGGCGGCCGCGGTCAGCCGTTCGGCCTCGCCGGCGGCGGCCCGGGCCTGTCCGCCGAGCCGGCCCAGGGTGCCCGCCACCTCGGCCCGTTCGCGTTCCAGCTGCCGCCGCCGGACGGCGAGTTGCTCCAGTTCGGCGGCCGACTCCCGGCGCCGTTCGGTGAGTTCGGCCAGTCGCCCGGCCGACTCGGCGCAGTGGACGTCGAGTTCGGCGATCGCCCGGGCGGCCTCGTCCACCGCGGCCTGGGTCTCCAGCAGGCTGGGGGCGGCGCCGGAGCCGCCGTGCGCGAAGCCGGAGCCGAGCCGGTCGCCGTCGGCGGTGACGGCGCTCAGCGCGGGGTGCGCGGCGACCAGGGCGAGGGCCTGGTCGAGGGTGTCGACCACCGCGACGCCGGCCAGCAGCCGGTCGGCGGCGGCCCGCAGCGCGGCCGGTCCGTCGACGAGGTCGGCGGCCCAGCGGGCGCCGGGCGGCAACTCCCCCGCCGGTCCGGCCGGTTCGGGGGCGTCGGCGATCAGCAGGGCGGCCCGGCCGGCGTCCTCCTTGCGCAGCAGCCGCAGCGCCTCGGCGGCGGAGCCGGGCGAGTCGACGGCCACCGCGTCGGCGGCGGCGCCCAGGGCGGCGGCGACGGCGGTCTCGTGGCCGGGGGCCGAGCGCAGCAGTGCGGCGGCCGGTCCGAGCAGTCCGGTCAGCCGGTCCCCGGCGGCGAGCAGCGCGCCGCTGCCGTCCTTGCGGCGCAGGCCGAGCGCCAGCGCCTCGTGCCGGGCGGTCAGCGCGGCCCGTTCGCGCTCGGCGGCGCCGGCGGCCTCGCGCGCGGCGGTGAGCTCCTGCTCGACGGCGGCGAGCCGCTCCCGGGCGCTGTCGTGCGCGGTGTCGGCCCGCTCGCCGTCCGCACTGCCGTCGCCGACCCGGGCGCGCAGTTCCTCGTACTCCTGCCGGGCGGCCTCGGCCCGCAGCAGCGCCTCGTCGCGGGCCTCGGCGAGCCGGCCGGTCTCGGCCTCGGCGGCGGCGGCCTTGGAGCGGGCGGCGGCGGCCTGCCCCTGGAGCCGGGCCAGCCCCTCGCGGCGGTCGGCGATGGCCCGGGCGGCGTCCTTGAGCCGGCGCTCCTCGGCGGCGAGGGCGCGTTCCAGTTCCGTCCTGGCCTCGACGGCCTCGTCGAGCGCCTCCCGGGCCTGCTCCAGGGCCTCGGCCAGCGCGGCCTCCTCCTCCCGGACCCGCCCGGCCTCGCGCTCCAGCTCCTCCGGGTCCCGGCCGGGCCGCTCCTCGGTCCGCCCGCCGGTGGCGGCGTGCCGGGCCTTCGCCTCGGCCAGCCCGATGGTGCCGCGGGTGCGTTCGGCCAGCGCGGAGAGCCGGTACCAGGTCTGCCGGGCGGCCTCCAGGCCCGGGCCGAGCTGCTGGACCTGCGCCTCCAGCACGGCTTCGCGCCGGATGGCGTGGCCGAGTTCCTGCTCGACGGTGGAGCGGCGCAGCCGCAGGGCCAGTTCGTCGGCGATCTCCGCCTCGACGGCGGTGCGCAGCGCGAGCAGGTCGTCCGCGAGCAGCCGCAGCCGGGCGTCGCGCAGGTCGGCCTGGATGCCGGCGGCGCGCCGGGCGATCCGGGCCTGCCGGCCGAGCGGACCGAGCTGGCGGCGCAGCTCGGCCACCAGGTCCTGGACGCGGTTGAGGTTGACCTGCATCGCGTCCAGCTTGCGCAGCGCCTTCTCCTTGCGCTTGCGGTGCTTGAGGACGCCGGCCGCCTCCTCGATGAAGGCGCGCCGGCCCATCGGATCGGCCTGCAGGACGGAGTCGAGCCGGCCCTGGCCGACGATGACGTGCATCTCCCGGCCGATGCCGGAGTCGGAGAGCAGCTCCTGGATGTCGAGCAGGCGGCAGGTGTCGCCGTTGAGCGCGTACTCGCTGCCGCCGTTGCGGAACATCGTCCGGGTGATGGTCACCTCGGAGTACTCGATCGGCAGGGCGCCGTCGGTGTTGTCGATGGTGAGGCTGACCTCGGCGCGGCCGAGCGGGGCGCGCCCGCTGGTCCCGGCGAAGATGACGTCCTCCATCTTGCCGCCGCGCAGCGACTTGGCCCCCTGCTCGCCCATCACCCAGGAGAGCGCGTCGACGACGTTGGACTTGCCGGAGCCGTTGGGTCCGACCACGCAGGTGATGCCGGGTTCGAAGCGGAGGGTGGTGGCGGAGGCGAAGGACTTGAACCCGCGCAGGGTCAGACTCTTCAGGTGCACGCGCCGGTCTCCTCACCTCGCTCGCCAGGGGCTCCAGCGGCGACTGTATCCCCCGGCGGCCCGGCGACCGGCGCCCGGACACGGCGATCCCCGGACACGACGACGTCCGGACACGACGAAGGGACGCCACGCGGGGCGTCCCTTGCAAGCTGCGTCCCTTTCGGGGCGGCTCAGTGCACAGCGGCGTCGATCGGGGGATCGGGCGGGACTCAGGTGAGAGCCGGCTCCCGCTGGTCCAGATCGATGCTGTTGAGCAGCGAGTGCTCGCCGGCGACAGCGGTGAGAGCGTCGTTCTCAGCCTGCATCCGAAGGAGCTCGGCTTCGAGATCCTGGACGCGCTGCTGCAGCCGTCGCATCTCGGAGAGCATTCGCGGGTCGGGGCCGCCGACGTACCCGAGAAGCGCCTTTGCCATGATGAATGGTCCTCCACGCTGAGTGACCGAACCGGAACGGTACAGGTCTAGGGGGAAGGGGGACGCACGCGCGGCGCGCACCGGCAGTGCTGGCTGGGCACTACGACACGACCACCGTGAGCTGCGCTCGCGGGGGCATGTGCCTACCGGGATGACGCGATCGTGTGCGCGGGCTTCCAGCGTCTCACCAAAGACGGTACGGGTCAACACGATCACCGCACGCTACCGCGCCCCTGTCACCTGCCTGGCGGTGTCGTCACGCCGGGCGGTCACGAAGGGGGGTCCACCACATGCTCGTGGATCATCGTTCGATGCGGAGTCAACCACGAGTCTGCCCGGATGGCAACCGTACGACACCGCCGGTTGCCGATCGATTTCCGCACGGCCCCCCGGGGGCCGTTGCGGCAGGCGCCCTCAGCGGATCTCGAAGGTCCCGTAGCCGGACCCGACGGCGGTCCAGATCTCGGTCACCCCGCTGACCCGGCCCGGGGTGTCCGGGCCCCTGAGCAGGGCGAGCAGCCGCTCGCAGTCCGCGGCGAGGCCCTCGGCGACCACCTGCACCCGGCCGTCGCCGAGGTTGCTCGCGTAGCCGGTCAGGCCGATCTCCAGCGCCCGTGCCCTGGTCCACCAGCGGAAGCCGACCTGCTGGACCCTGCCGCGCACCCAGGCCGTGACCCGGACCGGCTCGTCACTGTGGGCGTCGCGACCGTGCATGCCCCCGACCCTATCCGCCCGGACGGCGGCGCGCGTCACGGGCCGGCGGGGCCCTCGGCGGTCCAGCCCGGGCTGCGGATCCCGGCCCGCAGCCCGCCGCCGCGCCCCGGCTCGCCGCAGGTCCGGCAGACCCACCGCGGGTCGTACGGGTGCGGCGGGTGCCCCTCGGGCCGGTGCTCGAAGACCACCGGCGCCTCGGGCAGCACCCAGCGGTCGCCCCAGGCGAGCAGCGCCTGGGTGAGCGGGGCGAGGTCGCGGCCGGCCTCGGTCAGGTGGTACTCGTACCGCGGGGGCCGCTCGCTGTAGGCCCGCCGCTCGACCACGCCCGCCTCCTCCAGCGTCCGCAGCCGCGCGGTGAGCCGGTCGCGCGGGGCTCCGGTGTTCCGGGCGATCCGGTCGAAGCGGTGGTTGCCGTAGAACAGCTCCCGCACCGCGAGCAGCGCCCACTTCTCCCCCACCACGTGCAGCGCGGCGGCGATCGAGCACGGCCGACCGGGCAGGACGGGCAGGACGGGACGCGGGGCGGAGGTCATGTCCGACAGCCTGCCCCAGCGGGTTTCGTTCTCAACCCCTCCCGCTCAGGAAGGCCAGTCCGGCCAGCGCCTTGAGCCGCTCCGGCGCCACCCGCACGGCCACCGTCGACCCGTCCGTGAACCGCAGCCCCACCCGTCGGGGACGGCCGCGCCGCCGACGCGCGGCACCCGGGCCGCGCAACCGGAACGGGCCGAGGTCGACCAGGTGGTCCGTCCCCAGCGCGCCGCGCCGCTTGAGCAGCAGCGTCCGGCGGTCGGTGACGGCGAGCAGCACGCAGCCGAAGGTTTCCGAGGTGCGGGAGAGCTCGGCCTCGCGGGCCGCGGCGGCGAACCGGCCCGCGGTGCTCTCCCAGCCGCCCCGCACCGGGGGCGTGAACAGCCGCCCGCCGACCAGGGCGACGGTCAGACCCGCCAGGACCACCAGGCCCTCGGGGTCCAGGACGTCGAGACCGTGGTTCAGCGCGATCTCCGCCCCGGTGTCCACGTCGCGCCCGCGCTGCCGGTACGGCTTCGGGGGCCGCAGGACCAGCGCGCTCAGCCGGACCTCGACCAGCCCGAGCAGTTCCTCCCCCGCCCGTAGCCACGGCTCCGCCAGTGCACGGTCCGGTGCCATTTCCCCGCCCCCTCCGACGACGCCCCGGCACACGATGTCCCCGACACACCACGGCCCCCGCCGGTCGCCCGGCGGGGGCCGTGGGCCGATCATCGCATCGACCGGGGGTGCGGGACAGGGTCAGAAACCGCCACCGAAGTCGCCGCCGCCACCGAAGTCCCCACCGCCGCCGCCGTCGAAGCCGCCACCGAAGTCGGAGGAGTTGTAGTCGGCGCCGGAGTAGTCGCCGCCGTCGTAGCCGGAGCCCGCGTCGACCGGGCCGGCCGCGTACGCCGGGGTGGCCATCATCGAGCCGAGCATGGTGCCGACCAGCAGCCCCGGCAGCAGGCCGCCGCCGCCGAAGCCGCCGAAGTAGCCGCCGGCCCAGGGGCCGTAGGCCGGGCCAGCGTTCCAGTACGGCTGCGGGCCGTGCTCGGTCGGGACGGTCCGGACGTCCGGGGCCAGGCCGGTGGCCAGCCGGTCCGCGTCGGCCCGGCAGACCGGCACGGAGCGCGCCGCCCCGCCCGCCGGGGACCACTCGGCGTCCACCACGGAGGGGCCGTGCCGGGGGTCGAAGAAGCACGGCGGGCGGCGCTCGGGCAGCGGCCGCTTCTCCCGCCGGGCCGCCAGGGTGGCCAGCGCGAACCGGCCGTCCTCCAGCGCCTCGGTGACCGGCCGCACGTCCTCCGGCCCCCTGGCCTCGTCCATCAGCCGCTTGGCCTTCTCGTACGAGTCCAGGGCGTGGGTGTAGTCGCCGCGCTGCACGTCGTCGGCGTCCGGCGCGGAGGGGGCGAAGTCGAGCCGGTCCAGCTCCTCGCCGTAGGCGGTGATGTCCTCGTCGACCACCTGGCGCAGCTGCGCCAGCTCGGCCCGGCGCTGCTCCTCCTTGCGCCGCTTGGCCCGCCGGAACAGCAGGAAGACGCCGGTGCCGGCGAGCGCCAGCAGAGCCAGCGGGACGACCACCGCGGCGGTGGAGACCCCGCCCTTGTCGCTGTTCACCGCGTGCCCCTTGATCTGCGGGGCGGCGGTGTCGACGAAGTCGTTCAGGGTGGCGTCGATGTCGCCGGGGTGCGAGCGGAAGGCGGCGCCGGCGATCCGCTCGGCGCTGGCGCTGGGCAGCGCGGCCTTGTCGGAGCGGGCCTGGAACTGGTCGCCGCGCCAGACCGCGTAGGTGCCGGTGATGCCGACCTTGGTGCGCAGGTCCTCGAAGACCGTCCTGGCGCCGTACGGATCGGCGGCCGGGACGACCGCCACGAAGATCGGCTTGTCCGCCTCGCGGATCTTCTCGGTCAGGGCGTCGGCCTGGCCCTGGCCGAACCGGCCCGCCATCGCCGGGTCGACGTACACCCGGCCCTGCTTGAGCGTCGCGGCCGCGTCGTCGAGACCGCCGGCCGCCGAGGCCGCCGGTGCCAGCAGGAGCAGCAGCCCGAGCAGCGCCGACACCAGTGCCAGCGGCCCGGCGCCCCGGGAACGTCGTCGTGCAAGGGTTCTCATATCTCGACGCTACCCCGAACGGCCCCGCTCACCGGCATACCGGCCGGGCACCGCGCGGCCGGGCACCCCCACCGTCCGCCGGGGTGGGCCCCCTCCTGCGGGATGATCTTCCGACCGGCCGCCCCTGAGGCGCCCCCGGGACGGGAACCCGGTCACCGGCCCCGCGCGTACCTCCCGGCGGAAACCGGACCGGGCAGGCCGCCCGGGCAGGCGTCCCGACCGTACCGCGCGACCGGGCATAGTAGGGGCCGTACCGCCCCGCCATGACCTTCTCTTGACCATCCGCACCACCCCCTGATCGGAGCTCCGCGTGTTGATCGGCCTCGTCACCGCCGTGGCGGCCTCCGCCTGCTACGGCACCGGTTCGGTCCTGCAGGCGGTCGGCTCCCGGCGCTCCGCCCGCGAGGAGGCCGCCAAGGGCGGTGGCTCCGCCGGCACCACCGCGCACGGCGGGCCCAGCCTCGCCTCCACCGCCAAGGCCGCCGTGACCTGGGAGTTCATCCTCGGCACGGTGCTGGACTTCATCGGCTTCGGGCTCGGGGCGCTGGCCGCCCGGCTGCTGCCGCTGTTCCTCTCCCAGACGATCATCAGCGCCAACCTGGTGATCACCGCGGTGCTCTCGATCAAGCTGCTCGGCATCCGGCTCAAGCAGCTGGAGTGGGCCTCGATCGGCGTGCTCTGCTCGGCGCTGGTGCTGCTCGCGGTCTCCGCCGGGCCCGAGGGCGGCCACCACGCCGCGATGGCGTTCCACTGGTGGCTGCTGGCGGTCACCACCGTGCTGCTGGTCGGCGGCGCCCTGCTGGTGCGCCGGATGGGCTCCAACGGCGCGATCGTCGCCGGTCTGCTCTCCGGCCTCGGCTTCGGCGCGCTCGGCGTCGGCGTGCGCATCCTCAACGGCGTGGAGCCGTTCGACCTCGGCGCGCTGCTCTCCGACCCGGCCCTGTACGCGATCCTGGTCGGCGGCATCGGCGGGATGTACGTGCACACCGTGGCCCTGCAGATCGGCTCGGTGAACGGTGCCACCGCCGCCCTGGTGGTCGGCGAGACGGTGCTGCCCGGCGCGGTCGGCGTGCTCTGGCTCGGCGACTCCTCCAAGGCCGGGCTGGGCTGGCTCGGCGTGGCCGGCTTCCTGCTCGCGGTGGTCGCGGCGGTCGGCGTCGCCTACTTCGGCCAGGACACCCACGGCGGACTGCCGGAGGCCGAACCGGCCGAACCGGAGCTCGCCAGGAGCTGAGCTCCCGGGTTCGGCCCCGGCGCGGGTTCAGCCCCCGCTGCGCACGCGCGGAACGCGCTGGCAGCGGGGGCAGAAGTAGCTGGAGCGGTTCATCCAGGCGGCCCGCCGCATGGCGGTGCCGCAGCGCCGGCAGGGCTCGTGCTCCCGCCCGTAGGCGTCCAGGTCGCGGGAGAAGTAGCCGCTCTCGCCGTTCACGTTCACGTACAGGCTGTCGAAGCTGGTGCCGCCGACGGCCAGCGCCGCCGTCATCACGTCCCGGGCGCTGGCCAGCAGCAGCAGCGCCTGCGGCCGGGTCAGCGTCGCGGTCGGCCGGTCGTAGTGCAGCCGGGAGCGCCACAGCGCCTCGTCGGCGTAGATGTTGCCGACCCCGCTGATCAGCGTCTGGTCCAGCAGCGCCCGCTTGACCGTGGTGCGCCGGGCGCGCAGCGCCGCCGCGAAGGCGGCGTCGTCGAAGCGGGGGTCGAGCGGATCACGGGCGATGTGCGCGATGGACACCGGGGTGCCCTCCGGATCGCCGTCCTCGGCCTCCTCGACGGCCAGCCCGCCGAAGGTCCGCTGGTCGACGAAGCGCAGCTCGCGCCCGCCGTCGGTGAACCGCAGCCGCACCCGCAGGTGCGTCTCGTCCGGCACCGCCGGGTCCTGGACCAGCAGTTGGCCGCTCATCCCGAGGTGGCCGATCAGCGAGAAGCCCTCACCCGTACCGGCCAGCGGGACCCAGAGGTACTTGCCGCGGCGCTGCGCCGCGCCGAGGGTGGTGCCGGTGAGCCGGGCCGTGAAGTCCGCGGCGCCGGCCGGCTGGCGGCGCACCGCACGGGGGTGCAGCACCTCGACGCCGGCGACGGTCCGCCCGGCGACCCAGTTCGCCAGACCGCGGCGGACGACCTCGACCTCGGGAAGTTCGGGCACGGGAAACACGCCTCCAGCACAACGACTCGGCTCTGCAGGAGGAAGGCTACTGCGTGGTCAGGCGCCGCTCGGCAGGCGGTCGGCGTACTTCTCCTTGATCGCCCGCCAGGCGCTCTCCGCCGCCTTCTGCTCGGCTTCCTTCTTCGAGCGGCCGACGCCGCTGCCGAAGTCCTCGCCGGCCACCCGGGCCGCGGCGGTGAAGGTCTTCTCGTGGTCCGGACCGGACTCCTCGACCACGTACTCCGGCACTCCGATGCCCACCGAGGCGGTGAGCTCCTGGAGGCTGGTCTTCCAGTCCAGACCGGCACCCAGCTGAGAGGACTCCTCGATCAGCGGGTCGAACAGCCGGTGGACGAACTCGGTGGCGGCGTCCAGGCCCCGGTCCAGGTAGACCGCGCCGATGACCGCCTCGACCGTGTCGGCGAGGATCGACGACTTGTCGCGGCCGCCGGTGCCCTCCTCGCCCTTGCCGAGCCGGATGAACGCGCCCAGCTCCAGGCCGCGGCCGACGTCGGCGAGCGCGCGCGAGTTGACCACCGCGGCGCGCAGCTTGGCGAGCGTTCCCTCCGGGACGTCCGGGTGGACGCGGTAGAGGGTGTCGGTCACCACCAGGCCCAGCACCGAGTCGCCGAGGAACTCCAGGCGCTCGTTGGTGGGCAGACCACCGTTCTCGTACGCGTACGAGCGGTGGGTCAGGGCGCGTACCAGAAGGGCGCGCTCGAGCGAGTACCCGAGGCGCCCTTCCAGAACGTCGTATTCGGTCGAAGCCGGCCCGCCGGCCTTGCCGCCGCCCGAAGGAGCCTTCGGGACCGCGGTCGCCTTGCGGGAGGAGTTACCGTCCGACATCGATCCGTACACCCCGCCGATCAGACCGAGAGGACCTGGCGGCGGTTGTACGTGCCGCAGCTCGGGCACGCGATGTGCGAGAGCTTCGGCTCGTGGCAGCGGTCGCACGCCACGAGGGCCGGGGCAACGGCCTTCCAGTTGGACCGGCGGTGGCGCGTGTTGCTGCGCGACATCTTCCGCTTCGGAACAGCCACGGCTACTTCTCCTGGTTCTCGGCGAGACCCTCACGGGTGTCGCTGTACTTGATTCCGTCACCCTCGTCGCCGTGGGCGGCGGAGAGTCCCTGCAGAGCCGCCCACCGGGGGTCGGCGGCATCGTGGTGGTGGGCCGGGTCGTCACTCAGGCGCGCTCCGCACTCGGAGCACAGGCCCAGGCAGTCTTCCTGGCACACCGGCTGCAGCGGCAGTGCGAGCACCACCGCGTCACGCAGCACCGGCTGGAGGTCGAAGTAATCGCCCTCCAGGCGGTAAGTCTCTTCCTCGGAGTCCTCTTCGAGGTCCTCCGCCCCGGCGGTCCGGGCGCGGTGACGCTCGTCGGACTCCGGGTAGTAGTACAGCTCCTGGAAGTCCACGTCGAGGTCGAACTCGACGGGCTCCAGGCACCGGACGCACTCGCCCTCGACCCGGGTCTCGGCGGTGCCGGTGACCAGCACGCCCTCGACCACGGACTCCAGGCGGAGGTCCAGGGTGATCTCGCTCTTCTCCGGGACGCCGATCACGTCGATGATCCCGAGGCCCCCGGGGGCCTCCAGGGTCCGGGACACCTTGCGCAGCGCACCCGGACGACGGCCCAGCTCGTGCGTGTCGAACACGAGGGGGTCGCGGTGGTCGAGGCGGTTCAAAGTGTCCTGACTTCCTGGGGGGGTACCGATGCGCGGCGCTGCTCGTCGGAGGATGCGCGGGCAGACCGACGGCCCGACACGGAGAGGCCGGAGTGGTCAGACTACCCGAGTCTCCCGCCAGGCCCAACTTCGTGCCCGGGCGCTACCGGCCGCCGAGCTCCCGCAGCCGGGTCATGTCGATCATGCTGGTGTCGAAGAAACTGGTCTCGTCCAGCCCGGCCTGGGTCTGCTGCGGCACGGGCGCGGGCGGGTTGGCCGGCTGCTGCGGGTAGCCGTAGCCGCCGCCGTACTGCTGCTGCTCCGGGTAGCCCTGCTGCTGCTGGGGCGGGTAGCCGTAGCCGGCGCCCTGCCCGGCGTCGTACCCGGGCTGCTGCCCCTGCTGCTGGTAGCCGTACTGGCCCCCGTACGGGTCCGCGCTCTGGCCGCCGGCCGGGTCGAAGCCGCCGCCGTACACCTCGGCGTACTGGGCTCCGCCCTGCTGCGCGGCCGCGTACTGGTCCGCGCCGGGCGTCTGCCAGCCGGCCGCGGCCGGGGTCTGCTCCGGCCAGGACTGCTGCTGCGGCACCTCCTCGCGGTACCAGGCCAGCTCGCTGCCGTCCGCGTCGGCGGCGAAGCCGGCCGCGACCGCCTCGGCCCGCTCCTTGGCCTGCTGCGCCTCGTCGGCGGCGGCCAGGTAGGCGCCGAGCTCGTCGATGGGCCGCTTGCCGGTCAGCTTGTCGCGGCCCTTGCCGACCGCCTCCAGGGTCGCGCTGAGCACGTTCTCCAGGGTGGCGAGCTTCACATCGACGTACTCGTCGACCTCGGGGCTGGGGCTGATCCGCTGCGGCTGGAACTCCTCGCCGTCGGTCTCGCCCTCGTACTCGGTCTCGAAGACGCTCGCGTCGCCGCGCAGCTTGGTGCGGCCCCGGCCGACCGCGCCGAGCGTCTTGGTCAGCACGACCTCGAAGTTGGCGAGCTTGCTGTCGACGTAGTCGTCGGCCTCGGCGCGCTTGGTCTCGATCTCGGCACGGGCCTCGGCGAGGATCCGGTCCGCCTCGGCCCGGGCCCGGCGGACCACCTCGGTGTCGGAGATCAGCGAACCGCGCTCGGCGTGCGCGCCCTGGATGATCCGGTCGGCCTCGGCCTGGGCGTCCGCGACCACCGACTCGTGGTCGGCCATCACCGACTGGGCCTGGGCCAGCTCGGCGGGCAGGGACGCCCGGAGCTCCTGGAGCAGTCCGATCAGCTCGGCACGGTTCACCACGCAGGAGGCCGACATGGGCATCGAGCGGGCGTTCTCGACGGCGGCCACGATCTCGTCGACCTTGTTCTGCACGTCCACGGGGCTTCGTCTTTCCGTGTGCCGCCGAGGTCCGGCGGAGGCAGCGCCCGGCGCGGTGGACGTCACCGCAGGGCTGGAATACAGACTGTACGGCCACTGCCGGGCGAGGTCACAACGCCCGGACCCGGCCGTCTTTCCACTCCTCGGGCAAACCGTGACGAACCGGCAGAAACGGACGGCCGGTCACCCCGGGCCGGCTACTGCTGGGCGCGCCGCTCGGCGATCCGCTCGACCAGTCGGCGGTGCGCGACCTCCGGCAGCAGGTGCGAGACGTCGCCGCCGTAGGAGGCGACCTCCTTCACCAGCGTCGAGGAGAGGAAGCTCCAGGTCGGCGAGGTCGGCACGAAGAGCGTCTCGACGCCGGTCAGGCCGTGGTTCATCTGGGCCATCTGCAGCTCGTAGTCGAAGTCGCTGACCGCGCGCAGGCCCTTGATGATCGCCGGGATCTCCCGCTCCCGGCAGAAGTCCACCAGCAGGCCGAGGTGCGACTCGACCACCACGTTGCCGTACTGGGCGGTGGTCTCCTCGATCAGCTCGATCCGCTCCTCGATGCTGAACATGCCCTGCTTGTTCCGGTTGACCAGCACCGCGACGTGCACCACGTCGTACAGCTTCGAGGCCCGCCCGATGATGTCGAGGTGACCGTAGGTGATCGGGTCGAACGACCCGGGGCAGACGGCGCGGCGCATGGCGTGTGTGCTCCCTCGTGGGGTAACGGGAATCCTGCGGGCCCGGGCCCGCTAGGGGTGGTGGCGGGTCTCCGCGGCGGCGCGACCGTACCAGAGCGTGCCCTCGCCGTAGCGGCGGGAGCGCAGCACCTCGAAGCCCTCGGGCCAGCCGAACTCGCCGCCGCGGGTGCTCCGCTCCACGGTGACGAGTGCGTCCTCCGCGAGCCAGCCTCCAGCTGACATTGTGATCAGCATCTCGCGCACCTCGTCGTCGGTGACGACGTACGGCGGGTCGAGGAAGACCAGGTCGTACGGGGCCTGGGGGGCGGGCCCGGCGATCACCTTCTCCGCCCTGGCGGCCTTCACCAGCGCGCCCGGCAGACCGATCGTCCGGACGTTCTCCCGGATCACCCGGGCCGCCTGGGCGTCCGCCTCGACCAGCAGGACGTGCTCGGCGCCGCGCGAGAGCGCCTCCAGGCCGACCGCGCCCGATCCGCCGAACAGGTCCAGCATCCGGGCGCCGTGCAGGGTGGTGCCGCGCAGCGCCTCCAGGGTGGAGAACATCGCCTCACGGGCCTTGTCGGAGGTCGGGCGGGTGCCCCGGCCGGGCGGTACGGCCAGCCGGCGGCCGCCGGCCGCCCCGGCGATCACGCGGGTCATGGTGGTGGGAGGTCCTTTCGTCGCTGCCCGACCACGCTATACGGCCGTGGCCCCCGCCGGTCCGCCCGGCGGGGGCCGCGCTCACGCGGTCGGGTGATCAGCTCGCCTCGGATCCGGCCGCCTGGGGCGGGACGGCCGCGCCCAGCAGCGACGGCGAGGCGTAGCGGGACCAGGAGAGGCAGCCGTCGGGCGGGCAGTACTCGGGGCGGCGCGGGTCGTGGCCGAGCTCGCGCAGCTTGGTGCGGACGGAGTCGGGCGTGCGGCCGAAGCGGGCGGCGATCCGGGCGACGGTCTCGCCCTCGTGGAAGCGCCGCACCAGCTCCTCCTCGTGCTGCGGCACCCAGGGGGCGCCGTGGCCGGGGTAGAGCTCGCGCAGCACGTCGCGGTCGGGGATGGGCTCGGAGACGTCGGCGACGATCGCCAGCGCCCGGAGCGCGCGGTTGAGCGCGATCCGCAGCGAGGCGACGTCCTCCACCGGCAGCCGCAACTTGCCGGAGGCGAGCGGGGCCGCCGCCGCCCCCTCGCGCCAGCCGGTGAGGGTGAGGGTGACCTCGCGGTCGTCGTCGCTGGCGAGTTCGATCCGGAAGACCTTGTCGCCCAGCGGGAGCTCGTTGAGATGACGGAATGCCATGGCTAAACCCCCAAGTGTCGTGTCAGGAGCGCACCTTGGGGGTGCGCCCTGAACACCTTCATTCTCTCCCGGGGGTCTGACAATCGGGCTGTTCCTGCGTGCCCTCAGCCCTTCTCCATGTAGGCCGCGCGGTCCTCGTCGAGCAGGCTCTCCAGCGCGGTGCGCAGGTCCGGGTGGGCCGTGAGGTCCGGGTCCTCCGCGACCAGCCGGGTGGCCTCGGCGCGGGCGGTGACGATGACCTCCTCGTCCTCCAGCACCGAGAGCACCTTGAGCGAGGACTTCACCCCGGACTGCGCCTGGCCCAGCACATCGCCCTCGCGGCGCTGTTCGAGGTCGATCCGGGACAGCTGGAAGCCGTCCAGGGTGCCCGCCACCGCGTCCAGCCGGGCCCGGGCGGCACTGGCCGCCGGCATGTCGGTGACCAGCAGGCAGAGCCCGGGGGCGGAGCCCCGGCCGACCCGGCCGCGCAACTGGTGGAGCTGGGAGACGCCGAACCGGTCCGCGTCCATGATCACCATCGCGGTGGAGTTCGGGACGTTGACGCCGACCTCGATCACCGTGGTGGCGACCAGCACGTCCACCTCGCCGGCCGCGAACCGGCGCATCACCTCGTCCTTCGCCTCCGGCGCGAGGCGCCCGTGCAGGATCTCCACCCGCAGCCCGGCCAGCGGGCCGGCGACCAGCTTCCCGGCGGTCTCCACGACGGACAGCGGGGGCCGCCGGTCGCCCTCGGCAGCGGCGCCCTCGTCCGGCGCGTCGTCGAGCAGCTCCTCCAGGTCCTCGGCGCGGCGCTTCTTCCGCGCGCCCTTGGCGCCCTTCCCCTCGTCCGGCTCCTCGTCGCCGATCCGCGGGCAGACCACGTACGCCTGGTGGCCCTTGGCCACCTCCTCGCGGACCCGTTCCCAGGCGCGGGTCAGGAAGTTGGGCTTCTCGACGGCCGGCACCACGTGGGTGGAGATCGGCGAGCGGCCGGCCGGCAGCTGGTCCAGGACGGAGGTCTGCAGATCCCCGAAGACGGTCATCGCGACGGTGCGCGGGATCGGGGTGGCCGTCATCACCAGCAGGTGCGGCGGCTGCTCGCCCTTGGCGCGCAGCGCGTCCCGCTGCTCGACGCCGAAGCGGTGCTGCTCGTCGACCACCACCAGGCCGAGGTCCTGGAACTGCACCTTGTCCTCGATCAGCGCATGGGTGCCGATCGCGATGCCGGCGTCCCCGCAGGCCATGTCGAGCAGTGCCTGCCGCCGGACCGGGACGCCCATCGACCCGGTGAGCAGCACCACCCGCGTCCCCAGGTCGGACCCGCCGAGCATGCCGCCCTCCGCCAGGTCGCCCATCATCTCGACGATCGACCGGTGGTGCTGCTGGGCGAGCACCTCGGTGGGCGCCAGCAGCACCGCCTGGCCGCCCGCGTCGACCACCGCCAGCATCGCCCGCAGCGCGACGAGGGTCTTGCCGGAGCCGACCTCGCCCTGGAGGAGGCGGTGCATGGGGTGGTCGCTCGCGAGGTCCGCGGCGATCTCGGCGGAGACCTTCCGCTGGCCCTCGGTGAGGGTGAACGGGAGCCGGGCGTCGAAGGCGTCCAGCAGGCCGCCCGGGCGGGCCTCGCGCGGCTTGGCGGGCAGGGCGGAGTCGGCGGCCCGGCGCTGGGCGAGGGCGACCTGCAGGACGAACGCCTCGTCCCAGCGCAGCCGCTCCTGGGCGCGCTCGCGGTCGGCCTGGCCGCGCGGGCGGTGGATCAGTTCGAGCGCCTCGGGCAGCGGGATGAGCCCGTGGCGCTCGCGCAGTTCGGCGGGCAGCGGCTCGCCGACGTCGGACAGGTGCTTGGTGAGCGCCGTCTCCACGCAGAGCGAGAGCTTCCAGCTGGGCATCTGGGCGCTGGCCGGGTAGACCGGGATGAGCCGCCCGGCGAACTGGGCGGCGGCGTTGTCGCCGTCCGTCTCGTCGAGCAGCTGGTAGTCGGGGGAGGCCAGTTGGCGGGTCCGGTTGAACATCCCGACCTTGCCCGCGAACAGGCCCTGCGTCCCCGGCCGCAGCTCCTTCTGCCGCCAGCCCTGGTTGAAGAAGACCAGCGAGAGCCGGCTGCGGCCGTCGGTGACCACCACCTCCAGCCGGTCGCCCTTGCGCCCGCGGAACGGGATCAGGGTGACCTTCTCGATCCGGGCCAGCACGGTGACGTGCTCGTCGATCTCCAGCTCGTCCAGGCTGGTGAGCTGGCCGCGTTCGACGTAGCGGCGCGGATAGTGGTGCAGCAGGTCCCCGACCGTGCGCAGCTTCAGGCTGTCGGCGAGCACCTTGGCGGTCCGGTCGCCGACGAGCTTGGTCAGTGGTTCATCGAGAGCGCCCATCAAGGCCCCTGTTTACACCACCGAACCGACAATCCAGGCGTTCACTCCACGCCGATCAGCAGCGGCGCCGACTCCTGGCCGCCGTGGAAGACCACCGCGTCCACCTCGGGCTGGCTCTGCCGGGCGTGCGCGACGAGGCCCTCGGCGAGGCTCTCCGGGGCGCCCTCCCCGAGGATCAGGGTGACCAGTTCGCCGCCGCCGCCGAGCATCCGGTCCAGCACGCTGCGGCCGACCCCGGCCAGGCCGGTGCCGATCACCGCGACGTCCCCGTCGATCAGGCCGAGCACGTCACCGGCCTGGCAGACCCCGGCCATGGTCCAGGACTCGCCCTCGGCGACGGCCAGTTCGGCGTACCGGGTGGCACCGGCCGCCGAGGTCATGGCGACCACGTCCTCGTCGAAGCGCCGCCCGGCCTCGTGCACGGCGAGCGCGGCCAGGCCCTGCACCGGGGAGCGGGTGGGCAGCACGGCGATCCGCACGCCCTCCTCGCGCAGCTGGTCGGCGGCGGCGCCGGCGGCGGCCCGCAGTTCGGGGTCGTTGAGCAGCAGCACCACCTCGCGGGCGGCGGCCCGGCGCACGGCGGCGGTGAGTTCGGCGCTGGCCGGCGGACGGCCGGGCTCGGCGTGCAGGACGACCGCGCCGGCCTGTTCGCAGAGCTCGGCCAGGCCCTCGCCGGAGACCACCGAGAGCACCGCGCGGGCGGGCCGCTCGGGCTCGCCCCGGTCGGTGGCGGCGCCGGAGCGGGCGGCGGCCTCGGCGAAGTGGGTGATCCGGATCTGGTGCGGGCGCCCGGCCTCGACCCCGGCCTCGACGGCGGCGCCCGCGTCGTCGACGTGGACGTGGACGTTCCACAGCCCGTCGCCGCCGCCGACCACCAGCGAGTCGCCCAGCTCGCCGAGCCGGGTCCGCAGCGCGGGCAGCGCCTCGTCGGGGGCGTCCAGCAGGTAGATCACCTCGAACGCCGGGTGCCCCGGGCCGGGCGGCCGCACGTGCAGCTCGCAGCTCTCCGCCAGCCCGACGTCGCCGCGCAGCGCGACCGGCCCCATCGGCTGGTGGCCGGCCACCGCGTCGGCGAGCGCCCCGAGGACGGCGACCAGGCCGCGGCCGCCGGCGTCCACCACACCGTTCTCGGCGAGCACGGGGAGCTGCTCGGGGGTGTGCCGCAGCGCGTCGCGGGCGGCCCGGTAGGCGGCCTCGGCGACCTGCCCGAGCCCGCCGCCGGCCCGGGCGGCCTCCCGGGCGGCGACCCGGGCGACGGTCAGCAGGGTGCCCTCGACCGGTTCGGCGACGGCCTGGTAGGCGGCGTCGGAGGCCCGCTGGAGGGCGGCCCGCAACTGGTCGGCGCCGCCGCCCTCGGCGAGCTTCTCGGCGGTGCCGCGCAGCCACTGGGCGAGGATCACCCCGGAGTTGCCGCGGGCGCCGACCAGGGCGCCGCGGGCCATCGCCCGGGCGGTCTCGGCCAGGCCGGGCGCCGGCTCCGGGCCCGGGTCGGTGAACCGGCTCTCCACCTCGGCGGCGGCCGACTCCACGGTCAGGTACAGGTTGGTGCCGGTGTCGCCGTCCGGGACCGGGTAGACGTTGAGTGCGTCGATCTCCTCGCGGGCCTGGCCGAGCGCGCGCAGCGCCAGTTGGCACCAGCTGCGCACGGCCGGGGCGTCGAGCGTGTGCAGCACCAGGTCTCCTCCGGAGTGGGACGCCGTGATGGCCTGAGGGTGAACGGCGAGGGGTGGTACCGGCAGGTTATCGGGGGCCGGGAGGGGGCGGCGGACACGGCGGCCGGAGCGATCACCCGGCCGGTCATGGTAGTTTCGTCGAACGGAAGCAAGCGTTGTATGCTCTTCCGGTTGCCTGGAACAGGTTCAGGCTCACCCCTTGGTCCGGTTCGGTTCACGCGAGTGCTCCGCTGGTCTGGCGGGGTTGTCTCACGTAAATGATCTGAAGTCTTGGAGTGACTCCTGTGGCTGCCAACTGCGACGTCTGCGGCAAGGGGCCGGGCTTCGGCAACAGCATCTCCCACTCGCACCGCCGTACCCCCCGTCGCTGGAACCCCAACATCCAGACGGTGCGCGCTGTGGTTGGGCGGACGCCGAAGCGGCTCAACGTCTGCACCTCGTGCATCAAGGCCGGTAAGGTCTCGCGCTGACGCGCAGACCGGCATGCCGGTCCTCCAGTGAGCCGGTTCATCCTCGGGTGAACCGGCTTTCTGTCGTTCCGGCATGTGACCGATCCGATGTGGGCGGGCCCTCGGGCCCGCCCACAGGCGTGTGCGGGGAGCCTCAGCGCCAGCGCCAGGCGTGGTCGACCGGTCCGATGCCGGCGCCGAGCGCGAAGCCGCCGGCGATCGCGCCGGTGATGTACTCCTTCGCCGAGGCCACCGCCTCGGGCAGTTCCTCGCCCTTGGCCAGACCGGCCGCGATCGCGCTGGCCAGGGTGCAGCCGGTGCCGTGGGTGTGCCGGTTGTCGTAGCGCGGCGCCCGGTACCAGTGCTCCTCCCCCGCCCCGCCGTACAGCAGGTCGGCCGCCTCGCCCGCCAGGTGCCCGCCCTTGACCAGCACCCAGCGCGGCCCGAGGTCGAGCAGCGCCTTCGCGGCGTCCAGCATCCGCGTCTCGTCCTCGACCACCCGGCCGGTGAGCTGCGTCACCTCGTGCAGGTTGGGCGTGGCGAGGGTGGCGACCGGCAGCAGCCGCTCCCGGACGGTGGCGACGGCCTCGGCGGCGAGCAGCGCGTCGCCGTGCTTGGAGACGCCGACCGGGTCGACCACGACCGGCGCGTCGATCCCGGCCAGCAGTTCGGAGACCGTCTCGACCAGTTCGGTCGAGGCGAGCATGCCGGTCTTCACGGCCTGGACGCCGATGTCGTCGGCCACGCTGCGGAACTGGGCGCGGACGGCCTCGGCGGGCAGTTCCCAGTAGCCCTGGACGCCGAGCGAGTTCTGCGCGGTGACGGCGGTGATCACGCTCATGCCGTGGACGCCGAGGGCGAGCATCGCCTTGAGGTCGGCCTGGATCCCGGCGCCGCCGCCGGAGTCCGAGCCGGCGACCGTGAGGACGCGGGGGGGTGCGGTGGTGGACATGCCCCCAACCTACGCGGTCACAGCACGGCCTCGGACTCCGCCCAGTGGTCCTCGGGGACGGTCTTGAGCCGGGTCACCGCGTCGGCGATCGGCACCAGCCGGATGTCGTTGCGGCGCAGCGCGGTGAAGTGGCCGAAGGCGCCGCGGTGGACGGCCTCCACGGCGTGCCAGCCGAACCGGGTGGCGAGCACCCGGTCGCGGGCGGTGGGGGTGCCGCCGCGCTGGACGTGGCCGAGGATGACCGGGCGGGCCTCCTTGCCGAGCAGGTTCTCCAGCTCGTGGGCGAGGCGGTTGCCGATCCCGCCGAAGGTCCGGTGCCCGAACCGGTCGACCTCGCCGTGGTCGAAGCGCATGGTGCCGGGCATCGGGGAGGCCCCCTCCGCGACGGCGATGATGGCGAACTTCTTGCCGCGGGCGAACCGGTCCTCGACCATCCGGGCCACCGCCTCGATGTCGAACGGCTTCTCCGGGATCAGGATGCCGTGCGCGCCGCCCGCCATGCCGGCGGTGAGGGTGATCCAGCCGGTGTGGCGTCCCATCAACTCGACGACCATGACGCGCTGGTGCGACTCGGCGGTGGTCTTGAGCCGGTCGATCGCCTCGGTGGCGACGTGCACCGCGGTGTCGAAGCCGAAGGTGACGTCGGTGGCGTCGATGTCGTTGTCGATGGTCTTCGGGACGCCGACCACCGGCAGTCCGGCCTCGCTGAACAACCGGGCGGCGGTCAGGGTGCCCTCGCCGCCGATGGCGATCAGCGCGTCGATGCCGATGTCCCGGGCGAGGGTCTTGGCGTTCTCCACCGCCCACCGGATCCGGTCGCGCTGCACCCGGGCGGAGCCGAGGATGGTGCCGCCGAGGGTCAGCAGGCCGGTGACGTCGTCGTGCGAGACCGGGCGGGTGCGGCCCTCGATCAGGCCCAGGAAGCCGTCCTCGATGCCGACGATCTCGTCGCCGTGCACATCGGTGCCCCGGTGCACCACGGAACGGATCACTGCGTTCAGGCCGGGGCAGTCGCCGCCGCTGGTCAGGACTCCGATTCGCATGGTGGTGGGCTCTCCCGCTCGAAGTGGTTCAGACCACAGTGGTCCAGACCACTCGCGAGAACAGCGGGCGGTCCGGCTGTGGGTCAAGCCTACGCACTCCCCCGCCCCGAGACCGCCCGCACGCCGCGACGCCACCGCGGCGCGCCCCGCCGTACGCCGTCCGGCCGCCCCGCGCCCCGGCCGGGCAACCGTCAACCGCCGCCCGGCGCGGGCCGGTTGTCACTCCGAGAAGTGGTCCCAGCCGCCGACCCGGTCCCAGGCCTCGCCGTCCACCGTCACCCGGCCGCCGCGGGCCGCCCGGGCCCGGCCGACGACCTCGCCCACCACCCGCCAGCGGGCGGGCAGTTGCACCCCGCGCGGGAAGGTCGCGGCGATCGCGTGGTCCTCACCGCCGGACAGCACCCAGACCAGCGGGTCGACCCCGACCGCCTGGCCGATGTCCGCCATCTGCGCGGGCACGTCGAAGTCGGCCGCCCGCAGGTCGATGTCCACCGCGCTGGCCCCGGCCACGTGCCCGAGGTCGGCGACCAGGCCGTCGCTCACGTCGATCATCGAGGTGGCGCCCAGCTCCGACCCGGCCGGTCCCGCGTGGTACGGCGGCTCCGGGCGGCGGTGCGCCTCGACGAAGGCCCGCGGCGAGCGGAAGCCGCGCTGCAGCACCGTCAGTCCGGCCGCGGACCAGCCGAGCCAGCCGGTGACCGCGACCACGTCGCCCACCTGGGCACCGGCGCGCGTCACCGGCGCGCGCCCCTGGAGGTCCCCGAGCGCCGTGATGGCCAGCGTGATGGTGTCCCCGCGCACCACGTCGCCGCCGACCACCGTCGCGCCGGCCACCTGGCACTCGTCGCGCAGCCCGTCCATCAGCTCGGTGGCCCAGGTGGTCGGCAGGTCCGCCGGCGCGACCAGGCCGAGCAGCAGCGCGGTCGGCACCGCGCCCATCGCGGCCACGTCGGCGAGGTTCTGCGCGGCCGCCTTGCGGCCCACGTCGTAGGCGGTGGACCAGTCCCGGCGGAAGTGCCGGTTCTCGATCAGCACGTCCGTGGTGGCCACCACCCGGCCGTCCGGGGCCTTCACCACGGCGGCGTCGTCACCCGGGCCGAGGTCGACCGCGTCGGTGAGCGGTACCCGGGCGGTCAGCTCCCTGATGAGTCCGAACTCGCCGAGCTCGCCCACGGTCCCCTGCATCTGCCGTCCTCTCGGTTGCGCCCGGCCGGGCGCGTACGTCCTGCGGTCACGCCGCCTCCGCGCGCAGCGTACGCCCTCCGAAGGCGCAGGGGTCTCCCCTCCCCGGCCCGCCGGGAGGTAGCGTGGTGATCAGTCTGCCGTGAGCCCGTTCTCCCCACCCGACGCCCGACCGGGCGATCACGGCGGTGATCCCCGTACCCAGCCGCCGGGAGGTCCCCGTGGTACAGGCCTACATCCTGATTCAGACCGAGGTCGGCAAGGCCAGCGCCGTCGCCGATTCCATCGCCAAGATCCCCGGAGTCCTCCAGGCCGAGGACGTCACCGGCCCGTACGACGTGATCGTCCGGGCCGAGGCGGACACCGTGGACGCCCTCGGCCGTCTGGTGGTCGCGAAGGTCCAGCAGGTCGAGGGCATCACCCGCACCCTCACCTGTCCGGTCGTCCACCTGTAAGACGCGCATACCATCGGCGGGTGACCCGAGAACTGCGCGTCCCCCGCTTCCTGGCGGCACTGCCGGCCCCCGTCCGGTGGCTGGCGGTGCCGACCGCGCTCGCCTGCACCGTCGTGGTGCTGCTCGGCAGCTGGAGCGCGCCCGCCGACCCGAAGGTCGAGACGCCCGAGCCGCGCGGCAAGGCCGCCGAGTACTGCCGGGCGCTCGCCGCCGCCCTGCCGGGGGAACTGCTCGGCCATCCGCGCAAGGACCCCTCCCCGGCCTCCCCGTACGTCGCCGCCTGGGCCTCCTCGCCGCGCATCGTGCTGCGCTGCGGCGTGCCGCACCCCGAGGCGCTGGTCGACGAGAAGCAGAAGGAGATCTCGCCGACGGTCAACGAGGTCACCTGGTGGCCGGAGCCGCTCGGCGACGGCGGCTACCGGTTCACCGCCACCCAGCGCGCCGTCTTCGTCGAGGTGACCGTCCCCGGCGGGGCCACCGCCATCCCGCTGGACGCCGCCGCCGCGCTCTCCGACGTGGTCAGGGCCACCATCCCCTGACCGCGGCCCGCACGCGCCGAGGGCGGTCCCGGGCTTCCGGGACCGCCCTCGTCCGTCGTCGCGCGGTCAGCGCAGGCCGGTCGGGCGGCGCAGCGCCGCCTGCAGCAGCCGGTCGATCAGCTCGGGGTACGACAGCCCGGTGGCCTCCCACATCTTCGGGTAGGCCGAGATCGGGGTGAAGCCGGGCATGGTGTTGACCTCGTTGACCATCCAGCCGCCGTCCTCCAGCAGGAAGAAGTCGACCCGGGCCAGGCCCTCACAGCCGAGCGCCTCGAACGCGGCGATCGCCTGCCGGCGGATCTCGGCGGTCTCCTCCGCGGAGAGCTCGGCCGGGATCCGGACCTCGGAGGAGTCGATGTACTTGGCCTCGAAGTCGTAGAACTCGTAGCCGCCGCCGACCAGGATCTCGGCCGGCACGCTGGAGCGCGGGCCGTCCTCGAACTCGAGCACCGCGCACTCGATCTCGCGGCCGGAGACGCCCGCCTCGATGATCAGCTTGGGGTCGTGCCGGCGGGCCTCCTCGATCGCGGCGTCGAGGTCGGAGAGGTCCTTGACCTTGGTGATGCCCATGCTGGAGCCGGCCCGGCAGGGCTTGACGAACAGCGGCAGCCCGAGGCCCGAGGCGCGCTCGCGGACGGCGGCGCGGCCCTCCTCGGTCTCCCACTCGCGCGGCCGGACCACGGTGTACCGCCCGACGCCCAGGCCGTGCGAGGCCAGCAGGCGCTTGGTGAACTCCTTGTCCATGCCGGCCGCGCTGGCGAGCACGCCGTTGCCGACGTAGGGCACGCCGGAGAGCTCCAGCAGACCCTGCAGGGTGCCGTCCTCGCCCCACGGCCCGTGCAGCAGCGGGAAGACCACGTCCACCTCGCCGAGCGCCTTGGGGGCGCTGCCGGGCTCGCTCCAGACCACCTCGCGGCTGCCGGGGCCGACCGGCAGCGCGACCTGGCCCTCGGTGGACTCGGCGACGTGGTCGACGCTCGGCAGCCGGCCGTCGGTGATGGCCATCCGGGCCGGCTCGTCGCTGACCAGCGCCCAGCGGCCCTCCTGGGTGATGCCGATCGGCAGCACCTCGTACTTGTCGCGGTCGATCGCCTTCAGCACGCTGCCCGCGGTCGAGACCGAGATGGCGTGCTCGGAGCTGCGGCCGCCGAACACGACGGCGACCCGCGGCTTCGTGGACGGGTTCTGGGAGGTCTGTTCGATGCTCATATCGCGAGGAAGGGTACCCCGAGGCGGGTTTCCGGCCGGTGACCGACCCGGCCCGCTACCTGCGCTCGGGCTTGGCGGAGCGGGACATCAGCGCCTGCAGCGCCTCCTGGGTGGGCCGGCCGCTGTGGACGACGTCCACCACCGCCTCGACGATCGGCATGTCGACGCCGTTGCGGCGGGCCAGGTCGAGCACCGACTCGCAGGACTTGACGCCCTCGGCGGTCTGCCGGGTGGCCGCGATGGTCTCCGCGAGCGACATGCCCCGGCCCAGGTTGACGCCGAAGGTGTGGTTGCGGGAGAGCGGCGAGGAGCAGGTCGCCACCAGGTCGCCCATGCCCGCCAGCCCCGCGAAGGTGTACGGGTCGGCGCCGAGCGCCAGCCCCAGCCGGGTGGTCTCGGCGAGCCCGCGGGTGATCAGCGTCGCCTTGGTGTTGTCGCCCAGGCCCATGCCGTCGGCCATGCCGACCGCCAGGCCGATCACGTTCTTGACCGCCCCGCCGAGCTCGCAGCCGATCACGTCGGTGTTGGTGTACGGCCGGAAGTACGGCGTGTGGCAGGCCGCCTGGAGCCGCTTGGCGACCGCCTCGTCGGTGCAGGCGACCACACTGGCGGCCGGCTGCCGGTTGGCGATCTCCCGGGCCAGGTTCGGTCCGCTGACCACGGCGATCCGCTCCGGACCGACCCCGGCGACCTCGGCGACGACCTCGGTCATCCGCTTGGCGGTGCCGAGTTCGATGCCCTTCATCAGGCTGACCAGGACGGTCCGCGGCTCCAGCAGCGGCGCCCAGGCGGCCAGGTTCTCGCGCAGCGTCTGCGAGGGGACCGCCAGCACCGCGAAGTCCGCGCCGGCCAGCGCCTCGGCGGGGTCGGTGGTGGCCCGGACGGAGTCGGGCAGCCGGACGCCGGGCAGGTAGTCCGGGTTGGTGTGGGTGGCGTTGACGGCGTCCGCCAGCTCCTGGCGGCGGCCCCAGAGGGTCACCTCGCAGCCGGCGTCGGCGAGGATCATCGCGAACGCGGTGCCCCAGGAGCCGGTGCCGAACACGGCGCAGCGGGTCACTTGTCGCCCTCCCCGGTGCCGTCGGTGCCCCGGGCCGCGGCGGGCCGGCGGGCCGCCGCGGCGGCGGCCCGTCTGCGGGCGGCCTCCCGCATGTCGTACCGCTCGGCGGGCGGCTCCTCGCCGCGGATGTCGGCCAGCACGGCGGTGATCGCCGTCATGATGTCCTCGGTGGCGTCCCTGAGCACCTGGGCGGTCAGCTCCTGGTCCCGGTACTTGCTCAGGTCGACGGCCGGACCGGCCGCGACGGTCACCCGGTGCCGCGGGAACAGGTTGAACCTGCCCTTGCCCGAAGCGCCCCTGCCGTACGGCGGGATGATCTCGTGGGCGCCCCAGTGGGCGACCGGGATGACCGGGGCGCCGGTCATCAGCGCCACCCGGGCGACGCCGCTCTTGCCGGTCATCGGCCACAGGTCCGGGTCCCGGGTGAGCGTGCCCTCCGGGTAGAACTGCACGCACTGCCCCTGGTCGACCGCGTCGATGGCCGCCCGGAACGCCTGCGCGGCGTCGGTCGACTCGCGGAACACCGGGATCTGGCCGGTCTTGCGGAGCATGAACCCGATGAACGGGACCGAGAACAGCGAGGACTTGCCGAGGATCCGCGGCGGCCGCCCGCTGTTGTACTGCCAGTGCGCGTACACCACCGGGTCGATGATCGAGTTGTGGTTGACGGCGGCGATGAAGCCGCCCTCCTTCGGGAGGTGCTCCCAGCCCCGCCAGTCGGGCTTGACCAGGGCGGTCGTCACCGGCTTCACCAGCACGGCCGCAAAGCGGTACCAGAAGCCGTAGTCGGCATTGCCGAAGCTGGCGTACGAGCGGCGGGCCACCCCAGATCCTCCTCATCCGTGCGGCACGCCGGGGTGCCGCGGTCGATCTCGCGTCCGCGGCCTCTCGGGGCGCGGGCGCGGAACAGTCTCGCCCGACCGCTCACCGGCTGTCGAGCAACCCCGCCCGCCCGCCGCGCGGGCGTGATCAAACGCACGTCCGCACAGCTCGGACGGCCTGGCGAGGGCTCCGGGACCAGCGCCACAATGACGCCGATGACCCAGGACACCGTACGCCCCAGCGGGCCCGCCGCGCCCGCCGCACCCGCCGCCGGCTGGTCGCTGGTGCTGCCGCTCAAGCCGCTCGCCCGGGCCAAGTCCCGGCTGGCCCCGTTCGCCGGCCCGCACCGCCCGGACCTCGCGCTCTCCTTCGCCCTGGACACCGTCGGCGCCGCGCTGGCCGCGCCCGGGGTCGGCCGGGTCCTGGTGGTGACCCGGGACGCCGGGGCCGGTGCGCGGCTGGCCGCGCTCGGCGCCCTGATCGTCGACGACGAGCCCGGGGGCGGCCTCAACGAGGCACTGGCGCACGGCGCGGCGACCGCGCTGCTGCTCGCGCCCCGCGCGCCCTTGGCCGCGCTCTCGGCGGACCTGCCGGCGCTGCGCCCGGACGAGCTGGCCCGGGTGCTCGGCGCCGCGCCCGCGACCGGCCGGGCCTTCCTGGCGGACGCCCCGGGCGTGGGCACCACCCTGCTGGCCTGCGCCCCGGGCAGCGTGCTCGCCCCCGCGTTCGGGGGCGGCTCGCGGGCCCGGCACGCGGCCGGCGGCGCCCGCGAACTGCGCCTGCCCCGCGTGGAGTCGGTCCGCCGGGACGTCGACACCGGGGAGGACCTGGCCGAGGCCCTGGCACTCGGCGTCGGCCCGCACACCACCGCCCTGGCGGCCCGGCTCGGCTACCTGCCCCCGCGGCGGCCCCGCTGAGACGGCGCGGGGAACTGTCGGTGGCCCTCGCTATGCTGCTGCCATGCAGGCCACCGCGTTCACCTTCGACCCCGCCACCCGGGCCGGCTCCGTGCTGCTCGACGACGGGACCCCGGTGCCGTTCGGCGCGGACGCCTTCGACGCCGGCGGCCTGCGGCTGCTGCGCCCCGGCCAGCGGGTGCGGATCCGCACCGAGGGCACCGGCGAGGCCCGCCGGGTGGTCTTCGTGACGCTGCAGACCTTCCCGGACCCGGCCGCGGGCTGATCCCCGGCCCGCCCCGGAAATCCCGGAAAAGCGAAGAGCCGTGGCCCCGCCCTGCCCGGAATTCCGGGGGATGGCGGTGCCACGGCTCTCGAAGGCCGTCCGGCGCGGACGCGCGGTGACTACTTGGCGGTGGTCTTGCGCGCGGTGGTCTTGCGGGTGGCGGTCTTCTTCGCCGGAGCCGTCTTCTTGGCCGTGGCGGTCGCCTTCTTGGCGGTCGCGGTGGTCTTCTTGGCGGCAGCCGTGGTCGCCGTCTTCTTGGCGGCGGCCGTGGTCTTCTTGGTCGCGGCCGCGGTGGTCTTCTTCGCGGCGGCGGCGGTGGTCTTCTTGGTGGCGGTCGCCGCCTTCTTGGCGGCAGCCGTGGTCTTCTTCGCCGCGGTGGCCGTCTTGGCGGCGGTCGCCTTGGTGGCGGTGGCCTTGGTGGCGGTCGCCTTCTTGGCGGCGGCCTTCTTGGCCGGGGTGGCGGCGGCAGCGGCGGCGGCCGTGGCGGAACGCTTGGTGGCAGCCCGCTTGGCGGCCGGGGTCGCGGCGACGCCGCTCTTGCCCGGGGTGAGGGAGCCCTTGGGGGCCTTCTTCACCGAGGGGCCTTCCTTCGGCAGCTTCTTGGCACCGCTGACCAGGTCCTTGAAGCCCTGGCCCGGGCGGAAGCGGGGCACCGAGGTCTTCTTGACCTTGACCTTCTCGCCGGTCTGCGGGTTGCGGGCGAAGCGCGCGGAGCGCTCCACCTTCTCAAAGGTGCCGAAACCGGTGACCGAAACGCGGTCGCCGGCCACGACGGCGCGCACCATGGTGTCGAGCACTGCGTCGACGGCCTCTGCGGCAGCCTTGCGACCGCCCAGCTGCTCGGCCACCGCTTCGACAAGCTGAGCCTTGTTCACGTCTTCCCCTTCGGAAACGGGCGCCGGATGATTCCATCCGTTCATTTCGCACGTTAGGTATGTATCTGCGGACTTTCAATTACCAAACGCGCGAATCACCCTAGTGTCGCAATGGATTTGCGCGTCGGCGACCTCAGTCGACGGGCGGGCGCCCCTCGTCGAGGTCCTGCACAAAGCGACTCAACCGCCGCGCCGCCTCCGGAAGATCGCGCTTGGCGGTCTCCGTGACGATGAGCAGTTGACGGGTGAGAGCGGTCTTTGCATCGGCAGACACGTTCAGCGCATGCACGCGGTCGTGAGCTTGCTTCAACCGCTCGGCCACAAGCGCGAAGAGCGCTGCGACTTCCGGGTCGTCCGGCCCCTCAGCAGGTGAGGTTGCGGCGTCCGGCCGATCGTCAATTCGGCGTTCGGATCCCCGGCCCGTGGACTCCGGTGACGCGGGTTCGCCGCCCGCGTACGGAGGTTCATGGTGCCGGTGCATGCACTGATTGTGCCATCTACACGCAGTTGTGCATGCTCGGGGGCCCTCTGCCGCAAAACCGAATCCCCAATCCGGGGGCGGCGGGCGGGCACAACTCCCGCCCCGGAACGGCGGATGGCCCGCCCCCCCGAGGGGGGAGCGGGCCATCCGGCGGTTCGTCAGAATGCTTGTTCAGAAGGGGAGCTCAGGCCACCGGCAGGGTACGCGGCTTGAACGCGGGACGACGCTCCTCGAACGCGGCGATGTCGGCCTCGTTCCGCAGGGTGATGCTGATGTCGTCCAGGCCGTTGAGCAGCCGCCACCGCACGTTGTCGTCCAGTTCGAAGGGCGCGGTGACGCCCTCGGCGCGCACCTCGCGGGCCTCCAGGTCGACGGTGATCTCCGCGGCCGGGTCGGCCTCGGTGAGCTCCCAGAGCCGCTCCACGGTCTCCTGCGGGAGGACCACGGTCAGCAGGCCGTTCTTCAGCGAGTTGCCGCGGAAGATGTCGGCGAAGCGCGAGGAGATCACCGCGTGGAAGCCGTAGTTCTGCAGGGCCCAGACGGCGTGCTCGCGGGAGGAGCCGGTGCCGAACTCGGGGCCGGCCACCAGGACGGTGGCACCCTGGCGCTCGGGCCGGTTGAGGATGAACGACTCGTCCTTGCGCCAGGCCTCGAACAGCCCGCCCTCGAAACCGGAACGGGTGACCTTCTTGAGCCAGTGGGCGGGGATGATCTGGTCGGTGTCGACGTTGCTGCGGCGCAGCGGCACGGCCCGGCCGGTGTGGGTGGTGAACTTCTCCATGCTGCTCAGACCTCCACGGCGGCGTCGGCCACCAGATCGGCGGGGGCCGCCAGGCGCCCCAGGACGGCGGTCGCGGCGGCGACCTGCGGCGAGACCAGGTGGGTGCGTCCGCCCTTGCCCTGGCGGCCCTCGAAGTTGCGGTTCGAGGTGGAGGCGCAGCGCTCGCCGGGGGCGAGCTGGTCGGGGTTCATGCCCAGGCACATCGAGCAGCCCGCGTGCCGCCACTCGGCGCCGGCCGCGGTGAACACCTTGTCCAGGCCCTCCTCGACGGCCTGCAGGGCGACCCGGACGGAGCCGGGCACGACCAGCATCCGCACGCCGTCGGCGACCCGGCGGTCGCGCAGCAGCTCGGCGGCGGCGCGCAGGTCCTCGATCCGGCCGTTGGTGCAGGAGCCGACGAAGACCGCGTCGACCTCCACCTCGCGCAGCGGGGTGCCGGCCTCCAGGCCCATGTAGGCCAGGGCGTTCTCGGCGGCGATCCGCTCCTGCGGGTCGGCGAAGGAGGCCGGGTCCGGGACGGCGGAGCCGAGCGGGGCGCCCTGGCCGGGGTTGGTGCCCCAGGTCACGAACGGGGTCAGCTCGGAGGCGTCGATGAAGATCTCGTGGTCGAAGACCGCGTCCTCGTCGGTGACCAGGGTCTTCCAGTACTCGACGGCGGCGTCCCAGTCCTCGCCCTGCGGGGCGTGCGGGCGGCCCTTGAGGTACGCGAAGGTGGTCTCGTCGGGGGCGATCATGCCGGCCCGGGCACCCGCCTCGATGGACATGTTGCAGACGGTCATCCGGGCCTCCATGGAGAGGCCGCGGATCGCCGAGCCGCGGTACTCCAGGACGTAGCCCTGGCCGCCGCCGGTGCCGATCCGGGCGATGATCGCCAGGATCAGGTCCTTGGCGGTGACGCCCTCGGGCAGCTCGCCCTCGACGGTGATCGCCATGGTCCGGAACGGGGCCAGCGGCAGGGTCTGGGTGGCCAGCACGTGCTCGACCTGGCTGGTGCCGATGCCGAACGCCAGCGCGCCGAAGGCGCCGTGGGTGGAGGTGTGGGAATCGCCACAGACGACGGTGGTGCCGGGCTGGGTCAGGCCCAGCTGCGGGCCGACCACGTGCACGACGCCCTGCTCGACATCGCCCAGCGAGTGGATCCGGACGCCGAACTCGGCCGCGTTCCTGCGCAGGGTCTCCAGCTGGACCCTGGAGACCGGGTCGGCGATCGGCTTGTCGATGTCCAGGGTCGGGGTGTTGTGGTCCTCGGTGGCGATCGTGAGATCGGTGCGGCGGACCGTGCGCCCGGCCAGCCGCAGGCCGTCGAAGGCCTGCGGGCTGGTCACCTCGTGGAGCAGGTGCAGGTCGATGAAGAGCAGGTCGGGCTCGCCCTCCGCGCGCCGGACGACGTGGTCGTCCCAGACCTTCTCTGCGAGTGTCCGTCCCATCGGGTTCCCTCCAGCCGGCCGCGTTGCCGGCCTTCTCGTGTCGTCGGGGTCGAAGCTGTCGCCGCCCTGTGCGGCGCGTCGCGCGACCTGCACGCCGGATCGGTGTCCACGATGCGGACACCCGGCCGGGGCCGCATCCTGGATGTCTCCCGGGCTGCTGCATCCAGAGTGGCGCTTTTCGCGGAAGATTGAACTTGCGTCTCGCGGAATGAGACTGCAGTCTTAGCGCATGGACAACTCTAGCGGCGTCGGCGTTCTCGACAAGGCCGCTCTGGTGCTGAGCGCACTGGAGTCGGGCCCCGCCACGTTGGCGGGGCTGGTCGCCGCCACCGGTCTGGCGCGCCCCACGGCCCACAGACTCGCCGTCGCACTCGAACACCACCGTCTGGTCACCAGGGACATGCAGGGCCGCTTCATCCTCGGCCCCCGCCTGTCCGAACTCTCCGCCGCGGCGGGCGAGGACCGGCTGCTCGCCACCGCGGGCCCGGTCCTGACCCACCTGCGCGACGTCACCGGCGAGAGCGCACAGCTCTACCGCCGGCAGGGCGAGATGCGGATCTGCGTCGCGGCCGCCGAGCGGCTCTCCGGTCTGCGGGACACCGTCCCGGTCGGCAGCACCCTGCCGATGAAGGCCGGCTCGGCCGCCCAGGTCCTGCTCGCCTGGGAGGAGCCCGAGCGGCTCCACCGGGGCCTGCAGGGCGCCCGCTTCACCGCCACCGCGCTCAGCGGCGTCCGGCGGCGCGGCTGGGCCCAGTCGATCGGCGAGCGGGAGCCGGGCGTGGCGTCCGTCTCCGCGCCGGTCCGCGGACCCTCCAACCGCGTCGTGGCCGCCGTGTCGGTCTCCGGCCCGATCGAGCGCCTGACCCGCCACCCGGGCCGGCTGCACGCCCAGGCCATCATCGAGGCCGCCAACCGCCTCACCGAGGCCCTGCGCCGCAGCTGACCCCCGGCCCTTCCCCCGCCCCCACTCCCCGTTTCCCCCACTCCCCCACGGAATACCGAAAAGGGCCCCGCTCGATGCCGAGCGGGGCCCTTCGGGTCGGTGGAATTCCCGGGCCGGGAAACAAGAAAGACCCCGGGGACCGGGGCCTTCATTTTCTGGCTGGGGTACCAGGACTCGAACCTAGACTAAATGAACCAGAATCACTCGTGCTGCCAATTACACCATACCCCAACAAAGCAATCAGCCGATGAGCTGGCCCATCGGCTTCACGCTTCGGTACCCCCGACCGGATTCGAACCGGCGCTACCGCCTTGAGAGGGCGGCGTGCTAGGCCGCTACACAACGGGGGCTTTCCAGGCGATCCCTTGCGAGATCAGTACCCCCGACCGGATTCGAACCGGCGCTACCGCCTTGAGAGGGCGGCGTGCTAGGCCGCTACACAACGGGGGCTTTCCAGGCGGTCCCTTGCGGGACCAGTACCCCCGACCGGATTCGAACCGGCGCTACTGCCGTGAGAGGGCAGCGTGCTAGGCCGCTACACAACGGGGGCTTGCTCTTCTGTTGTGCGATCCGGGTGGACCGCGGTACTGCGCTGGGGTACCAGGACTCGAACCTAGACTAAATGAACCAGAATCACTCGTGCTGCCAATTACACCATACCCCACCAGAGTTGAACCCCTGTCGGGGATCCGCTCGGGCTTGCGCCTCCCGTCCGGCTCCGGCGTGGGTTTCGCTCCCTCGTCGTTGCCCTCCCGGGCGGCGCAGAAAGAACATTACCCGACGTCCGCCCCGGCTCCAAAATCGATAACCCCAGGCAGCGGGCAGGGGGCTGTCCGGTGACGTCCGGGGAGGCCGCGGGCCCGGCGCGCGACCGGGCCCGCGGGCGGGGTCAGGCCGCCGGCAGGGCCGCCGCGGCGGCGGTCAGCCGGCGCAGCGTCTCCGGGCGTCCGAGCAGCTCCATCGACTCGAACAGCGGTGGGGAGACCCGCCGGCCGGTCACCGCCACCCGCAGCGGGGTGAAGGCGAACTTCGGCTTGATGCCCAGGCCCTCCACCAGGGCCTCGCGCAGCGCGGCCTGGATCGCCTCCGGCTCGAAGTCGCCGAGCGTCCCCAGCGCCGCGATGCTCGCCTCCAGCACCGGCCGGGCGTCCGCGGTGAGCACCTTGGCCGCGTCCTGCGGGTCGACGGCGAAGTCCTCGGGCGCGACGAACAGGAAGCCGGCCATGCCGACGATCTCGCCGAGCACCACCATCCGCTCCTGGGTGAGCGGCGCCACCTTCGCCAGCAGCTCCAGCTGCCCGGCGCTCGGCTCGGCCGGCAGCAGTCCGGGGGCCTGCAGGTACGGCACCAGGCGGCGGACGAAGTCCTCCGGGGCCAGCCGGCGCAGGTGCTCGGCGTTGATCGCCTCGCACTTCTTCAGGTCGAAGCGGGCCGGGTTGGAGTTGACCTTGGTGATGTCGAAGGCCGCGACCAGCTCGTCCACGGTGAAGACGTCGCGGTCCTCGGCGAGCGACCAGCCCAGCAGCGACAGGTAGTTGAGCAGGCCCTCGGGGATGAAGCCGCGCTCCCGGTAGAGGTTGAGCGAGGCCTGCGGGTCGCGCTTGGAGAGCTTCTTGTTGCCCTCGCCCATGACGTACGGCAGGTGGCCGAAGCGCGGGGTGGAGCCGTCGCCGACGCCGATGTCGGCGAGCGCGGCGTAGAGCGCGATCTGGCGCGGGGTCGAGGAGAGCAGGTCCTCGCCGCGCAGCACGTGGGTGATGCCCATCAGGGCGTCGTCCACCGGGTTGACCAGGGTGTAGAGCGGCGCGCCGTTGGCCCGGACGATGCCGTAGTCGGGGACGTTCTCCGGCTCGAACGAGAGCGTGCCGCGCACCAGGTCGTCGAAGGCGATGGTGGTGTCCGGCATCCGGAAGCGCAGGATCGGCTCGCGGCGCTCCAGCGCGAAGACGGCGCGCTGCTCGTCCGTCAGGTCGCGGCAGTGGCCGTCGTAGCCGGAGGGCCGGCCGGCCGCGCGGGCGGCCTCGCGGCGGGCGTCCAGCTCCTCGGTGGAGCAGTAGCAGTGGTAGGCGTGGCCGGCCTCCAGCAGCCGGCGGGCGACGTCCGCGTAGACGTCCATCCGCTGCGACTGGCGGTAGGGCGCGTGCGGGCCGCCGACCTCCGGGCCCTCGTCCCAGTCGAAACCGAGCCACTTCATCGCGTCGAGCAGCTGCCCGTAGGACTCCTCGGAGTCGCGGGCCGCGTCGGTGTCCTCGATGCGGAAGACCAGGGTGCCGCCGTGGTGGCGGGCGAAGGCCCAGTTGAACAGGGCGGTGCGGACCAGGCCCACGTGCGGGTTGCCGGTCGGGGACGGGCAGAAGCGCACCCGCACGGCCGGGGCGTCAGCCACGCTTGACCACCTTGTTGGCCAGGGTGCCGATGCCCTCGACGGTCACGGCGACCTCGTCGCCGACGTTCAGCGGCCCCACCCCGGCGGGGGTGCCGGTGAGGATGACGTCACCGGGCAGCAGCGTCATGGCCTCGGAGACGTGCACGATCAGCTCGGCGACCGAGCGGACCATCAGCGAGGTGCGGCCGGTCTGCCGCAGCTCGCCGTTGACCGTGCAGGTGACGGCGAGGTCGGAGGGGTCGAGGTCGGTCTCGATCCACGGGCCGAGCGGGCAGGAGGTGTCGAAGCCCTTGGCCCGGGCCCACTGGCCCTCGCGCTGCTGCACGTCGCGCGCGGTGACGTCGTTGGCGCAGGTGTAGCCGAGGATCACCTCGGGCACCCGGTCCAGCGGCACCTCGCGGCACATCCGGCCGATCACCACGGCCAGTTCGGCCTCGTGCTGGACGTCCGAGGAGAACGGCGGGTAGGCGATGGACTCGGTCGGGCCGATCACCGAGGTGGACGGCTTGAAGAAGGTGAGCGGGACGTCCGGGACGTCGTTGCCCAGCTCGGCGGCGTGCGCGGCGTAGTTGCGGCCGACCGCGACGATCTTGTTGGGCAGCATCGGGCTGAGCAGCCGGACGTCCTGGAAGCGGTAGCTCTCGCCGGTCGGCTGGGGCTGACCGAACGGGTGGCCGGCCAGCGCGTGGACCACCAGCGACTCCGGCCGGGCCGGGTCCCCCTCGACCACACCGAAGGAGACGCTGCCGGCGGCAGGGCTCCCTTCCCGGACGGAAAACCTGGCAATGCGCACGGCTGGGCTACCCCTCGCTTCGACGGCCGCCCGGGGCGCGCCCGGGCGCTGGTGGGTGCCGCGGCCCCTTCGGACCCGGCCCCGCTCGATCGCTGCCCAGGCTATCGCGTGGGCCCTGACCTGGCCCGCCGCCGCGAGCGGGCGAAGACACGACGGGCGCCGTCACCAGGGTGACGGCGCCCGTCGGGGCGTACGCGGAACGCCTCAGTCCTGCGGGACGTTCACCACCGGGGCGACCATCAGCTGGGTGCGGCGCGGGTTGGCGGTGGCGGCCGGCAGTTCGGCCGCGTAGGTCACGACGTCCTCGGGCTTGCGGGCGCCGGGGATCTGGCCGAAGTCCTCGACCGAGGCCAGCGTCGTCCGGCGCGGGTTCGCCGTGGAGCGGCTGGTCAGCGTGGACCTGGTGGCCTTCTTCGCCTGGGACATCTCGTCAGCACCTCAAGGTCGCGGCCGGGCGACCGACCACGATCGGCACCGGCCTGAGTGATTCGGGGAGATTCTGGGCAGGCTGATCAGGGGCCGTGCTCCGGATACAGCAAGATTACGGATCTCTTTCCACAGCCACCGTGACCAAAGCTACACATTCGTCTGTGATTTTGGTCACAAAACACGGAACATATCTCTGATATCCGACATATCGCTGCATCGCCCTTTACTGGCATATCGGAAATATCGGGCATACCCGAAGCTCCGCCCATCGTGTTGATCTCGGGTCTGCTTGGCATGTATCCGGCGAGTGTCCGAAAAAGGCGGTATTCCGGTCCGTTTGCCGCACAGTCGGTGAGTTACCGCGCGCGGTGCGTAGTGCCGTCCGGTGTGCCCCGTCCGCCCTTGTTGGGATTCCCCGGCTGTGCTGGAATGCCACGGACCGTGGGTAGGGAGCTGTCCACCCCGGTGACCCGCTCTCCCGGACCGGCCGGGGTGCGGATGGAAACTCGACACCGTCCAGGCCGTGGCGACGCGGCGGGACGCCCGGTCCAGAGGTTGCGACGCCAGTGCAGGGACGTTTCAAAAGGGGTAGCGGCGCCGCGGGTGACCCGGAGTCGCGTGAGCCCGTGGCAGCCCCCCAGCAGGCGGCGGCCCCCGGCGGCCCGGCCGAACCGGCACCCGACGTGGTCGGCGGGCCGGAGGAGGACGGGGCGGAGCG
The DNA here is from genome assembly GCF_040298605.1 of Kitasatospora sp. NPDC001527. Lineage (NCBI taxonomy): Bacteria > Bacillati > Actinomycetota > Actinomycetes > Kitasatosporales > Streptomycetaceae > Kitasatospora > Kitasatospora sp. NPDC001527. The sequence goes on along the minus strand of NZ_JBEPAM010000028.1, from coordinate 3,811 downwards.
GAAGTCGACCCGCGGCAAGCTCCGCAGCTCCCTGACCCGCCGGCGCGCCAAGGGCATGAGCCGCCTCGCCATGCGCAACTGGCGCATCCGCAGCAAGCTCATCGCCCTGCTCGCGCTCCCGGTCCTGGTCGCGCTGGTCCTCGGTGGCCTGCGCATCCAGACCTCGCTCGAGACCTCGCAGCAGCTGGCCCAGATGGCCAACCTCTCGGACCTGGCCAAGAAGGCGACCGACCTCGCCAACGCCCTGCAGAACGAGCGGGACGTCAGCGCGGGCCCGATCACCGCCAAGCCCAACGCGCCGCTGGACGACGACATCGTCGCCGCCCGCAAGGTCACCGACGACCTCAGCCGCACCTTCACCGCGTCCTCGGACAAGTTCGAGAACCTCGAACTCTCCGGCGGAAAGGCGCTGCTCTTCCAGATCCGCAAGGACCTGAACTCGGTCTCCGACGCGCGCGGCAACCCGTACCAGAACAACCAGAACATCCAGGCGACGATCACCGCGTACGACGTGATCATCCGCGACCTGCTGTCGATCACCCAGGACATCGCGCTCGCGTCCAACAACCGCGAGCTGGTCCGCGCGACCCGCGCCCTCCAGCAGTTCTCGCTCGCCAAGAACGCCACCTCGCAGCAGCGCGCGCTGATCAGCGCCGCGCTCGCCAACCCGGGCGGCCCGGACCTCAGCCTCAGCGACGAGTCCTTCGGCATCCGGCTGAAGTCGTCCTACGACAACGCGCTCACCGGGTTCAACAACATCTACACCTCGCACGACCTGGACAACCTGCGCGGCCAGCTGAGCTACAACTCGGTGGTCGCCGCGGCCGACCGCTTCGCGCGCTCGATCCTCCAGCAGAGCGGCATCCGCCAGGCCGAGACCGTCAGCTACAAGGACTGGTACGAGCAGTCCACCGCCAAGATCGCCGCCGAGCGCCGGATCGAGTCCAAGCTCATCGAGGACCTCGACGGCAAGGCCCAGGAGCTCCAGTCCCAGGCCGACACCGAGGCCCTGATCATCGGTGCCGCCGTCGCGCTGGTGCTGCTCGTCGCCCTCGGTGGTGCCGGTCTGATCGCCCGCTCGATGGTGCGCTCGCTGACCCGTCTGCAGGCCGCGGCCGAGGACGTCGCCGAGCGGCGGCTGCCCGAGCTGGTCAAGACGCTCTCCGAGTCCGACCCGCACGACGTGGACGTCACCGTCGAGCCGGTCGCCGTCGACTCCGCGGACGAGATCGGCCACGTGGCGCACGCCTTCGACATGGTGCACAGCGAGGCCGTCCGCCTCGCCGCCGAGCAGGCCCTGCTGCGCGGCAACATCAACGCGATGTTCACCAACCTCTCGCGCCGCAGCCAGGGCCTCATCCAGCGCCAGCTGTCGCTGATCTCCGAGCTGGAGAGCCGCGAGGCCGACCCGGACCAGCTGGCCAACCTCTTCAAGCTGGACCACCTCGCCACCCGCATGCGCCGCAACGGCGAGAACCTGCTCGTCCTCGCCGGTGAGGACCCGGGCCGCCGCTGGACCCGCCCCGTCCCGCTGGTCGACGTGCTGCGCGCCGCCGCCTCCGAGGTGGAGCAGTACGAGCGCATCGAGCTCGCCGCCGTGCCGTCGGCCGAGGTCGCCGGCCGCGTCGTCAACGACCTCGTCCACCTGCTCGCCGAGCTGCTGGAGAACGCCACCTCGTTCTCCAGCCCGCAGACCCGCGTGCGGGTCACCGGCCACGCGCTGCCGGACGGCCGGGTGCTCGTCGAGATCCACGACACCGGCATCGGCCTGAGCCCCGACGACCTCGCCGAGATCAACGAGCGCCTCGCCAACCCGCCGACGGTGGACGTCTCGGTCTCCCGCCGCATGGGCCTGTTCGTGGTCGGCCGCCTGTCGCTGCGCCACGGCATCCGCATCCAGCTGCGCCCCAGCGACTCCGGTGGCACCACCGCGCTGGTCATGCTCCCGGTGGACGTCACCAACTCCGCCGACCGCCGCGGCCCCGGCCGCTCCGGTGGCGGCCAGCCCAAGCAGCAGCGCGGGGTCACCCCGACGCCGCGCCAGCAGCGCCAGGTCCCGGCCGGTCCGGGCGGGCGCCCCGGCGCCCCGGCGGCGCTCGGCCAGGGTCCGGCGGGCGGTGCCCCGCAGGGCCGGCCGCAGCTCGGCCAGGGCGGGCCCGGCCCGTCCGGCGGACAGGGCGGCCAGGGCGGCCAGAGCGGCCAGGGCGCGGGCGGCGGTCTGCCGACCCGTCAGGCCGGCCAGTCGCTGCGCGAGAACCCGGCGCAGCAGGGCGGGCGGCCGGGTGCCCCCGGCCAGCAGGGTCCCGCCCAGCAGGCCCCCCACCAGCAGGGTCCCGCCCAGCAGGGCGGCCTGCCGCAGCGCACCCCGGGCCGAGGGGGCCCGCAGCAGGGCGGCCCCGGCGGCCTGCCCCGCCGCGGCCAGCAGCCCGGTGCCCAGCAGGGCGGCCCGCAGCAGGGCGGCCCGGGCGGACGCCGTCCCGGCCAGGAGCGCCCGCAGGGCGACGGCGTCCCCGCCGCCCGCGGCGGCGAGCAGCCCCAGCACGGCTGGGCCGACCAGTCGGGCCGCCCGGGCGCGCCGCAGGGCGCCCGCCCCGGTGAGCGTCCGCAGGAGGGGCTGCCGCAGCGTCAGCGGCCCGGCCAGGGCCGTCCGCCGCAGGGCCCCCAGGGCGGTCCGCAGGGCCCGCAGGGCCAGGGCGGCCGTCCGCAGCGGCCCGCGCCGGGTGACCGGCAGCAGCCGCAGCAGCAGACCCAGCCGCTGCCGCAGGTCCAGCAGGCCCAGCCGCTGCCGGCGGCCGAGCCCACCCCGGTGGAGAGCACCCAGCAGTTCGCCCGCCCCCGGTTCGAGGCCAGCGACATCGACCCGCGCGACCCGCTGGGCCTCGGCCTGGTGGAGCCGGTGCTGCCGAGCATGCCCAACCCGGTCCGTCCGGAGCAGGCCGGCCGGCCGCAGCAGCCGCAGGCCCCGCAGCAGCCGGTCCAGCAGCCGCCCGCCCGCCCTGAGCCGATGGCGCTGCCGACCGGACCGTCCGACGGCGGGGCCCCGGCCGGGCAGGGCCGGCCCGGCGAGGAGGGCCGCCCGGCCCAGCAGCAGAGCCGGCCGCGGCCGTACCAGCCGCGCCGCCCCGGCACCACCGCCCCGGGCCACCCGCCGCAGGCACCCGGCCGGCCGGCCACCCAGCCGCAGGCCGACCGGACCCAGCAACAGACCCAGCAGCCGCAGCAGCAGGCCCAGCAGCAGGCCCAGCAGCAGCCGGGTGACGCCCCGTGGCGCCCGTCGGCCAACGACGAGCGCTGGCGCCGCGCCGAGCAGGTCCGCGAGCCGTCGACCAGCGGGGTGACCATGTCGGGCCTGCCCCGGCGCACCCCGCAGGCCAACCTGGTCTCCGGCACCGCCGAGGCGTCCCCGCTGACCGGTCCGCAGGTCTCCCGGGCACCCGAGGAGGTCCGCGGCCGCCTCACCAACCTGCGCCGCGGCATCCAGCAGGGCCGCCGGGCCGGTGCCGAGCAGGCGGCCGGCCAGGCGCCGGGCAACCCGGCGCAGGGCAACCAGGGCCAGGCCGACCAGGGCAACCAGGCCGGTTTCCACCATGGTGCCCAGCAGCCCGGGTTCGATAGTTTCGGGGGCCGGACCGACGGCAACGCCGCAGATCATCAGGAGCGTTGAGTTGAATCAGATGAGCCAGGCCGCACAGAACCTGAACTGGCTGATCACCAACTTCGTGGACAACACCCCCGGGGTGTCGCACACGGTGGTGGTCTCCGCGGACGGCCTCCTGCTGTGCATGTCCGAGGGATTCCCCCGCGACCGCGC
>NZ_JBEPAM010000027.1:0-110711 GCF_040298605.1 Kitasatospora sp. NPDC001527 | reverse complement strand
TGGTGTGGGGGTGTGCCGGCTCCGGGGGGCCCCCCCCCAGCGCGGCGGGGCCGGGGGGGCGGTGCCGGCCGGGGGGCCCCCACCGCCGGGGCGGGCGCCGGAACCGGGACCGTCACCGGGGCGGGCGCGGGCACCGGCGGCGGGACCGGGCCGAGGTAGCCGGCCGCGACCCAGCCCTGGCCGTTGCCGGCCTGGGAGCCCGCCGGGGCGGCCGACGGGGCGCCGCCCGGGTGGCCACCCGCCGGACGGCCGGGGGCGGGGGTGGCGGGGAAGCCGGCCGGGTACGGGCCCGCCGGGTGGCCGGTGCCGGCGGCGCCAAAAGGGTCGTGCGGGTGGCCGGTGTGGCCGGTGTGGCCGAAGGGCTGGTCCGGCTGCCCGGGTTGGTCGGCTCCGCCCGGCCGGCTGGGCATGAACTGCGGGATGCCGACCGCCTGTCCCGCGTACGTCTGGAAGGCCTGGTGCTGCGGCGGGTACGGGCGCGGGTCGGTGCGCGCCGGAGCGGTGTCCCGGACGGCGAAGCCGGTGAAGGCCAGGTCCTCCTCGCCCGAGCGGTCGCCCGGCAGGGCGCGGAAGAGCCGGCGGTACTCGGAGTACAGCTCGTCGTAGATCGGCGTCGCCGAGTGCGGGTGCTCCGCGTCGTACGAGGGGCGCATGCCCGGGATCGGGCGGGAGGCGGTGGTGGACCGCCGGGGGGAGGCGGGGACGTCGTAGCTGTACACGCAGGGCCCAACGAGCGAGGGCGCCCGGGGGATGCGGGTGGGCGCCCCCGGGGGCGGCGTGGGGCCATGGGGCCGTGGGGCCGCCCCGGGGGCGGGGTGGGGCCGTGGGGGCGCCCCCGGGGGCGCGGCGCGGCTCAGGTGCCGGCGAGCGGGAGGGAGGCGGCGACCACCTGGCCGAGTGCCACCGCCCGCTCCAGCGCCTGGCGCAGCAGGTCCTCGCGCGGCTGCCGGCCGACGGTTCCGGCCGGGACGGCGTACATGGTGACCTCGCCGAGCTGGTTGGCGGCGAACCGCCAGGCGTCGGTCACCTGGAGCGGCTGGTGGGCCTGCCACCAGCCGGTGCTGCCGCCGGCCGCCGCGGGCTGGAGGATCGCGTGCAGCTTGCCCATCGCGACCAGCACCGACCAGCCGGGCAGCTGGTCGGGCGTCTTGTCGAGGTCGGTGACCGGCTGGAAGCCCGCGTCCTGGAGCAGGTCGAGGAACTCGTCCTCGCCGGAGGTGTTGCCCGGGCGCCCGACCGGCCCGGTCGGCTCGACGACCAGCGAGGCGTGGCCGGTGTCGCCGTGCAGGACCAGCCCGCAGGTGATGCCGAGGATCGCGGCCTGGCCGGGAGCGACGGGCCGCCCGTCCGCCGGGGCGGAGGCCGCGTCCGGGGCCGGCACGCGCACCGGCGGCTGCGGGGGGACGGGCGCGGCGTCGGCGGCCGGGGCGCCCTGGGACTCGCTGATGCTGCGGACGGCGCCGGCCAGCTGCTCCTCGGAGACCGGGACCACCTGCGAGGGGATGCAGCGGGCGTGCGCGAAGGCCAGCACCGCCGTCTCCTCGCCGACGAACAGCACGGTGCTGGTGGGCTCCTGGAACGCGTCGCCGGGGGTGCGGCAGGAGGTGCACTCGTAGCTGTCGGGTGCGTGGGCGCCGCCGAGCAGGCGGTCGGCCTCGTCGTCGCCGATCTCGGAACGGACCTCGTCGCTGACGTCGAGCATGCGCGGCACTGGGTTTCTCCTCGGTGCGGTGTCGGGGGTCGAAGGGGAGGGGTGGAAGGCCGGCTCTGTTCGAGCCGGAGACGGGGGCGCCCCGGCCGCCCTTACCAACGGGCCCTTGTGGCAGGGGTCACGGGTGGGGTGCCGGGCTGACGGGAATTGCCTCGGATTCGATCGCGGAGGGTGCCGGTGGCATCGCAATGTGTCGATCTCGGTGGCGGGAGTGCCGGAATGCCGGTGTGAGGTAGCCCACGGCCTGCGGATGTTTGATCTAGGAAATGACGCCTAAAACGGACATTAAGGACATGAATGCCAGGTCATTACCGGCGGTAACCCCCTGCTGAGCTGGGGAGACCCGAAAGTGTTTGGTTCCCAGGCGGCCGACTCGTAGCTTCATTGGCGGTGCAACGAGCACCACCCGGGTTCACCCCCGACGCACAGCCCGCCGGTTTCCTCCGGCGCCGGCCGTGCCCGCCGATGCGACCGCTCGAACAGGTCGCCGGTGCGTGGCGGGTGGCCGGGGCGGCGCGGGACGTCCGACACGTCTCCGGCCGCCCGACGGACGCGGCGAGCGATTCCAGTCCCCTTCCAGGGCTTGGTTCCGCATGCCCGCCCGGGGCTGTCGAGAGGAACCCCATGACCTTCCGTCACGAGACCGCCGCTGCCACCACCGCCTCCGCCACCAAGCGCAACCGCGTCCGGATGGCTGTCGTGGCGGGCGCCGCTGTCGCGGCCCTGCCGGTGGCCGGCCTCGTCACGGCCACCTCGGCCTCCGCCGCCTCCGTCTCCACCTGGGACGCCGTCGCCCAGTGCGAGAGCGGCGGCAACTGGGCCATCAACACCGGCAACGGTTTCTACGGCGGTCTGCAGTTCACCTCCAGCACCTGGGCCGCCTTCGGCGGCACCGCCTACGCCCCGCAGGCCAACCTGGCCACCAAGGCGCAGCAGATCGCCGTCGCCGAGAAGGTCCTCGCCTCGCAGGGCCCGGGCGCCTGGCCCGTCTGCTCCGTCAAGGCCGGTCTGACCAAGGGCGGCGCCCCGGCCGCGGTCGACACCTCCGCCCCGGCCGCCAAGCCGGCCGCCCTGGCCGCGAAGCCGGCCGCCCCGGCCGCCACCGCGACCCCGAAGCCGGCCGCGCCGAAGGCCGCCGAGGCTCCCAAGGCCGCCCCGAAGGCCGCCCCGAAGGCCGCTGAGGCCCCCAAGGCCGCCGCCGCGCCGAAGGCCGACACGACCGCGAAGTCGGGCAAGGGCTGGACCTCGAACGACGCCAAGAAGGCCAACGGCACCTACACCGTCAAGGCCGGCGACACCCTGAGCACCATCGCCGCCGCCCAGGGCGTCGACTGGCACGACCTGTACAGCAAGAACACCAAGGTCATCGGTGGCAACCCGAACCTGATCCTCCCGGGCCAGACCCTCGCCGTCTGATCCGCACGCCCGGTCCGCCGGCCGCCCTCCCGCACCCGGGAGGGCGGCCGGCGGCGTGCGGGCCGCTCCGCCGTCCGGGGCCGGTGTCGGACCGGTGCGCGAGGATGGGGGAGTGACCCAGGGCGAGTTGTTCGGCTTCGGCGGTGCGGACGGCGCCGGTCCGGGGCGGGGGCGGTTCGAGCCGGCGCCCGGCGCGGTGCTGCTCCCGGGCTGGCTGGACGCGGCGGCGCAGCGGCGGCTGGTCGCGGCCTGCCGGGCGTGGGCCCGGCCGCCCGCCGGGATGCACACCGTCCGGATGCCCACCGGCGGCATGATGTCCGTCCGGATGGTCGGCCTGGGCCTGCACTGGTACCCGTACGGATACCGGCGGGTGGCCGAGGACGGAGCGCCGGTCAAGCCGTTCCCGCCCGAGCTCGGCGCGCTCGCCCGGCGGGCGGTGGCCGAGGCGTACGGCGCCGCCGTCGGCGGGATCGCGGGCGCGGCCGGCTACGCGCCGGACATCGCGATCGTCAACCACTACCCGCACGGGGCGCGGATGGGCCTGCACCAGGACCGCGACGAGCGGGCGGACGCCCCGGTGGTCTCGCTGTCGCTCGGCGACTCGTGCGTCTTCCGGCTCGGCAACACCGAGACCAGGACCAGGCCGTGGACCGACCTGGAGCTGCGCAGCGGGGACCTGCTGGTGTTCGGCGGTCCGGCCCGGTTCGCGTACCACGGCGTGACGCGGACGCTGCCGGGGACGGCGGACCCGGCACTGGGGCTGACCGGGCGGCTCAACATCACCGTGCGGCAGTCGGGGCTCTGAGTGCGGGCGCCGGGGGTTGGGGGCTGGGGTCCGGGTTTCGTGCTGCGGTGCTGCTGGTGCTGCGGCGCTTCGGGGGCGGGGGTCCGGTGCTTCGGGGGCGGGGGTCCGGTGCTTCGGGGGTGCTGGGGCCCGGTGCTTCGGGGGTGCTGGGGCCCGGTGGTGCGCCCGTCCACCTGTGCGCCGTGTTCGACCTCGTTCGAGTGAATCGGCGTCCGCGGCCCCGATCCCGGGAATGCCCCGGCTCGCTGAGGAATTCGATTGAGCTGGAGAATTCGAGAGGAACGGGTCGCGGCAGCCGGGCGGAAGACCTCCGGCCGGGCGGCGGCCCGGAGAGGACGTGTTCCATGGGTACCCCGGTCGACGATCTCGTCGCGCTGCTGGACCTTGAGCAGATCGAGCTGAACATCTTCCGCGGGCGCAGCCCCGAGGAGGCGCTCCAGCGCACGTTCGGCGGACAGGTCGCCGGTCAGGCGCTGGTCGCGGCGGGGCGCACCGTGGACGGCGACCGGCCGGTCCATTCGCTGCACGCCTACTTCCTGCGTCCCGGGGTACCGGGCGTGCCCATCGTGTACCAGGTGGACCGGCTGCGGGACGGCCGCTCGTTCACCACCCGCCGGGTGCTGGCGATCCAGGGCGGGCGGTCGATCTTCGCGCTGACCGCCGACTTCCACGCCCCGGAGCCGGACAGCATCGAGCACCAGTTCCCGGTACCCGAGGTGCCGGCCCCCGAGACGCTGCCCAGCGCGCTGGAGGAGGTCGGCTCCCGGCTCGGCGAGCTGCCCCCGTTCATCAGCCGCCGCCAGCCGTTCGACATCCGCTACGTCGACCGGCTGCGCTGGAGCACCGAGGAGCTGGCCGGTGTCGAGGCGCGCAGCGGCGTCTGGCTGCGGACCAACGGCGAGCTGCCGGACGACCCGCTGATCCACGTCTGCGCGCTCACCTACGCGAGCGACATGACCCTGCTGGACGCCGTCCGAGCCCCCGTGGAGCCGCTCTGGGGCACCCGGCACTTCGACATGGCCTCGCTCGACCACGCGATGTGGTTCCACCGGCCGTTCCGGGCCGACGACTGGCTGCTCTACCAGCAGGAGTCCCCGATATCCCACGGCGCCCGGGGCCTGGCGCGCGGCGAGATCTTCGACCGCAGCGGCCGGCTGGTGGTATCCGTGGTGCAGGAGGGCCTGTTCCGCCGGATCAAGGACTGACCGGTACCGGCGGGGCGGGTGTGACCGCCGTGTTGAACGGCGTGGCCGGCGCGTTGAACAGCGTGACCGCCGCGTTGAGCGGTGTGACGGTCGTACGAAGGGATCCGGGGCCGGGAATGCCCGGCCCGGGTGCCGGGCGTTCGACCGGGTGACGGAGAACGGACGGCCCGCCCGGCGGGCCCTGGAGCACAGTGGGAGGGCGAGCCGATGACGGCGACGGCCGCGGAGGAATGGAAGCACTGGAGCGATCGGCGGGCTGCGACGGTCAGCACCCCGCACGGTCAGCTGGCGCTCACCGGCACGTACTGGCTGGAGCCCGAGCCCGCGGAGATTCCGGGGCTGCCCGGGGTCTGGTGGGCCGACGCCGAGGGCGTCCGGGTCCGGGCGGCGGCGGCCGACGGCCTCGCCGTGGCGGGTGCGGACGCCCCCGTCGACGGTGAGGCGCTGCTGCGTCCGGACACCGACCCGGCGGCGGACACCGCCTCGCTGGGTGAGCTGCTGCTGGTGCCGATCGAGCGCGAGGGCGAGCTGGCGCTGCGGGTCTTCGACCCGGCGGCGCCCCGGCGGGCCTCGTTCGCCGGGATCTCCGCCTACCCCTACGCGCCGGAGTGGGCGGTCTCCGCGGTCTTCACCCCGTTCGAGGGCGAGCAGGCGCAGGCGGTGGTCGTCCCGAACGCCGACGGCAAGGAGCGGCCGCTGGCCGTCACCGGGCAGATCGCGTTCACCGTGGCCGGCGAGCACCGCACCCTGACCGTCAGCCGCTCGGCCAACGGCCTGAGCGGCGTGATCGCCGACGCCACCAGCGGCCGGGACACCTACCGGTTCCGCTTCATCACCCTGCCCGCGCCGGACGAGGACGGCCGCACGGTGCTGGACCTGAACCGCGCCTACCTGCCGCCGTGCGCCTTCGCGGACCACTTCATCTGCCCGTTCCCGCCGCCGGGCAACCGGCTGGACTTCGCGGTGGAGGCGGGGGAGAAGCAGGTCCTCACCCGGTAGCGGTCGTCAGCCGGTCGCTGGCCGGTCGCCGGTCGCCGGTCGCCGGTCGGCCACCGGCCGGTGGCGGCTGCTGGTCGGCCGCTCTTGGTCGCCCGTTGGTCGCTCGTTGGCCGGGCCCGGATCCCCGGGCCCGGCCAACTGTGCGACGCGCCGCCTTCGTTGACAGCCCCGGGGGAGCGTGCCACGCTAATCAATAGCACGCTATCTATGTTCTTCGAAAAGTTTTCCGGGGGCGCCAGCCATGCCCAATGCCACTGCCAGTACCACCGCCCGTGTCCGGGTGACCGGGTTCCAGAGGTTCGGCAACAAGATGATGGAGGTCTTCCACGGGATCGGCCTGCCGGTCGGCCCGTTGCAACTGTTGAAGGTGAAGGGCCGCAAGTCCGGCCGGGAGTACACCAATCCGGTCGCCCCGCTGAAGGTCGGCGGCGCGGTGTACATCCTGCAGGCGTTTCCCGGGTCGGACTGGGTGAAGAACGTCCGGGCGGCCGGCGAGGGGGTGCTGGTCCGCGGGCGCAAGACGCAGCGGGTCAGGCTGGTGGAGGTGCCGCCGCACGAACGCGGGCCGATCGCCCGGCACTTCCCGACCCAGGTCCCGATGGGCGCCGGCATCTTCGTCAAGAACGGCGTGGTGCCGGACAAGCGCCCGGAGAGCTTCGAGCGGGCCGCGCGGGACATCCCGGTGTTCCGGGTCGTCCCGCTCTGATCGTCCGCCGCCGCGAACCTCCGCCGCCGCGAACCTCCGCCGCCTGGGCACCCGTTCCGGCGCGCGGGGGAGGGGCCCGCACCGTGGTCACACGGTGCGGGCCCGCCTCTTGTCCCCACGTCGGTGCCACTCACGGCTGTTCCGATCGGCGTCCGGCCCCACAGCTGCCCGGGGCTGGTCAAGGCGCCGGTCGGCGCTACGCTGCACAGAGGATTTCGTGACGAATGGGAGGCTCGGATGCCCGGCCGGCAGAGCGCAGAACGGGTCCCTGCCGAGGCGGACGCCGGCCCGACGTGGCTGCGCAGCAGCGTCGCGCCGAAGCTGCACCTGACCGCGAAGTCCTGTCGGGCGTTCTTCGAGGAGCGCCTCGCCGAGGCGGGCGCGACCTTCGCGGCGTGGACGGTGCTCGCCGCCCTGAAGCTGGAGGGCCCGATGATCCAGCGCGCACTCGCCCAGTACCTGAGCATCGAGGGCCCGACGCTCTCCCGTCACCTGGAGTCGATGGAGCGGCGCGGTCTGGTCGTCCGCAAGCGCACCGGCGTCGACCGCCGGGCGGCGACCGTGGAGATCGCGCCCGACGGCGAGGAGATGTACAGCCGGATCGCCTCGGTCGCGGTCAACAGCCAGCAGGAGATGCTCAAGGGCCTCAGCGACCGGGAGGTCGCGCAGCTCGCGACACTGCTGGACCGGATCCTGGAGAACGTCGGACCGCGCTGACGCCGGGCCGCGCATCCCACCCCGGTGTCAGCGGGCCGGGCGGGCGGGGCCACGATGGTCCACTGTGTCGACCAATCATCCTGCCAATTCCGAGGCCGACGGGGACACGCCGCCCGCTCCGTCCGACGCCGTCGCCGCCTCTGCCGTCTCCTCCGTCTCCGCTCCCGTTTCCTCGCCCGTCTCCTCCGTCTCCGCTCCCGTTTCCTCGCCCGTCTCCTCTTCGTCCTCCTCCCCGGCCGTTTCGCCGCCGGCCTGGTACCGACGGTTCGCCCGCGGTGCCTTCGCCGACCTGAGCCCGCTGCGCGACCACGCCGACTACCGGCGGGTCTGGTTCGGGCAGTCCGTCTCCTCGATCGGCCAGCAGATGACGGCCGTCGCCGTCTCCGTCCAGGTCTACGACCTGACCGGCTCCACCTTCGCCACCGGCCTGGTCGGCCTCTTCTCCCTCGTCCCGCTGGTCGCCTTCGGCCTCTACGGCGGCGCCATCGCCGACAGCGCCGACCGCCGCCGCCTCGGCCTGATAGGCGCGGCCGGCCTCGCCGCCGTCTCCGCCGTCCTGGCCGCCCAGGCGCTCGCCGGCCTCGGCCTGGTCGCGGTCCTCTACGCGGCCGTCGCCCTCCAGGCCGGCTTCTTCGCGCTCGCCTCGCCCGCCCGCTCGGCGATGATCCCGCGCCTCGTCCCCGCCCACCAGCTCCCCGCCGCCAACGCGCTGAACACCGTCAGCATGAACCTCGGCCTCACCGTCGGCCCCATGCTCGGCGGCGTCCTCATCGGCGCCTACGGCGTCCAGGCCGCCTACGTCGTCGACACCGTCGCCTTCGGCGCCACCCTTTACGCGATGTGGCGCCTGCCCGCCATGCTCCCGCTCGGCGACCGCAAGGGGCGGGCCTCCGTCCTCGACGGCCTCCGCTTCCTGCGCGACCAGCCCAACCTCCGCACCAGCTTCCTCGCCGACCTGGCCGCGATGATCTTCGGCATGCCGCGCGCCCTCTTCCCGGCCCTCGCCGTCACCTTCTACGGCGGCGACGCCCGCACCGTCGGCCTGCTCGCCGCCGCCCCCGCCGTCGGCGCCCTGGCCGGCGCCCTCTTCTCCGGCTGGATCGGCCGCGTCCACCGCCAGGGCGCCGCCGTCATGGCCGCCGTGATCGCCTGGGGCCTCGCCATCGCCGCCTTCGGCCTGGTCCGCGACCTCTGGCTCGGCCTCCTCCTGCTCGCCGCCGCCGGCTGCGCCGACACCATCAGCATGATCTTCCGCAACACGATGATGCAGGTCGCCGCCCCGGACGAGATGCGCGGCCGCCTCCAGGGCGTCTTCATCGTGATCGTCGCCGGCGGCCCCCGCCTCGGCGACTTCGAGTCCGGCGCCGTCGCCTCCCTCACCAGCCCGGCCGTCTCCGTCGTCAGCGGCGGCCTCGCCTGCGTCGCCGCCACCCTCCTCCTCGCCGCCCGCCGCCCCGCCTTCCTCCGCTACGACGCCCGCCACCCCACCCCCTGACCCCCGCACCCCCAACCCTGCAGCGAGCACCCCCCGACGTGCTGTATTGTTTTCCTCGTCGCCGGGACAACTGGCCGACAAGGTCGAGAAACCCGAAGGCCGAGCCCCCCAGGCTCAGCCCAGGGCCACGAGACCACGGGACGTGGCGCAGCTTGGTAGCGCACTTGACTGGGGGTCAAGGGGTCGCAGGTTCAAATCCTGTCGTCCCGACATTGTGTCGGAAGGCCGTTGGCCGGGAGAGATCCCAGGTCAGCGGCCTTTTTGTTGATGGTCCGACAGGCGGTGGGCGGCTTCGGCGCCGCCGTCTTGCGATCTTGCTGGGGACCAGCTGGGGACCGCAGCCGGTCGGCAGGAGGGCCACCGCAACCCGGTGCGGCGGCCCCGCGTTCGCGCCTACACGAGGTCGCCGGCCTGCCAGCCCGGGGGCACTTTGGGCAGTCCGATCAGGGCGTCGATGCTCAGGTGCTCGGCGAGCAGGGCCTTAAGGTTGCGGCCGTCGATGAGGCGGATGCGGCCGTTGCGGTGGGCGAATTCGTGGCTGGCCTTGCCGAACCACGACGTGGCGACGACGATGCCGTAGCCGGCGTCCTTGTCGTCCATGACGCCGACCATGGCCCGGACGGTCTCCACCGGGATCGCGTTCTTGGAGCGCTTGGCCTGGATGGCGAAGACGCTGGAGCCAATGGGGTCGGCCAGGATCGCGACGGCGTCCACGCCGTCGTCGCGGGATCCCTGGGTGCGCCAGGTCTCGTAGCCCATGGCTTCGAAGAGTTCGCGGACCAGGCGTTCGAAGTCGTAGGGGTTCATCTGGAGCAGATCAAGCCGGCTGTCCAGGGTGGCGACCACGGCGGTCTCAGTGATGATGCGGTAGTGGGACAGGTCGGCCTCGACGATGGGTGTGACCGGTTCCAGGTCGTGGGGGTGCTTGGAGACGGTGGCGCCGAGCCGGTGGAGGCACTGCTGCGGGTCGAGCCTGGGCTCGTCCAGGACCAGTTCCGCGAAGTCCTTGCGCTCGGCGACGACGCTGACGACGCATGCCCGGATTGCCTGGCCGGTCGCCGGGTCTGTGGCGTTGACGCGGCCGTTGAGGATGACGGTCTCCACGAACGAGGCCGGGGTGGCGGAGAACGCCTCGTCGAGCGCGCGCAGGGCCAGGCGGGCCACGAGTCGGGCGTAGGACTCGTGGATCTCGGTCTGTTTGGCGGGTTGGGGGACGACCTCGGCACGCTGGGCGACGTAGCGGTAGGAGGCCACCGCGGGGACGATCTCGTGGTTCGGAAGCTCGACGTCGACCAGGAGTTGCTGGGCCTCGGGGGTGTAGACCACGCGGGATGCCGTTCGGCACCCAGGGGGCACGGGGGACCGCTGCAGCAGGTCTTCGACCATCTCTTCGACGCCCTGGGGACCCTCGTGGATGAACGCCTGCTCGACGTGGGGATGCCACAGTTCAAGGCCCTCGGGTCGTAGGAGCAGGACCGTCTCCAGTTCCTCGCGGCGCAGGTTGCACTCGGCGGTGCCCGCCTCGGCCAGGGCTTTGAGCCGGGCCGTCTCCGCTTGCCGGGCTTGCCGCTGGGCCTCCTTCTCGGCTTGGGCGTCCTCGCGGCTCCTTGCTTCCTCCGCCTGGCGGCGGGCCGCCTGGCGCTTGGCCAACTCGGCCTCCACGCGGGCGGCTTCCTTGGCGCGGGCGGCCTCCTCGCGTTGGAGGTGCTTCTCGCCGGCGGCCAGGAGCCGGGCGTGTTCGACTGCGGGGTCCACCTTCCGTTTCCTGGGGCGGGGCTGAGCCGCCGGCGCGGAGGCCTTGCCGTTCGTCGGCTGCTGCGTCCCGCGCTGCGCCTCCGCGGCTCGTGCCTGCTGCTTCAGGCGGTACGCCTCGGCGAGGATTTCCGCCACAGTCTTTCGGCGTGCCACCCAGTCCACCCCCTGGTCCATGACAGCGCGAACCCGCGTGGGGTCCGTGCTGCCTGCGCGATATGACAGCAGCCCTACCCGGATGGGGCCGCCGGAAATCCGCTGTGCGGTCGGAGCGGGGTCGGAGCAAGCGGTGGGTGGCATTGTGCTGGCACCGTCGAGGAGATGGAGCGCTCATTCGGGTGGGAGGGGAGCGGGGTTGCCGTCGCGCGTCACTACCTCGCGGTTGCACAGGTCGAGTACGGCGTCCAGCGGCACGGTGATGCCAGAGGCTCGAAGGCTGCCGTGGATGTTGCGTGCCGTCTGCTCGCGGTGCAGAAGCCGGACCCAGGGTTCCGCACCTTGCTCGTTGTCTGTCACAAGTCCACTTCTACAACAGCGTGGTTGACGATGACAGGCTCGCTGCCGTAGGTAGATGGTCAGCGGCGAGACCTCGGAGGCTGCCCGTTACGGCCGTCTACTGGACGAGACGTAGATGACGAACGGGCGCCTCGGTCGCTGCCGCCTGCGAGGTAGTCCGGTCTGCTGACAGGTGCCTGCTGAGGGTTCGGCCAGCGTTCTCGATGGAGCTCTTGTCCGGGTGGAGGTAGCGCTGGGTGGTGGTGATGTGGCCGTGGCCGGCGATCTTCTGGAGGACGTGGATGGGGACGCCAGCGTCGGCGAGCCAGGTGAGGCCGGTGTGCCTGAGGTCGTGCCGGCGCAGGTACTCGTAGCCGAGGCTGACGACGACTTCGTCCCAGTGGGTGGCGTCGCGGAGGATGGCGGTGGTGATGCGTCCGCCGCGTGGTCCGGTGAAGAGGCGGGCCATGGGGTCGTTTCCGACCACGTTCATGCGCCAGTTCACGAGGTCGCGAATCTCTTCGATGATGGGGACGGTGCGCCGCCGCTTTCCCTTGGTGCCCTTGTCGATGAGGCCGCCGGGGCCGGTGGTGGTCTGGCGGCACAGATCCCAGGTCCAGTCGAAGCGGTTGATGTCCTTGACGCGCACGCCCGAGACCTCGCCGATGCGGGCGGCGGTGCAGGCGGCGAAGCGGACGATGTCGCCCCAGCCGCGGTAGTGGTTGTGGGAGCGTTCGACGAGGGCGTTGGCGAGTTCGTCGAGGGCTCCCCAGTCGGCGAGGGCGAGGGAGCGGGGGTCGTCGAGTTCGTCCTCGGCTTTCTTGTAGAGGCGCTGCCAGCCGCTCATCCGTGAGGGGTTGAAGTCGATGAGGCCGTCGCGGACGGCTTGCTCCATGACGCGGACGAGCGGGGCGAGACTGTTCTTGACGGAGGAGATGCTGAGTCCGTCGGCGATCCACGAGTGGAGCGCCCGGTCGGTGATGCCGTTGGTGATGCTGGTGACGGGTATGTGGCCGAGGACCGGGGTGACGCGCAGCTTCCAGCCGGCGGCGTAGGGGTCGAGGGTGGTGGTCTCCAGGCCGCGCATCGCCAGGTCCCAGTTCTCGTCGCCGTACTCGGCGAGGGTCATGGTGAGGGTTGCGGGGGTGATGCCTCGTGCCGCGGCCCGTTGCATGCGGGCGATCCAGGCCTCGGCTTCGGTCTCCGTGGCTACGGAGGAGGAGGCCGACTTGCGGCCGCCGCCGTTGGGGTCGGTCCAGCGCACGCGGGCGCGGTAGCGGAACTGTGGGCGGCGGTCGGGGCGGTGCTCGATGTCGGTGGTGAGGTCGACACCCATGGGGATGAGCCGGGTGTGGTCGGACATTCAGGCTGCCTCGGATGGGTCGGTGCGCTTCTGGGCGAGCCACAGCTGGGTGTCGGGGATGCTGTAGAGGTAGAGCCGGGGCGCGATCTGGACGAAGGGCGGGCCCTGCGGGGGAGTGGCGGAGCGCCAGCGCCGCAGGGTCGAGGGGTCGACCTTCAGCAGCGCGGCGAGCTCCTCGGTCGAGTACCAGCCGCTGTGCAGGAGGTCGAACTCCGGCGCCGGATCGGCCTCGTACGCGGGGGCTGCGCCGACGGCCGGGGTCGGAGCCGAATGCCGGCTTGCGGCGGGAACGTGGGGTCGGGCGTGCATGGTCTCCCTCTGATGGGGTGGTGGAGCCGCTTGGGCTCGGCCGGGCACGCCTACAGTCACCTGTCCGCCTGGACGGGCGGAACAGGGTTTGGCGTGCTGAACGGGGCAGACCGTACGCACGTGATGTTCTTCGAAGCGCGTCGAGACCCGGCGCGCATACCGGGTGGAAGGCGACCTGATGTCTGTGACCGCCGAGGACGACCTACTGCCGCCGGGAGTGTGCGCAGGTCACCCAGGGCTGAGGGGGCGCTTCTCGGCGCTGGCTGCGATGCACGCCGCAGGTGGCGCTCTTGCCTGGTGGGTCGCGGCCAGAGCACCCGGCGAAGGCCCGGGAGTACCCTGAAAGCGACGGCAGGCGAAGAGTCGCGGCTACGTTCCGTGACGAATGTAAGGAGTGCTGGCCAGGCGGCACCCTACGTCGAGCCGAGGCTAACTCAAGAGCTGCGGACTTTTAATCCGTAGGCCTGCGGATTCCTCTCTGGACATCACTTTCTTGGTCGTAGGCCCCTTGACCTGGGAAGGCGTGCGTCACGGAGTGGGGGACTGGCTTGGGTGGGGTCCCGTGATGGGTGGCGAGTGAGGCGCGTGTGGGGTGGTAAAGCACGCCGACGAAACGTCAATAACTCACTCTGAGCTACGGATTCTTCTGCTTGCGATGGCGGCGGGGCGGACCCCTGAGCGTCGCTTGCGCGTCTTGGGCTGACTACGGATGCCTCTGGAGATCATCCGAGCTGCGTCGATCGCCACGCGGGCCGTCGCTTCTGCGCTGAGATGGGCCGTCTCGGGCAGGACCGACGTGTAGGTGTCGGCAGTGGTGACGATCGTCGAGTGACCCAACTGGGCCTGGATGACTTTGAGATCGGATCCGCCGGTCAAGGCAAGACTTGCCGCGCCGTGGCGCAGGTCGTGGAGGCGGACCGGCGGTAGGCCACTTCTGCGAACCATGCCCTGGAAGACGTGACCGACGTGGTCCGGGCGCAGCGGACTCCCGTAGACGTCGGTGAATACGTATCCGGATTCATTCCATTCAATTCCCGCTGCGAGTTTCTCCCTCCTCTGCTGATTACGGTGAGTGTTCAAGATGCGGACGGTGCTCCCGTCGAGGGCGATCGTCCGTTCGCCGGCACGAGTCTTGACCGGGCAGGCCTCAAGGCGGTCATTCTCTCGCTGCTGTAGCTGCCTGGCGACCGTGAGCGTTCGGCCAGAGGCGTCGAAGTCCGACCAGCGGAGCCCTACGCCTTCCCCGCGACGCAGGCCACGCAGCGCATACAGGTGATACAGCGCGTACAAGCGGTGCCCGCTCGCGTAGGCGAGGAAGGCAGCGGTCTGGGTCGGCGTCCACACAGCGACGAGAGGGCGCTCGCCTGTTCGCTCCCACTCCGCCACTCGACCATCGGTCCACACCACCGGGTGGGGGCGCGGCGCCCTCGGCAGGTCGAGGTGTCTCGCCGGGTTGGTGGTCAGCATCTCGTTGCGTACGGCAACGTTGAGGGCTGCACGCAAGGTCGCCTGGATCCGGCGTAGCGTGCCCGCGCTTATCGGCTGGCCCGCGTTCTGGTGCCGACGGACGATGCTGCTGAAGGCCTGCTGGACACCCTCGTTGGTCAGCTCGCAGAGCAGTTCGTGGCCGAGCAGCGGCACGAGGTACTGCTCCAGGTGCTTGCGGTAGCCGCGGGCAGTCGACGGCCGAAGGTGCGGCTCGACGGTGCTGTACCAGCGCAGCAGCCACTGGCCGGTGGTGAGGAGCTCGCCCTGGCGCACGCGGTCGCGGTCGCGCAGCCGCTGGAGGGCCTCGGCGGCGTCCTTGCGGGTGCGATACCCGCCCCGACGCAAGCGGGAGCGGTGATCGTCGACGGTCGCGGGCCTTGGCATCGCGAGGTACCAAGAACCGTGGCCACGGCGATGGAGGTCCGGGCAAAGGCTTCCAAGCTGCCGACCGGTATCGGAGTCCCGGCAGCCGCACCGCTTGTAGATCGTTCCGGTACCACGCATGACGTCCTCCCTCTGGATTAGCAGATGAACGTATGGCCAGCGTGCGCCTGTGGCACCGCGAGATGGCCCTGGTCCGGAGGCCAACTGGCGAGGCTCTTGAAACGGTGTTCGGAAGCGCCAGGCGTGGTGAGGTGTACGGCCAAGCCGCTGCTTCTAGCAGATCACTTGGGACGAGATCGGACCCGCAAGCGGTCGCCTGCCAGAGCCTCTCGCGTCAGCGCTGCCGCGGGATAGGCAGGGGCTCATGGCGGTGCCAGATCAGTGATCGATCTTCGCGGCGAAGCTCCGCAGATCCCCATTCCAGGCGGACCACACCGTCAGCCAGCGAACAGGCGTAGGCGACGAGAACAAGCTTGGTGTCCGGTGAGAGGCGCGCGAGATCCGAATGAGGCTCGTCCTCGTCCGGCAGTTCGATGCCGAGATCCAGCTCCACCTGACGCGGGTCGGGACCGTGCCTGCGAATGAGGTCAGCACGAAGCCCCGACGCGCTGCGGAGTCTGGCAGCAGTCACGGGCACGTCCCTCTTCGCATACCTGTACGGGTAGATGACATGGCCGGCGACCACGGCGACGGTCCGCGCCTGGAGGCGCACCAGCTCGACGCCGGGGAGCTGAGAGAGGCCGGCCGACAGTTCCTCGTACTGTGCGGCGTAGAGCCCGTGTCCGTACGCCTCGAGCGTCTGCGTGTGAACGCCTTCGTGGCCGCCTTGGGCGCGTTCGTGGGCGCGGACAAGACATGCGGGCACGATGGCTGCGACCTCGGCGGCGAGGGAGCCGAAGACCGTGCGTACCCACGGACTGGCGGAGTGCGCGTCCGACATGAGAATCCCCCGATCGATCGTCCTATGACCAACCTCAGGGTCTGACAGTCCGCTGATCGGCACGGTGGATCAAGGGCGCATTGGGGGATCTCAGGGTGCACGGAGCAGGGAGTGCTACTCGGTGGCCCAGCGCGATGCCCGGCTTGACGCTTAAGCGTCAAGCCGGACTGCCCCCATATATCCGGGTCACTTGGCGGACCCCAACGCGATGTCTGTGCCCTCACCGCCCCAACCGGCCGGACTGCGCCAGATGACATGGATGCGGAAGACGTCGCGGATCATGTCCGCGGCCCAGTCCTCGGCGGGCGGTTCGGAGAGAACGAGGTAGAGACCGTCGGCCCGGTCGGGCAGCAGGTGGGCGATCTCGAGCAGCCGGGTCGCACCCGCGCGGAGGTCCGCGTAGGCGGAGTGGCCTGCGCCGAGGGCCTCGTAGAGGAAGAGGCCGCGCCCGGTGACACAGCTGACGTCGACGACCGACGAGTCGGTCGGCTTGAGGTCCGCCCAGAGGAGCGAGGCCTTCAACGCGTGGCGGACCGCCTCGTGCTTGTTGCACGTGCGGTCGGCCGCGGCGGCCTCCGTGAGGGTGCGGAGGAAGACCTCCCTCGTGGTCGGAGCCGGTGCGGTGTCCGCGGTCGTCATCTGTGCTTCTTCCTTCTGTCCAGGATGCTGGTTGGGGTGCTGCGGGACGTTGGGCACGGCCTCGTCGGAGTCCAGCTTCTTCGAAACGGCGGTGGTGCAGCGCTCCTGAAGCTCCCGCCGCGCTTCGGAGAGAGGTTCAGTCCATCCGGACGCCGCCATTTCCTCTGCGAGCCGCCCCCTGTCCAACGCGCCGTCCTTGAGTGCGCGGTTGGTCGTCGCGGCGAGGTCGCGCAGCACGCCCAGCCGCTCCCGGTCCGGTTCGCCGAGCAGGTGGAACACGTCGACCCAGTCGGCCTGGTCCCGCCGGAGGACGCGGTTGGCCATGCCCTGGAGCTCAGAGAGGCGGCCCCGCGCGTCGGGCACGTCGTCGACGCTCCCCGCGAGTGCTCCGAGCACCCCCATCGCCGCGAGGTAGCGACCGGCCATCCGCTCCGAGACGGGCGAGCGGCCGCGCTGGTCGGCGGTGAGCACGGTCTGGCTGGTTTCGTTGGCGAACACCCAGCAGTCCAGCAGCTCACCCCGCCGCGGCGGAACCGATCCGTGGCGGACGGTGAGGACGAGCGGTCGATCGATCACGGGGGAGAGCGGTCTGACCTTGTAGCGACCGCCCGGCGCCCGCTCCACGACCTCGACCCTGACGTCGGCGCCGATCCGGGGCAGCCGCTCCGGCGTGCTCTCCGGCTCGGAAATCGCACCCTCCGGCTCGGCCGGCGCCTCGTCGGCCCTGGCGCCGGTGAGCGCCTCCGGCAGCGGGGCGGTGTGCAGGACGGTCAGACTCTGGGTACTGCGGGTGAGCGCCACGTAGAGCTGCCGCAGCCCGGCGGGAACGCGATCGGCGATCGTGGCGGGCTCGACGACCAGGACGTGGTCGTACTCCATGCCCTTGCTCTGGGCGGCGGCCAGCACGGAGACGGCCGCGCGGTCCTGCTCGCCGATGTCGCCGCCCTCGTCGATCCGGCGGCTGATCGCCTCCAGCCAGTCCGAGTCGTCGGGGACGATGACGGCCACGGACCGGGGGGTGCTGCCGTCGCTGGTGCGGACCAGGCGGGCCACCTGGGCGACGGTGTCGTCGAGCAGCTTCCACGGCTCGGTCGCCACCGTCCGTACGGCGTCCGCCCCCGCCTCGCGGACGGCCCGCGGGTACGGCAGGGCGGGGGCGGTCGCCCGCGCGAGCGGCGCGACGAACGCCATGATCTCGGCGGGGACGCGGTAGCTGGTGTTCAGCCCGGCCACGCTCCAGTCGCCGTGGTCGGAGAGGAGCGCGCCGAGCAGGTCCCAGCTGGTGGGGATGTGGGCTCCGGTTGCCTGGGCGAGGTCGCCGAGGACGGTCATCGAGCCGCCCGTGGCGCAGCGCCGGCGCAGGGCGCGGGCCTGCATGGGGGTGAGGTCCTGCGCTTCGTCGACGACGATGTGCCCGTACCGCGGCAGCGGTTCGCCACCGATCAGCACCTGGAGCTCTTCGAGGCAGACGCGGTCGTCGAGGGTCCACGGGTCGGCGTCGGCGCTGGCGGCGCGGGCGCGGGAGAGGGCCGCCCGTTCGTCCTCGTCGAGGATGCCGTCGGTGCAGGCGTTCAGCAGGTCCGCCGAGTCGTAGAGGGTGCGCAGCGCCTCCCGGGGGCCGGGCGAGGGCCAGACGCGTTCGAGGAGGCGCTCGACCCGGCGGTTGCGCTCCAGGTCGCGGCGGATCGTGCCGGCCTGCCCGCGCCGCGGCGCGACGGCGGCGAGCTCCTGGAGGAGCCGGTCCACCAAGAGGCCGCGGAAGCGGTCGCGCCGTTCCCGGAAGGGGCCGCTGCCGGAGTGGGCCCGGTCGAGGAGGGCCAGGACCTCGGACTTCGGCACACGCAGGGTGGTGCTGCCGGCGGTGACGACGACGGCGGGTTCGTCGCCCTCGAAGGAGGGCTCCACGGTGAGCCCGTCGAGGGCTTCGGGGCGATAGTCGCTCTCGACCCGGCGGTGCAGCACGGCTGCCATCCGCTCGTCCGACTTCACCAGGCGCGTCTGCGGGGAGTCGGTGCCGAGCACCTCTCCGTCCCAGAGGCGGTCCAGTTGGACGGTGTTGACGTCCCGGGTGCCGAGGGTGGGCAGAACCTGGCCGACGTAGTCGAGGAACTGCTGGTGGGGGCCGATGACGAGGATATCCTGGGCCCTGAAGTGCTCGTTGTCGACCAGCCAGGTCACCCGGTGCAGGCCGACCGCCGACTTGCCGGTGCCCGGGCCGCCCTGGATGACGAGGATGTCCGAGGGGGAGCCGGTGACCAGCTCCATCTGGTCGCGGCGGATGGTCTCGACGATGTCCCGCATCCGGCCGCCGCGCGAGCGCTGGAGTTCGCGCAGCAGGAAGTCGTCCGGCCCCTCCGGCCGGAGGTCGTCGGCGGACTGCCGGGGCTGCGGTACGGCGGGTGCGGCGGCGGGCTCGCGTTCGGCCACGGGGTCGGGTTTGCCCACAGGCTCGGGGGCGGAAGTCGCCGAGGCGATCTCGTCGAAGTAGCCCTCCACGATCCGCTGCACGCAGCGCAGTTGGCGCCGCAGGACCACCTCTCCCGGGCTCTCGGGCCTGGCCTCCATCCACCGCTTCGCCAGCGGGCTGGTCCACAGCACCACCACCGGGTCGTTCTCGCTGTCCGGTACGCCCCGACGCCCGATGTACCACGGCTGGGGCTTGCCGCCCGGGTCCTCCGGCGCGTCGACGCGGGCGAAGACCAGGGCCTCGTCGCCGAGCCCCCCGTACGCCTCGGCACGGGCCTGCGCCTCGGCCCGGTTGGCGATCGAGTCCTTGCCGCTCGCGGACGCGGTGGCCGCCGAACTGCCGGTCAGTTCGGCCAGCTTCGCGGTGTAGCAGTCGTACGCGTGGTCCACCGCCGACTGCTCTTCGGCGAGGATCCCGTCCCGAGTGGTGGTACTCATGTGCGTCCTCCCTGCGGTGCCGGGTGACACCGCTACGGGCATGTGCCCGTACCCGCTGAAACAACTATCAGAAACCAGATCGTTGCGAACAGTCAGCTGCCTGAACGGCCGCTCAGTTCCTGGATGAGGGCGTTGACTTCGGCCCGCCAGGCCCGTACCTGGTCGTATGTGGGCCCGAGTTCGTACAGGTGGTAGTGGCATCCCAGGCTGAGCTGGGCCCAGAGGGCCTTCGCGCGCCGGGCAGTCTCCCCCGCCGTGAAGGTGTGCAGGAGGAGCAGCTTGGCGCGGCCCGACGTGGTGTGGGGCAGGCCGGGCAGCGCGACTTTCAGCGTCTGGTCGACGCAGAGCTCCAGGGCCGTCCGCAGCACGAGGCACGCTCCGCGGTGCCTGCCCGTGGTCGTGACGCCCGCGAGTTCGCTGTCGAGCAGGCGGTCGGCGGTCAGCAGCAGACCTTCGACGGAAGCGGGGCAGTGGGTGGTCATGCGGTTACCTCCGGCTTGCGGATCTTCTGCGCCAGGGCCTCGACGTCCGAGACGAAGCGGTGGGGGTTAAGGATCGAGGCGCCGCCTGGGTGGGCTCCCTGTTGGCACGTCCGGATCAGCAGCCAAGCCTGGTCCTTGTAACGACGGCGTACCTCGGACTCGACGTCGGTGACGTGTCCCACGTCACCGAAGAGCGCGAGCGCCGCGACCTTCTGGAACCGCTCCGCGCTGTCGAGCGCATCCTGGAGGTCCCGCTCCGATCCGCCGGCGCGGTGGTGACGGATCCACGCGGCTTCCAGGAAGGCGTTCTCCAGGGCGATACGGCACAGGCCCGGAAGCACGTGGCTGTACGCCTCGGCGGGAAGGCCCCGAGTGGAGGCGATCGCCCGGGCGTCGCCGATGGCCTGGGCGACCGGGTCGTCGACGCACACGACCTTCACCCGGGATCCCTCGCCACGTGTGACCTGGAGGACCGTGACCGGCAGTTCCAGGTCGGTGAACGCTTTCTGCAGACGGGTGTCGTGTGTGAAGACGACGATCTGCCGGTGCTTGCCCATCTCGTGCAGCACCTGGGCGAGTCCGTGCACCTTGGTCGGGTCCATGGACTGCACGGGGTCGTCGATGACGAGGAAGCCGAACGGGCTGTCCGCCGTCGTGGCCCTCGGCAGGAAGAGGGAGAGCGCGAGGGAATGCAGCTCACCCTGGCTCATGACGTCGAGCGCAGGGGCGGCCTGGCCGTCGACGGAGGCCGCCATGACGAGCTTGCGGACGTTCGCCTTCTCGCTGCCCTTCAGACTCACGGCTGTGAGGTCGACGTTGCTCTCCTGCCGCAGACGTTCCCAGATGTCCTGCGTGGCACCGGTGAAGCGCTCCATGCGCCGCTCCCGCAGTTCGGAGGTGAGGTCCTTGAGCCACTTCACCGCCTTGCGGAGGTTGCTCAGCAGGGACTTGTCCCGCTCGGTCTCGCGCGCCTTGCCCGCCCAGGCGGCGAGCCGGACGACGAGCGCGCTCCACCGCTCGTCGCGTTCCTCCAGCTCGCGGACCGCGGACCTCCTGGCGGTGTCACAGGCGTCGGCCAGGACCATGGCGGCCTCCTCGGCGCTCCGAGCGAGCTCGACGGGGTCGGTGATCTGCCGGCAGTTGATCCACACCTTCCACGGGTCGGTCAGGCAGGCGGGGATGCGTACGGGGGATTCGATGAGGTTCTGGAGAGTCCACGCGCCCGCCCGTACGGCGGAGCGCGCGTCCTCGGCAGCCTTCGCCTCGCGGCGCAGCTCCGCGACCTGCCGGGAGGCGTGGTCGTACCACTCCCGTCCGAGGACCCGATCCGTTCCGCACATCGGGCAGACGTCGTCGTAGGGGTGCCGGTCGACATGGGCGAGGGCCTTCTCCAGCAGGTCCGCGCGCAGCCGGGCGCTCTCTGCGTCGGTACCACGAAGGTCCTCCACGTCGGCGAGAGCGATAAGCAGCCGCTGGACGGCCGCCGCGACCTCCGCCAGGTCGGGACCGTGTGCCCCGGCCTCGATGCGGAGCTCGGCGAGCCGGCTGTCGTCGGCCGGGGGGAGGCCGGCGAGGAGTTCATCGATGGTGTCGAGATCCAGAGCGCCCGGGGTGTCCACGGCGACCAGGGCCCGTACGGCGCGCTCGTCGTCCTCCAGCGCGTAGAGGGCGTCCTTCAGACCGGGAAGGGCGTCCCGCATCTCCTTCGCGGCAGCGGCGAGGGCCTTCTCCCGCGTGCTCAGCCTGTTGGTCGCGGTGGAGAGCAGCTCCATACCGAGGATGGCGGCGATCGCGTCATACCGCTCGGACGGCTTGCCGGTGAGCATGAGGTCGAGGTCGGTGTACGAGAGGAACGGCCGGTGGTCGGTGAGGGCCGTGTCCCAGCCGGCCTCGGCCAGGGGCACGGTTGCGTGGCCCGGGCGCTTGAAGGTGGCCTCGGAGCTTCCGAACTCCTTGCTCGTCCAGGTACGGGTGAGGGTGCTGCGGCTGGTGTCGCCCTCGATCGCGAGCTTGACCTCGATCGCGGGGTCGTCGCCGGCGTGGAGGTTGGACCAGTGGCCGCCGCGCGTGGCGTCCTGGCCCGACCGGTGGACCCTGGCACCGGTGAAGCCGACCTCGATGGCGTCGGCGAGGCTGGACTTGCCGGAGCCGTTGCGGCCCACGACGAGGTTCACGCCGGGACGGGGGCTGAGGCTCAGCCGGGCGCGGGGGCCGATGCCGCGGAAGCCGTTGACGGTGAGGGAGTCGAGAAAGACGCGCCCGGAGACGGCCGACGAAGCGACGGTGCCGTCGGCGCCGCCGTCGAGCGCTTCACGGAGAAGGGCCTTGACGGGTCCGGGGAGGGCCGACTCAGCCAGGCGCTTCGCCACGGTCTCGGCGAGGGGGGGCGCGGTCCGCTGGTGCTGTTCCTTCTCAGGCACGGGGGCCTCCTGCGCGGTGTGGCGGGTTCGGCGGTATCGATCACCGCCTTCTGACAGGAGGAGACGATAGGAGGAGATGGGGTATTGAAGCCTTTGGAGGACTGATAACCAGGGTTATCAACTTTGCTTCCAGTAGGTCTAGTTGATGGCTCTTCACCTGTCGCCCGGATGGCAGGTCGTGTTGGCTGTGACGGGCTCCGCGCTTCTGGGGCCGCGCGGTCGTCGCGGGAACCGTCTGTCGACGGGGAAGCCTGCCGCCCCGGGCAGATTCATGAGCATGATCCCCTTGATAAGGGGGGTTATCAGGCAATTAGTGAATCCACTACTGATTGGCGGTAGGCTTCTGCCGTTCGTTCGGCGAGGCCCACCGGGTCGCCGTGGCGGACGCGATTCCGCGGAAGGGTCCGTGGACGCCTACGAACGCCCACGGGAGGGGGATCGATGAGCAGTCCGACGCAGGTTGACGGCTCCCCCATCCTGCCCGGCCCGCCGTCCTGGCGTATCGGATACGCCGAGATCGCCGCCCTCGCCCAGGTGAAGCGGCCCGTTCCCACCACCTGGAGCCGGCGCCACTCCGACTTCCCCGCACCGGTGACCCGCCAGGGCGGTAGTCCGCTCTTCGACGCGCAGGAGGTGGTGGAGTGGCTGGCGAGGACGGGCCGGGGCAACACCGAGCCCCGGCGCCTGCGCGCCGAGGTGGCCCTGCACACCCTCTCCGCCTGGCGGTCCTCCGGCCTCTCCGCCCCCGTTCTGGTGGGCGCGCTGACGGCCCTGATCTGCCTGCGCCAACAGTACGACGCCCCCGTCGGGGAGCACGCCTGGGGCGACCTCCTAGACCAGGCCGCCGATCTCGACGCGGAGGACGCCTTCCTCCTCTCCGAGCTGCGGGCCGTCCCCGACCCAGAGCGTCTGGGCCCGGCCCTGGGCGCGCTCGCCGACGAGCTGACCGAGGCCGCCTACACCCCCGCCGAAGCCTTCGACTGGGTTCTGGAGGCCCGCCGCCGCCTTGGCTCCCACGACCTGGCCGCCGATGAACCCACCCCGGCGGTGGCCCGCGCCCTCGCGGCCCTGGCCGGCCTCGGCACCCTGGCCGACGAGTCCGTTCTTGCCACCCCATACGCCCGCAGCGGCGACCTGCTCGCCGCCCTGCACACGGCGGCGCCCGAGGACTCCGGCCACACCTACCTCGCGGCCGAGCCCGACTCGACGCTCGCCCGTCTCGTCCGGCGCCGGATGCTCGTCCGGGGCGTTTTCGAGTTCTCGCTCGACGTCACCGAGGGCGAGGAACTGTCCACGGACGACTGGGGTGACCCGGACGTACTGGTCTGCGCCCTCCCGTACGAGGCTGGTGAGACCCGCAGCGCACGCCAGGTCCTGGAACGGGTCCAGGACCTCACTGACTCCCTCGGCGACGGCTCGACGGCGGTCGTCCTCGGCCCGGCCGACGCGCTGATCCGGACACTGCCCGGGCACGGCGACGCGGACCGGCTGCGCCGCTCCTTCCTCGACAAGGGCCTCCTCAAGGCGGCGATCAGCCTGCCCGACGGAGCCTTCGCGTACCGTCCTGGCTACCGCACCGCTGTCTGGATCCTGGCCCGTACCCCCGAGGATGAGCGTGCGGGCCGGGTCCTCCTCGCCGACTACTCGGCGCAACCGCTCACCGAGCCGGTCCTCGACGTGCTTGCCGAGGACATCGCCATCTGGCGGGCCTCCGACTGGCGGGGGGATCGCCGGCACCAGCCCCGCGACGCGGCTGTCGTGCCCGCGAAGGAGCTCGACGACCGGCCGGGCTCCGCTTTCACCCCCCAGTACCGCTCGCCCGAGGCCCGGCACACCCGGGTCGTCGTGGAACGCCCCGCCCGCCTCGCCGACGTGGAGCGGCACCTCGCCGAACTCGACGAGCGCACCGTGCGCCGGGCCGGCGCCAGCGGGTTCCTGACGACCGGGGCGGTCCTCCGCCCCGAGGACCAGCCAGTGCGCCGCACGACCGTCCGCCGTCTTCTCAAGGACCGCCGTCTGCGCCGCCGCCCCGGCCACCGCATTGCCCCCGAGCACCTCTCCTCCGACGGCCACTACGTGGTGATCGGGCCAGAGGAGATCCTCGGTACCGCGCGGTTCGGCAGCCGCCGCATCGACCGGGGTGTGGTCCTCACGGCGTACGAACACGTCCAGTTCACCGAACCGGGCGACCTCGTCGTCACCACCAGTCCGCGCTTCGGAGTCCACGTCGACATCGAGGGCCTGGCGGTCATTGTCGCGCCAGCCCGCATCCTGCGCGTCCACCCTGACGCCGACCCGCCGGTCCGGCCCCGGGTCCTGGCTGCGCTGCTGCAAGCCGCCGCCTCCGACCATGGCCGCACCAGCGGAGCCGTACGGGCCTCGCGCAGCATCGAGGACTTGAGCGTCCCGGACCTGCGGCGCGAGGAGGCGGAGCGGTATGACGCCGTGCTCGCCGAGATCCAGCGCCGGGCAGAGCTGCTGCGGCAGCAGTCCGAGGCCCTCGACGACCTGGCCCGCATCACCGCCGCCGGCATGACCGACGGCACCCTGACCATCCAGAACCTGCCCGATCTTCCCGGCGTGACCGGAACCGACCACTGAAGGAGACGGCCCACCTCATGCCCCCGCGCAACAAGAAGCCCACCGAGCAGGAGGAGCTGTTCAGCGCCTCCACGCCCAAGGAGATCCAAGCGATCCTCTGGAAGGCCGCCGACAAGCTGCGCGGCTCCATCGACGCCGCGCAGTACAAGGAGTTCGTCCTCGGCCTCATCTTCCTGAAATACGTCTCCGACGCCTTCGAGGAGCGCCGTAACGAGCTGGCCAAGGAGCTCGCCGAGGACGGCATCTCCGAGAACCAGATCGGCGACTTCCTGGAGGACCGCGACGAGTACACCGGCGCCCACGTCTTCTGGGTCCCCGAGACTGCCCGCTGGGCCTGGATCGCGGCCAACGCCAAGAGCCAGGGCGTGGGCAAGCTCCTCGACGACGCGATGGACGCGGTCATGCGGGAGAACGCCGCCCTGACCGGCGTCCTCCCGAAGATCTTCAACCGCGACAACGTCGACCAGAAGCGCCTGGCCGAGCTCGTCGACCTCATCAGCGACGCGCGCTTCGGCGGCACCGAGGACAAGCCGGCGCAGGACGTACTGGGCGAGGTGTACGAGTACTTCCTCGGCAACTTCGCGCGCGCGGAGGGCAAGCGGGGCGGCGAGTTCTACACCCCGCAGTCAGTGGTCCGGCTGATCGTCGAGATCCTGGAGCCGTACAACGGGCGCGTGTACGACCCGGCTTGCGGCTCGGGCGGTATGTTCGTCCAGGCAAGCAAGTTCATTCAGGCGCACCGGGGTCGCGGCCACAAGGCCGACATCGCGGTCTACGGCCAGGAGCTCAACGAGCGCACCTGGCGCCTCGCGAAGATGAACCTCGCGATCCACGGCATCGACGGCAACCTGGCCGCCCGCTGGGGTGACACCTTCGACGATGACAAGCACCCGGACCTCAAGGCCGACTTCGTCATGGCCAACCCGCCGTTCAACATCAAGGACTGGGCGCGGAACGAGAGCGACGCCCGCTGGAAGTACGGCGTCCCCCCGAAGAACAACGCCAACTACGCGTGGCTCCAGCACATGGTGTCGAAGCTCGGCGAGCGCGGCACGGCCGGCATTGTGTTGGCTAACGGTTCGATGAGCTCCCAGTCGAGCGGCGAGGGCGAGATCCGCCAGTCGATGGTGGAGGCGGATCTGGTGGCGTGCATGGTCGCACTGCCGTCCCAGCTCTTCCGTACGGCGCAGATCCCTGTGTGCCTGTGGTTCTTGGCCAAGGACAAGTCCCCGCAGGGGGCGAAGGACCTGACAGACCGGCGCGGGAAGATCCTGTTCATCGACGCCCGCGAAATGGGCGAGATGGTCGACCGAACAGAGCGCGTCCTCACGGAGGCAGACCTCGCGAAGATCGCGGGCGTCTACCACGCGTGGCGCGGCACGGAGTCGGCGAAGACCGAGGGTCTGACGTACGAGGATGCACCCGGCTTCTGCTTCTCGGCGGACCTGAAGACCGTGCGGGAACACGGGTATGTGTTGACACCGGGACGGTACGTGGGGGCCATCGAAGCGGAAGAAGAGAGCGAGGAGGCAATGGCGGCACGAATTACTGTACTGACGGAGGAATTGTTCGGGCTATTCGAGAAGTCGACAGAGCTAGAGAATGTAGTCCGGCAGCAGTTGGGTAGGATCAATGCCTGAGTGGCCCCAAATTCGCTTCGATGAAATCTCAGCCCACGAGAAGAGTTCCATCTCGAAGCCGTATGGATCCGCTTTCACCAAGAGTGATTACGTACCCAGTGGCGTCCCTCTTGTGCGCGGCGTTAATCTTGGAACCGGTCGCTTCCATGATGAAGACTTCGTCTATATCACGGAAGGAAAAGCCGATAGCCTTCCCGGCGCAAACCTAGCTCCGGGCGATTTGGTGATTACTCATCGCGGAACCATTGGCCAGGTATCAATGATCCCAAGATCACCAAAGCATGAGCGCTACGTTCTCTCTACTAGCCAGGTAAAGGCCCGCCTTGATTCAAATCGGGCATTCCCAGAATTCTACTACTACTGGCTAGTTTCACCTCTCGGGCAGCGCGAAATTCTGCAGCATGTATCGACGGTGGGAGTGCCGGGACTGGTACAACCTGTTGCCACCGTGAAGTCGTTCAGGGTGCCAAACCCACCCCTTTGGGAGCAGAAAGCTGTAGCCTCCGTGCTCGGCGCCCTGGACGACAAGATCGCCATCAACGAGCGCATCGCGAGCGCGGCTGACGCCTTGGCTCGGAACCATTACGAGAGGGAACGCTGCGGCCTTGTTGGGCAGCCCAAACGCCTCGACCGGCTGGCCCGCGTGGTGGTCGGCGGCACGCCGAGCCGCGCCAATCCGGATTACTGGAACCAGGGAACGGTGAACTGGATCAACTCGGGCAAGACCAATGAGTTCCGCGTTATCGAACCCAGTGAACTGATTACTGAGGCGGGCCTGGCCGGGAGCTCCGCCAAGATGATGCCACCCGGAGCCACTCTGATCGGCATCACCGGCGCCACAATGGGGCAGATTTCCCGCCTGGAAATCACTGCGGGAGGAAGTCAGAACGTTGCGGGAGTTTGGTCCGAAGACCCCACCCTCAACGACTGGCTTTTCTACGACATCCAGGCACGTGTCGCCGACCTGACAAAGCACGCGTCGGGTGGAGCCCAGCAGCACATCAATAAGAAGATCATTACAGACCTTGACTGCGTCGCGCCCGACGCCCCGAAGCTTGCCGCGTGGCACAAAACGACGGCTCCGCTCATGGCGCGTGTCACCCATGCCCTATTGGAGAACCACACCCTCGCCGCCCTCCGCGACACCCTCCTCCCCCAGCTCATGTCCGGCCGCCTCCGTGTCCGTGACGCCGAGAAGATTGTCGAGGACCATGCATGACCGACGCCCCCGACGACAAGCAGAACCACCGCCCCCACGAGTCCGACTGGGAGCTCCTTGCCCTCGATGAGCTGGCCGAGCTCGCCTGGGAGCCGGCCCCCGGCAACAAGTTCGCGGTCGGCTCCGGGCACCGGAAGTCCTGGGACGACCTGATCCTGTACCCGGACCTCCGAGAGGCGGTGGAGCGGCTCAACCCGGACCTGCCGCCGAACGCCGTTCGGGACGCCGTCGGGGTCGCCGCGACGCCGACCTCCCAGGACACGTACGAGGAGAACCGCACCGCCCACGGCTTCCTGACCTCCGGCATCCGGTCCGTCACGTACACCGACGCGTTCGGGGCCGAGCACAACCCCACCCTCCGGCTCGTCGACCTTGACGACCCGGACGGGAACGTTTATCGCGTCCTCAACCAGGTCACCGTCATCGACGGCGAGAAGCGCCGCCGCTTCGACGTCGTGCTGTACGTCAACGGACTGCCGCTCGCCGTCCTGGAGCTGAAGCGCGCTGGCGACGAGGACGCAACGCTCCAGGACGCGCATACCCAGGTCACCCGTTACGTGGAGGAGTTCCCAACCGCGTTCCGGTACAACGCGGTCGTCCTCGTATCGGACGGCATCACGGCCAAGTACGGCACGCCGTTTACCCCGTACGAGCACTTCGCACCGTGGAACACGGACGAACTCGGCGAGCGCGTCGAGCCGTTCTCCGCCGAGGGCATATGGGACTCGGGCCAGAACCTGGCCCTATACGGCCTGTTCACGCAGGACCGGTTCCTCGCCTTCATCAAGTCCTTCGTCAACTTCATCCCGTCGAAGCGGATGAAGCGAATCGCGAAGCCGCACCAATACTACGCCGTGACCCGCGCCGCCGAGGCCGTACGCGCGGCCGCCGCGAGCGACGGGAAGGCAGGCGTCGTCTGGCATACGCAGGGCTCCGGCAAGTCGGAGGAGATGGTCCTCACCACCACCATGGTGATGAAGGACCCGGCGCTGCTGAACCCGACCGTCGTCGTCATCACGGACCGCACTGACCTCGACGATCAGCTGTACTCGACGTTCCTGGAGAGCGAGATCCTCCCGGAGGCGCCAAAGCAGGTCCTCACCCGGGCCGAGCTCCGCGAGGAGCTCTCGGCGAAGCGGGTCGGCGGCATCCTCTTCACGACGCTCCAGAAGTTCGGGCGCACCAAGGAGGAGAAGGAGTCCGGCGCGGACCACCCGCTCCTCTCCGACCGCCGGAACGTCGTCGTCGTCGTCGACGAGGCGCACCGCAGCCACTACGACAACCTCGACGGCTACGCCCGCCACCTGCGCGACGCCCTCCCGCACGCCACGCTCCTGGCCTTCACCGGCACCCCGCTTTCCCAGGCCGACCGCAACACTCGCGAGGTGTTCGGTGACAAGGGCGATTACAACGGCTACATCGACGTGTACGACCTCAAGCGGGCCGCCGACGACGGCGCGACGGTCAAGGTCTTCCACGAGAGCCGGGTCATCCAGCTCGTCATGGATCGGGATGTCGACCCGACGACCATCGACGAGGAGGCCGACCGGATCACCGAGGGGCTCGACGACGTCGAGCGCCGCCGGGTCGAGCAGGCCGTCGCCACGATGAATGCGATGTACGGCGCGCCCGCCCGCATCCGGGACCTCGCCGCCGACCTCGTACAGCACTGGGAGACGCGTCGTACGGCGATGCAGCCGTTCGTCGGTGTCTCCGAGGCGGGCGGCGCGCCCGGCAAGGCGATGATTGTGTGCGCCACCCGCGAGATCTGCGTCAGCGTGTACGACGCCCTGTGCGAGCTGCGGGAAGAGTGGCACAGCGACGAGATCGACAAGGGCGCGATGAAGATCGTGTTCTCGTCGAACACGCGCAAGGACTCCGATCGGCTCCTCGCCCACGCGCTGAGCGACAGCCGCCGTAAGGCTGTCATCAACCGGGCCAAGGACCCGGAGGACGAGCTGCAGCTGCTCATCGTCAACAACATGCTGCTCACCGGCTTCGACGCGCCGCCCGTCCACACCATGTACCTGGACCGGCCGCTCAAGGGCGCCGGCCTGATGCAGGCCCTGGCCCGCGTCAACCGCCGCTTCCGAGGCAAGGAGGACGGGCTCCTCGTCGGGTACGCGCCGCTCACCGAGAACCTCCAGCGGGCGATCGCCGAGTACACGGACGCGGACCAGCAGGACCGCACGCTCGGGCAGGACCTCGACCGCGCGCTGGACGAGCTGCGCAACGAGTACGACATCCTGAACGACATCCTGCGGGGCTTCGACTGGCGGGCCAGGCTGGACATGCCCTCCAAGACGGCGTTCATCGACGCCGCGCTCCGGGCCGCGAACTACCTCCTTGACCCGGCTACTGCGGGCAACGACCCGGAGAAGCTCGACGACCCCCGGCAGACGCTCGGCCGGCGCTACCGCGAGCACGCCCACGGCCTGGAGCGCTTCTACGCGCTCTGCGGCAGCTCCACCGACATCGGTGAACGCTTCCCGGACCATCCCGCCTGGCGACGGGACATCCAGTTCTTCGTCGAGGTCCGCGCCTACATGGCGAAGATCGACGCGATGAACCGCGAGGCCCGCGGTCTTCCCGTCGCCCGCGACGTCGAGCTGTACCTGGCGCAGCTCACCTCCTCGGTCGTCGAGACCGGCGGGGTGACCGATCTGCTCGCCGAGGCCGGCCTGGAGACCGCCGACCTGACGCACCTCAACGACGCGCTCGTCGCGAAGCTCCAGAGCAGCGAAACCCCGCACCTGGCGGCGGAGGCGCTGCGGCGGCTCATCGAGCGGAAGATGCGCGAGGTGACCCGGCACAACATCGTCCGGCGGACGACCTTTTCGGAGCGGCTGCAGGACCTCATGGTCCGGTATATGCGGCAGCAGTGCACGAGCGCGGAGCTCATCGCCAAGCTGGTGGAGATGGCCAAGGAGGTCATGGAGGACGCCCGGCGCGGCGAGAAGTTCGAGCCGCCGCTGGACTGGCGCGAGCTCGCCTTCTACGACGCGGTCGCCGACCACGGCACGGCCCGTTCGGTCATGGGCGACGAGGTCCTGGCTTCCATCGCCCGCGAACTGGTCGCCGAGGTCCGCAGCAAACTCAAGCCGGACTGGATCGCCCGCGAGCCGGTCCGTGCCCGTCTCCGCAGCGCCATCAAGCGCCTCCTGGCCCGCCGCAATTACCCGCCGGACGAGGCCCCGGAGGCCATCGAGCTGGTCCTCAAGCAGATGGAGCACTTCGCCAACGAGTGGTCCACGAACGAGGAGTAGCGGAGTCGGGGGTTGAAGACGGAGCATCAGCCACCGCGCCAGCCCCCAACGCTACTCATACGCGGGTACATGTCGTGTCGGGGACGTCTTGGGGACCACACGTCGCAGATCAGCTTGCGCAAGGCTTGGTCTTCTGCACGGACAACGCGTTCCGTTCAGCGCACGGCAGGCTGAGGTCAACATCGCCGGGCGACTGGGGGTCAAGGGGTCGCAGGTTCAAATCCTGTCGTCCCGACAGTGATGTCGGAGCCCCGCTGACTGGACGAAGGTCCAGGCCAGCGGGGTTTTTGCCGTTTCCGAGGATGGGTCAGCGCACGAGCCGCAGGCGGCGGCCGGGGGAGTCCGGCGGGACCACTTCGGGACCAGGGGCCTCACGGGGCCCGCTCAGGTGCGCGCTCAGCGCCTCGCCGGCCAGCTCGATCGAGCGCCGGTCCGGGTGTAATGGTGGAGTCGGGTATTGGAACTCCCTGAATGCCCTCGCCCTCGGGCTCCTGTTGTTGATGCCTTTAGCTGACATATAGCGCCGACATCTGTCACCGCTGGCCGACCCACCGACAACGCCCCTGGTCATTCAGATGGGTGCGGCTCGTTTTGAGTGACGGCCGCGAAGGGGCCGGCACCGGCACTGCGGGGGCCAGGGTCGTGTGGGCCAGCACCTCCGGTGAGCGCAACGACACGGCGCTCGCGCTCGTCGACTGGCGGGGAGCGTCATTCCGATCGTGCGATATTCCCTGGCACGCTGGCGGTTGTCCTGGGGAGAACATGGTGGTGGCCGGTGGTTTCCAGGGCAGGGCAGCCCCTGCTGATGCACCGGCGAACGGGGCTGCTGGCAGCCCTGGTGGGTCCGGGGCGGTCCGGGCCCACCAGGGGCGCGTCTCGGTCAGGCCGGGGTGACCTGGGCCCGGTAGCGGGCCGGGTTGCTGCCGGGGTTACGGTGGGCCTCCACGCTGATGGTCACCGTGCCGGGGGTGGGGCCCGCGGTGAGCTGGGGGGCCTTCGCCGTGCCCTGGGCGTCGGTGACCGCTTCCGCGGTCGCGGCACCGTCGGGGAAGTGGGAGCCGGTGCCGCCGGAGACGGTGAACAGCACGGGAATTCCCGCGAGCAGCGAGCCGTCGTCGGTGCTCCTGGCGGTTACCGTGAGGCGCTTCTTGAAGGCCGCGGCCGGCGTGGTCCTCTGGTTGTCGCAGGACGCCTGCCCGGAGAGGTTCGCGCGGGTCTTCGGCACTGTGGGTGCCGGTGCGGGTGCCGGCTTCGGAGCGGTGAACGTCACCTTCCGCACGGTGCCGCTGTCAAGGATGTAGAGGTTGTCCTGCGCGTCCACGGCCACCGCGTTCGGAAGCGCCAGCCGCGCTTTGATGGCGGGGCCGCCGTCCCCTCCGGTGCCCTGCTTGCCGTCTCCCGCGACGGTGGTGATGGTCCCGTCGCCGGCCGACACCATGCGCACCCGGTAGTTGTGTGAGTCTGCGATGTAGAGGTTGCCCCGGGAGTCCAGCGCCACCCCTTCAGGACGGTCGAAGTAGGCCTCGCGTGCGGGGCCGCCGTCACCGCTGTACAGGCGAAAC
Source organism: Kitasatospora sp. NPDC001527 (assembly GCF_040298605.1). Taxonomy (NCBI): domain Bacteria; kingdom Bacillati; phylum Actinomycetota; class Actinomycetes; order Kitasatosporales; family Streptomycetaceae; genus Kitasatospora; species Kitasatospora sp. NPDC001527. The sequence goes on along the minus strand of NZ_JBEPAM010000027.1, from coordinate 78,193 downwards.
CCTCTTCCCGCAATGGTGGTGATGGTCTGGTCGCTCGCCGACACCCTGCGCACCGCTTCGAGCATCCCGTCGGCCAGGTAGAGGTTGCCCTCGGCATCCACCGCCAGACCGTTCGGGGTGTAGATGGCCGTGAGCCGAGCGGGGCCTCCATCGCCGCCGCCCTCGGCCCTGCCGGTGCCCACGACGGTGGTGATGGTCTGGTCGACGGCCGACACCCTGCGCACCCGGGAGTCGCTCGCGATGAAGAGGTTGCCTTGCGCGTCCACGCACAGCGCCTCCGGCGCCTGGAGCCGGGCACGGGTGGCGGGGCCGCCGTCACCACCGAAGCCGCGCTCACCGGTACCCGCCACCGTCGTGATGGTCCCGTCACTTGCCGACACCTTGCGCACCCGGTGGTGCTCGGTGTCGGAGATGTAGAGGTTGCCGTGCGCGTCGACCGCCACCCCTTGCGGCTCATACAGCGGCGGGCGGGTGGCGGGACCATCACCACCGCTCCCGGCATGCCTGTTTCCCGCGATGGTGGTGATGATCCCGTCGCCCGCCGACACCTTCCGTATCCGGCTGCGGCCGGTGTCGGCGATGTAGAGGTTGCCGTGGGCGTCCACCGCCACCGCCGACGGGAAGGTGAGATCCGCTTGTGTCGCGGGCCCGCCGTCGCCCTTGCCGTCCGTGAACTCCAAGCAGCCCGCGACGGTGGTGATGATCCCCACCACGCCGTCCCCGGGTCCCGTCTTCGCCATGCGAGCCCTCCCCTTGGTCGTATGAACATCACGGGAGCCTAGTGAGCCGCACCGTTCGGGCTCGCAGTACCGGCCGGTATCACCCGTTCGGCCTACGCGGGCCCCCGTCGATCGCAGCGACGGCCCCGGCGAGCCGCGCCCGTCCACGGCCCAGGGCCGCGCGCTCGGCGTCGTCCGGTCCGGGCCGGCCAGGACCGGGGAAGCTCCGGCGTCCTGCGCGACTTTCGGCCTTCGCCCCCAATGGGTGCCGTGCTGTGGGTCGTTCCCTGCGCGAGGGGTGAGCGACGTGGACTCGGCCGGGACCATCGCGCGCTTCGAACGGCACACCGGCCCCGGCTCGCTACTGCGGTCCCGTGCGGTGTCCGCGACAGGCGGTGCGCGATGTCCGGTTAGCGCCTTCAACAGGTCGTAACCGACTGATTGTCTGGGCTTCGCGCGGCGTGCCGGCCGGTGCACCGCGAACCGCGGGGCGGGGAGGGGCAATGAGCCAGGAGCGAGGAACCGGCGAGCGGGCCGGCGCCGACACCACGGCCGGGGCGTTCGGTCAGGGGGCACGCGAGGGCAAGGACATCTCGCAGACCGCGATCGACGCTGTCAAGGTCGCCTTGCCGGCGCTGCTGAAGCTGGTTCCCGGCATCGGGACGGTGGCGGGCGCGGCGATGGGGCTGCTCCTGCAGCACCTGTTCCCCGGCCCGGACGTGTGGAGCCAGCTGCGCGAGAAGGTCGAGAAACTGATCGGCGAGAAGCTCAACCAGGCGTACTACGAACAACTGCAGGCGGACCTGAACGGCCTGCGGACCGCCGCCGAGGACTACAGCGACCTCGCCCGTCTCGGCGAGGACCTTCCCGCCATCCGGGCGAAATGGATCGCCACCGAGACGGTCATCGCCGCGGCGGCACCACGCTTCAACCCCACCGGCACGCAGCTGAACCCGGTCCTGGTCCTGCCGCTGTTCATCCAGGTCGTCAACCTCCACCTGGTCCTGCTCCGTGACATGACCCTGCACGGCCGCGCCTGGGGCTTCGAACCCTCGACCGTGGACACGTTCAGCGGGAAGCTCACCAAAATCGTCGGGACCCAGGACCCCGACTCCTACCCCAACCGTGCCAGACGCACCTACGACAAGGGCTTCAACGCCTACAGCGCCGACGAGGACCGCCTGCGCTACGAACGCGAGATGGTCTTCAACGGCTGGGCCCAGCACAGCTCCTGGCCCTACTTCGACGCCCTCCAGTACCCCGAGGGTCACGATGTCGACCTGGACTGGGTCGTCTACGACGGCCCGCTCGGCAGGATCATGGAGGATATGCCCGCCGCCGTGCGCGCACGTCCCCTGCCGTACACGCAGGTCCGCGACCTCACCGTGTACCGCAGCAGCGTCAAGGACGGCTCGCGCGTCGCGGGCGCCCGCTGGCAGCCCTGGAACGGCAAGCCCGTTGGTCCGGTCGTGTCGGTCGGCAAGACCGACACCGGCGCCCCGAGCCCGATCGAGACCGGCGCCCGCCCCGTCACCCACGTGTGGGGCATCGAGTGGGACGGCGCCGAACACGGGGTGCTCAAGCTCGCGTTCGGCGTCGGCGGCGAGAACGACACCACCAAGGCGCCCCCGGGATGGGTCGGCAACACGGGCACCCTGAGCCGCGACGGGATCGACTTCTACCGCACCGACTACGTCCTCTCCGACATCCAGGGCGGCAAGTTCAACGACTGGGGGCGCCCCGTCATCGCCGGCATCGAATGGATGGCGTTCGGGTTCCGCCCGCTGCCAACACACCACAGGCCCTCGGAGAAACCCGCGGCGGGCGGACAGTACCTGCTCCAGTCCGTGCACGACGGCCGCTACCTCGTGCCGAAGAGCCTCGCGCAGGGCTCGCAGATCGGCCTGACCCGCGACTTCGACGCCACAGGGGCCCTCTGGTCGCCCGACGACGCCGGACGCCTGAGGAACACCACCTCCGGGGCGTACCTGCGCGTGAAGCCTCCCGCGGTCGCCGTGACCCTGGACGTGCCAGGCACGTCGTTCGCGTGGACGCGCCAGGACGACGGCACGTACGTCGTCAGCCGAGGAGCACAGGGATTCCTGACGACGAACGTGGACACGCTCGTGGACGCCGCCGTGTTCGACCCGGAAGACCTCCGGATGAGGTGGGTCTTCGTCAAGGTCGCCCCCCGGCGCCGACACGACGGGACCCGGCCGAGCCTGGCCCTTCGCACGCGGCGCCGCGACGTGGGCTACTTCGAGGCCGCCGTCACCGTCTCCAACCCCTCCCGAGGCAGGACCATCCCGGCAAACTGGCGCCTGTCCCTCGTCCTGCCCCCACAACTCGGCGGCCCGGTGAACGCCACCGGCCACCCGATCACACCCGAGGTGGTCTCCGCGAAACCCCACGACCGCGGACTGCTCGTCGAACTGAGCGCCGCGCCCTGGTCGGCCCGCAAGGCGATCGAACCGGGCGAGACCTTCACCTTCACCCTGACCGGGGGAGCAGCCACCGCCACCACCGACATCAGGGACGTCCACATCTGGGCGGACGTCCCGCGCATCGACGGCCTTCCGATCGAGAACACCACACACCCCGAGCACGGTACCCACCCAAACCCCTGACACCCCCGTCCCTGGTACGCACGGCGCGCCCCGGGCCTGGGCCTTCGGGCCCGGGGCGCGAGGACCGAGCCGGTTCACGGGCCCGGTGGTTCTCGCCGGTGATCAACGCCGAGGACACCGTGTCGCCGTCGCCCCGCAGCCTTCGGTGGGGTTCTGGCGGCCGTCCGGCCCAGCCGGAGATCCGGCCCACGGTGTTCATGCGGCACGGCAACAGCTCGAAGGAGCGGAGGCACTGCCGGCCCCGTGGCCGCAGACCTGTCCGGCGTACCTGGAGGCCGGTCGGCCCGCCATCTCGCGGCGAGCCGACCGGGCGAGAGGCGGGGGCGTGGCTAGCTCGCGGCGGTGACGGGGACCGGGACCATGGGCAGGCGGGTGGGGAAGTGGATGGCCAGTGCCGTGGAGCGCACCGGCCCGGTGGCGGCCGGGGTCAGGTGCCAGCGGCGGGTCACGGTGGCGAGGATCGTGATGATCTCGTTGACGGCGAACGCGGAGCCGATGCAGCGGTGCGGGCCGGCGCCGAAGGGCAGGAAGGCGCGCTTCGCTTCGGCGGTGGGCTCGATCCACCGGTCCGGGTCGAACCGCTCGGGCGCGGGGAAGAACGCCGGGTCGTGGTGCAGGACGTAGGGGCTCCACAGCATCAGCGTCCCCGCCGGGACACGGTGCCCGCCCAGGTCGAGGTCGGTGTGCGGGGAGCGGGTGAACAGGAACGCCGGCGAGTGGAACCGCAGCACCTCGTCGACCAGACGGGGCAGGTAGTCGAGGCGGATGATGGCCTCGTACGTCACCGGGCCGTCGCCGAGGACGTCGTCGAGTTCGGCCCGTACCTTCGCCGCGATGTGCGGACGGGATCCCAGGATGTGGAACATCCAGGCCAGCGTACGGGCGGTGGTCTCGGACCCGACCGCGAGCAGCCCGGCGCACTCGTCGTGGATCTGGGCGTCCGTCATCCGCTCGCCGCTCTCCTCGTCCTGGGCGTCCAGCAGCATGGACAGCAGGTCGCCGTGGCGGACCGCGGTGGCACGGTAGTCGGCGATGATCCGGTCGATCACCGCGTGCATGTCGTGCAGCGACCGCTCGTAGCGCCGGTTGGCAGGCAGCGGGAGCCGGAACGGCAGCTGCGAGGGGGACAGGGCCCGCATGGCGACACCGGTGGCCACCGTCGGCATGGAGCGCATCGCCACCGCGGCGGCCTCCTCCGCCAGCCCCGGCGCCGAGAACAGGCACACCATCACCGCCGCGGCGCTGATCCTGAACATCTCCTGGTCGACTGCGATGGTGCGGCCGCTGTGCCAGCGCGCCGACATGTCCTGCGCGACGTCGCGGATGAGTTCGGTGTAGGCGCCGAACCGCGAAGCCGAGAACGCCGGCCGCAACAGGTTCCGTTGACGTTTGTGGAAGTCCCCTTCCGAGGCGACGATGCTGTTCCCGGTGACCGCCTTGCCTTTTTCGAACAGGGCGCCCTTGTTGAAGTCCTGATTGCGGGTCACCAGGACTTCCCACACCGCCTCGGGACTGACCAGGAGATGCGCCGGCCGGGGTCCCAGCCGCAGTGCGGCCACGTCACACGTTCCCGCCAGGGAGGACAGGAACGCCAGCGGCCGGCGCCACAGCTCCCACGCGTGCCCCAACAGGGGAAGGGCACCGGGGGCGTCAAGCACCCTCGATCGATCCATCATTCGAGCTCCAGCAATGTCGGACGACATGGTCTCCGGCCCGCTACGTGCCCCTGGCAGACGTCGTGCAAGCACGCCAGGACGGCACTCAAGGGCACCCAACACCGGTGGTTCGGCCATATCGGGCAAGAGGGGATCAGCAGAGCAAGGGGGACCATTCGCCGGTCGGGCCGGTGTAGCGGGATGAGGGATCCGCTGCCCACCAGAGGTGGTCGAGCGAGGCGAGGATCGAGTAGGTGCTGAGGGTGTCCAGGCAGCGGCAGTCGGTGTACTTGGTGCGGTAGGCCGCCTCGATGAGGGGGACCCGCTGCTGCCAGGTGGCGGTGTCGTAGCCGCGGCATCCGGGGCAGTTCTGGAAGTGGGCCAGGCAGGCGTGGAGCAGGTGGTCGTAGCGGGCTTTGTCCTGGCAGCGCGAGCGCAGGTCGTAGTCGTCGGGGGTGGGGCTGGGCGGCAGAGGGTTGAGGGTGTTGAGTACGGGGTCGCCGTAGGGGTCGACCTTGGCTTTCTTTCGGCGGGCGGGGGCGGTCAGGTGGTCGAGGAGGACGTCGGCCTGGTAGCGGGCCATGTAGACCTGCCAGACCAGCAGTCGGCCCGCGATGTGCAGGGCCCAGTCGGCGCCTTGGTCGATGGCCCACGCCCAGACATCGGTACAGAACCGGCGGACGATGTCGACGCTTTCCATGCCGGTGTGGGCGGCGATGAAGGTGAGGGTGTTGTAGTACTCGTTGGCGGTGTTGTCGTGGCGGCGGTCACAGGCGTCGTGCGTCACCGCAGCGGCCAGCGCGACCGCGTCGATGGTGTTGTCGTCCCCGATGAGTGGGCCCTGCTCGTGGCGGGCTTGGAGGGTCAACGCCCGGATCGCGGCGTTGATCACGCGGTACCGGATGGTGCGGAGCTCGTCGTCGGGGAGACGAAGCCGCTTGGCCTTGGGGTGGAGGACGTCGGCGTAGATGGCTTGGGTCGACGCCAGCCAGGCGTCCATGATCTTGCGTTCCTGGCCGTCGACCGCGTGGTCGCGGTGGACGTGGTCGATGTACTCCACGACGCGTTGTGCGCAGATGTCGAGGGTCTCGGGCATCTGTTCGGCGAAGTGGTAGTAGTCGGCGAAGGAGTCGAACAGGCTGACGGAGCAGGATCCGTGTACACACTCTCGGCACAGACGGTTGTTGTCGATGAGGCACCAGGCGTACCCGTAGGTCTGTTCGGCCACTGCGTGCCAGAAAGGGGTGTCGGGTACCGGGATCGCTTCGGTCATGGCCCGCAGCAGTGCCGTGCCGCGGGCAGCGAAGCCGTGGCGGCGTGGGGCGTCCGTGGCGATGGGAAGGTCGGGAAAGTCCTTCAGGGCCCGGGTCTTGGCCAGGTTCTCCTGGAAGGGGATGCCTTTCATGTGGGAGTCGTAGGTGCCGACCGGATTGCGGCTGTCGAACAGCCGGGTTCCCATCGTCGGGTTCCAGGTCTTCCTGAGGTCGGGAATGCGTCGCATGTCGGCGGCGAGGCGGCTCGCGGTCAGCTCGTCGGGCCGGAAGAGGTCCGGCCCGTACAGAGCGGTGGCGACGGCGGAGTCTCCTCGTCCGTGGAGACGCCCTGCTATGCCCATGAGATGTCGTCCTCAGCGTTGTCGTCGTCGCATCCCGTGCACCTTCGGGAGAGTTCTTTCCAGACGCGCCATCGCTAATCTCACGGTCAATCCCCTCCAACCGAAATACCGGCGATTGGGTCATTTCCCGACTGCTTGAGGTGGCTCGGTCTTCTGCGGGCCGAGCCCCGTCAGTTCCGCGAGGCGGACCGGGGACCGGTGGAGGCGGAAGGACAACCGCAGCAGGTGGCCGGCCACGGACTCCTCCGGTAGCGGTGCCAGGCTGCGGGCCATCGGCCGGGAGGTCATGGGGTCGTCCGTTGTTCGCCGGTCCGTGCACCGCCGTCGCACCAGGCGGCTGTCTGCTGCGTGTAGGCGGCCAGGCGGGGAAGGAGGCGTGCCTTGGCGCCGCGGCGGGCGCCCGCGAGGCGGGGCAGGTCGCGAACTAGGTCCGGGCCTCCCGGCAGTCGCCCGCCCCAGCCACGGTCCCGCACCAGTGGGCTGAACAGGTAGTCGCCCTCGGTGACCTGAGTCCACACCAGAACCGACGCGCAGATCCGCAGTTCGGGAGCCGCGTCGAGGGTGGGCAGGCCATCGGTGAGGTGGGCCCAGTGGGCCGGCGGGATGCTCCAGTCCTCAAGCACCGTTCGGCGGCGCTGGTAGTCGATGCGGTGTTCCTGGCCGTCGAAGCTCGCGCGGGTCGTGCGCCAGCGCTGGAAGGTCCGCAGGTGCTTGCCGCAGTCGCGGCAGACCGGCGGCGAGGTCGTCACGGCTCCGGCCTTGCGGAGGGCGATCAGCAGGTCGCCGATGGCCCGGAGTGCTGGAGAGCGGCCGTCGGTCAGGACCTCGGGCTGGGCCTCCAGGGCTTCGGCGAGCCGGCGCGACTTCGCGCGGCCGCCAACGACGCCGAGGACCACGGCCCGGACGGCCGCGGGGTCGAGGTTCTTCTCGACGCGGGTGATCAGGTCCGTGATCAGGCCGACGGGGTCCGTGACCGCGCGGGCCGACTGGTCGGTGGTGGTCATGGCAGGTCGACACCCCTGATCCGGACCCGCTTGGGCCGCAGGTCACCGAGTCCGTCCGCTGCCGGGGGCGCGGCACCCGCGGCAGCGGCCTTCTTCGGCTTCTTCACCGTGCCGGCCGCGGCGGTCGGCTCGATGAGGTCGTCCATCCTGCAGTCCAGGATGTCGAGCAGGGCCATGAGGATCTTCAGGCTGAGGCGCTCGGGACGCTCAACGGCGAGCCGGTAGACCTGGCTCGTCGACAAGGTGATGCCCCGTTCGGCGAGCGGTGGGATGAGGTCGGTGGTGGAGAACATCCCGCGGTCCGCCATCACCTTGCGCAGGTGCCAGCGGTAGTCGAGCTTGGCGGTCATCGTCAGGTCCTTCCCGTCAGACTCCGGCGAACGCCGGGGCCAGTGCCTTGTGCAGGGCAGTGTTCATGAAGTCGTCGCTGACGTGGGTGTAGATCGCCGTGGAGCTGTCGCACTCGTGGCCGACCTGTTGCTGGATGAAGCGCCGGTCCCCTCCGTCCTCGGTCAGATGGGTGACGTACGAATGCCTTGTCTCCGCAGAGGCCGTGTGCGCGTGAGTTCGTGTGGTCATTGAGTGGCCGCTTTCTGCAACCGCACTCGCGACGGCCGTGACGCCCTGTGTTGCCTTTCCAGCGATGCCATGTGAGGTAGATCACTGTCTTGGTTCGTGGTCGGGCAGCAGCTGGAGCCCACCAGTATCGCGGCGGAGAAAAGCCGTTGAACGTGTCTGCTCCGCAGTGGAGGCTGGGCAAGATCACCGATGAAGAGCACCGCGAGGAGTCGTCTGTGACGAGCGACGTGGCCGCCGACCTCTTGCTGGGCGGCGTCGTCTTGTTGGGCGCATCCGTGCAGCGGCTGGCCGGGATCGGCTTCGCGCTCGTCGCGGCGCCTGCCCTGGTGCTGCTTCTCGGCCCGGGCGAGGGCGTGCTGCTCTCGAACTGCGCGGCTGGTGCCATCAGCGCGGTCGGCCTCGCTGGCAGCTGGCGGCAGGTCCGCCTGACCGCGATGCTGCCCTTGGTCGTGGCGGCTGCGTGCACCGTCCCAGCCGGGGCCTGGGTGGCTGCCCGGCTGCCCGCGCCGGTGCTGCTGGTCGGCATCGGGGTGCTGGTCAGCGCGGCCGTACTGCTGGTGATGTGTGGCACTCGGGCGCCTGCTCTGCGTGGTGCCAAAGGCGCGCTCGCTGCCGGTGCCGCAAGCGGGTTCATGAACTCCTCGGCCGGGGTGGGCGGCCCAGCGGTGTCGTTGTATGCGATGAACGCGGGCTGGACCGTGCGGGAGTTCGTGCCCAACGCACAGTTCTACGGGGTCTTGGTGAACGCATTCTCCCTTGCTGCCAAGGGCATGCCGCAGCTCACTGCCCCTGCCTGGCTGCTGGCTGCAGTCGGGATTGCGGCAGGCGCCGTCATCGGGAGGGCACTTGCGGAACGGGTGCCGGAGGGTCGGGCCCGACTGATAGTGCTGGCGCTTGCGCTGGCCGGCGGACTCACCACGCTGGGCAAGGGACTGTGGGGACTGTGATCCCGGAACAGCGCGGGACGAGGACGGGGCAGCCATGTCAGCTGCACGATCCGATCGTGTTCCCTCGGACTGCGGGGATCCGGGTCACGCGGTTCGCCATGGCAGCAGCCCCGCGCAGGTGGACGATCTCCTCGTGCTGGGCGGCGAGCCGGGCGATGGCCTGGGTGCGGAAGTCGGCGAGCTCTTCGATGTCGCTGTCCGCTCGGGCGAGCCGGGCCTTGAGCTTGGTGATCTCTGTTTTGAGCCGCTCGATCTGGGCGTCCCTCGGGTCGGGGCTGTCGCCGGCGGCTTGGAGGGACCGCAGGCGGTGTTCGAGCTCCTCGCGGAGGTGGGCATAGGGGCGGGTGCCGTAAAAGGCGGTGCGGTCGACGGCGGCCTCTCGGGCGAGGGTCTTGATGTCGCACTTGCCGCCGGGCGGGATCTCTCCGCGCAGGAGCCGGTCCATGGCCGCCCGGACGCGGTTCTCGTTCTCGGTCCGTTGTGCTGCGGTGATCCTCATGCGCAGTCCTCGTCGGGCTGGTCGGTGGCGGCTGCGTCGATCTCAGCGACGACCCGAAGGGCCCGCTCGTAGTCGTTTCGCAGGCGGGCGTGCTCGGTCTTGCGCGTCTTGCCCAGGTCGCCGAGGAACGTCTTCGTCCGTTCGGCGTGCTCGGCCCAGACGGGCCGATGGTAGGGGTGGTGGGTGGCCTGCGGGCAGCGAGCGGAGTCACACATACCGACCAGTGGACGGTCGGCGGTGGGGGTGCCGGCGAGCTTGAGGCAGAGCGCCCGGGACGGGTCGGTGAACCAGCAGTAGTTCGCCGGACCCAGGTGGAGCACGTTCGCGCGCTTGGTCAGCAGGTTCAGCACGTCGCGGTCATTGCGCTGGGTCTTCGGCGCCGCCGACGTCGAGGTGTCGAGCTGTGCGTCGATGCTGGCGAAGAACTCGGTGAGGCTGCGGGCGCCGGGACCGGCGGGCAGGACGCCCTGCTGGTAGTTGCGGAACTCCGTCAGGACCAGGTCGAGATTCCGGTCGCTCTCGTGCCGGTTGACCTCGGCCAGCAGCTCGGCCTGAGCCCCGCCGGGACGCGAGGCATACCCTTCCGTCGTGGCCACGGCGATATGCTTCAGGTGGATCTTAGCAGCCAGAACACCGCCCGGACGGTAGGCCATCTCCAGGGCCAACGACCTGCGGAGCATCCTCAGATTCACCTGGCCCTGCGGGATGGGAGCGAGTCCGAGACGTTGCCCCGCCGGTGAGTTAACCCAGTTCCGGAACCACGTGTAGCGGACGGTGAAGGCGAACCGGCCGAAGAGCAGGGCTCCGTCCCGCTGGTCCTCGTGCAAGTCTTCGGCGAGTTCGACGGCGCGATAGACGGGCTCGATGACGACCCACTCGTCGTCGGTGCCGCCCAGCGGCTGGCCTTTGATCACCTTGCTGGCGAGGCGGTAGCGGGTGAACCCGGGGACGGGCTCCTCCGGGGGACGGCGGCAGCCGATCCGCAGTTCCATCAGCTCGCTCGCCCGCATTCCTGATGCGGTGGCCAGCACGATCATCGCGGCGGTCCGGACGATGCCGACCAGGGCGACGGCCTGAGCCCGGTGCAGAAGCAGCGTCCAGGGCAGCAGGGAACAGGTGTCCGCCGTGGTGATCTGGTCGGCGCCGCGGCCGAAGACCTCCATGACGCCAACTGCGGCAACCGCCTCTTCCAGACGGCCGCGCAGTGCGGGCATCCACTGGGCCCTGAACTGACTCTCGCCGGCCTGACGGGCCAGCACGCCCGTGGCCACCGACAGCAGCGGATCCTCGGCGGACCAGCCGTCGGCGAGCCGGCTGGCGACGTAGTGCTGAGCCAGCTTCGGAAGCGGTGTGCTCGCTTGCTCGTACTCGCCCAGCAAGCTGGCGAACTCGCCGACGGGAGCGCGGTTGCTGCTGCGGAACCCTGACGTCTTCCTCGACGAGAGGCGGTCGGCCTGTCGGATCTGCTGGGCGAGTTCAATGGCGTGGGGCCCGAGCGACGAGGTGAGGAACAGGGCAGCGGCCAGCATCGGCTGCAGGACCGCGTCGTCGACGGGCTGGGTCTTGTTCTCCGTCCGACCATTGGGCATCTCGGCGATCGCGGAGGCGGTGGCCCCACCCCAGGGCCGCAGGTCCACGGGAACGCGATCAGCGGTGAACAGCTCCCGGTAGTTGACCAGATCCACCACGACCTGCGCGGCCGAGCGCCGAGTTGCCGGGCCCTGCTCGCCGACGACGGCACCGTGTTCGTCGAGCACGTAGCGCCGGTGCGCCAGGTAGGCGTCGCAGAGGCGGGTGTCGAGCTGCTGGAGGCTCGACGTCCCGCGCTCAGTCAGCCACCGGAAGAACCGGGTGAACTCGTCCAACCGGCCCGCGCAACTGCGCAGGTGCAAGGTGGTGCGATGAGCCCGGGGCAACTCGGCGACGGCCGGGTGCCGCGGGGCGAGCATGGCCAGCACCAGTTCCTTCGCGACCAGCCGCCACCGCGAGTCGGTGATGTCGGCGAAGTCGAATCGACGGGTGCAGAGCGCGAGCTGAACGGGCAGGCCGACGACATCGGTGAAGTCCCAGACATCGTCTTCGAACAGAATCCGAGGGGTCCCTTGAGGCAGGGTGAGCCCGGCTTCGTGGCAGACGTCGGCTCGGGCGAAGACCGCGGACCGGCCGTCGAAGGCTGGTGTGGCGAGGGCGCTGGTCACGCGGTCATCTCCTCGGGTCGCAGGGGAAGTTCGCAGTCCTGGTCGTCGACACGCTGGGCTGCCGCAGCCAGGACGGCGGGGTCGAAGCGGTCCAGGACCTGCTGGATCCGGGCGGCGTAGGGGCCGAAGACGGCCATGAAGTGGGCGGCGGGCATCTGCTGCCACTGCCGGGAGAAGAACGCTTTCAGCCGTAGCAGGTTGACCGCATGCCGCGGCGCGAACACCGCGAGCGGGCAGAGCAGGCAGACCCACGGCCTGGCCGGGCAGGGCTTGCCCTTCGGCCCGTGCAGCCCGGAGAGCTGGTCGCCGCAGGCGGCGGTGAACACGTCCCGCTGCCCGCCGATCAGCTCGGCGATCGCCGCGTCGTCCAGGTCCATGGCCGCGACCAGCTGCGGATATCCGGCGGCCAGGGCTGCGGCCTCCTCCTCAGTGATCACTGTGGGCGGGTGGGCGCGTCGCAGCATGTCGTGCTGGGCGTCCTCGATGACCGCCTCGACGGCGTGCTGCTGGGCCGGGGTGGTTGCGGTGAGGTAGTGGTCGCCCTCGACGGAGGGGGTGTGGTTCGGGTCGATGGTCGCCCGTCCGCTGCCGGTCCAGGCGCTCTTGTCCCGCATGGCCTCGTGGGTGGTGCGGATCCGCGACCGGTGGATCTTCAAGGGGGCTTCGTCGTCGCCGGTGAGCCCGTGGCGAAGGACCCAGCGCTGGACGGCGACGCGGTCGATCTGACGCACTCGCCGGTCTCCGCCAGCGCGGCTCAGACCCAGCCAGAGCCCGCGGCGCTCGTCCAGTGGAACGAAGCTCCGCAGCAGGGCGGAATGGGCCAGCCACTGCTCCAGCAGCCGGACCGCCCGACGGGGAAGATTCAGGCTCTCCGCCGCGGTGCGGCCCTTGACGTAGGAGAGCAGGATCGTGGAGTCCCCGGCCCAATCGACGTCATCGGTGACCAGGTCGTCGATGCCGTCGGGCACGATGCCCGAGTAGATGCCGAACAGCAGCCGGTAGGCGATGAGCACCCCGAGGTCCGGGAACATGGCGCGGACCGCGTCATGGAAGCCGCCACGTTTGTGAACCACGGCGGCCGAGACACCGAGACTCCGCCCGAACTCGCCGATGCCCACCGGCCCTAGCCCGGCCAGCAGCCAGCACAGATTCTCCGGCTTCCACCCGCCCTCGGCCGGATGCCGGGCACGAGCAACGGCGGCCAAGCTCTGCCGGTGGGCAGTGTAGGACTCCTCGACCAGCTCACCGCAGACCTCGGTCAGCCGTCGCCACTCAGTCTCGGAGTAGGGAGGCAGGGTGCGGTGGTTCGGCTGGACATTGAAGTTCCGTCCGACCGCCAGGTCCAGCACGCCGTCGGCCAGCGTGCCGGCGGCCTGCCCGAACACCGTCACCATCGCTCGGGCGCAGGCTTCCTGCGAGCCCGAGCACCCCATCAGGTACTCGGCCAGCTGACCGCGTCTGACTCGGTGCAGACCACCGACCAGGCCCCGCGCCGACAAGGTCCGCGTCATGCGCCGGATGGCCTGGGCGTAGTGGTTCACGGTGCCGGCGGAATCGGCGGTGCCGTGAGGGTGGATCAGGTCCACCAGGCCAGTGGCCAGGTCCCGGGCCAGGTCCGGGTTCGGCAGACCATCGAGCGAGAACTTCGCGCGACTGCCGTCGCTGAAGACGCAGGTGATGCCGAGCGGATCGTCGATGAGCATCGTCGGCATCAGGCTTCCCCGTCCTCAATGTCGGCGCCGAACTCCTCCGCGGCCTCGCGGTCGGCAGCCAAGTCGCTGGTCAGCCCGGCCGCAGCCCCCGCGCCGTCGTATGCCTCCCGGTAGATGCGGGTCGTGTCCAGGCGCCGGAGGTACTTTTCCGTCGTCAGGACAGTGGAGTGGCCCAACAGGTCGCGCAGGACCAGCAGCGGGTCCGCCTTGGTGAGGTAGAAGACCAGCGCCGCGTCGGCTTCGGTCTCCCGCACGAGCTTCGCGGCCTGTCGGTAATGCCCGGTGACCAGGTATTCCAGGGTCCTCATCGAGAACGTATGGCGACATCGATGGGGCCAGACGTGCGGGAACCGGGGCTCGAAGCGGGCTCGGATCCGGTCCGAGGTCCGTTCGAAGACGGTGGCCCAGGCGGTGAACGGGCCGCCCCCGTTCTTCACCGCCAGCAGGCACGAGCCGCCCTCGGGGGCGACCAGGCGTCGGCGTTCGGCCGGGGTCAGCGAGTCCCACGAGCGGCGCACCCCGTTGATCCGTCCGCCTCGGGGACCGGGATCTGTGACCATGAGCGGCTCGCCCCACCGGCGCGGCGGTCGCCAGCTGGAGCCCTCGGCAGTGGCCGCGCGGTCCAGCTCCAGGTAGTCGTGCAGCCCGGCCAATGCCTGGTAGGAGGTCCAGGTCGTGCGGAACTCGCGACCCTTGGTGACGCCCGCGGGCACCGGGAACGGGATCGGCACCGCGGTCGGCTCCGGCGGCAGCACCGGGATCTCCCACGGCAGCAGGTAGGTGAACTCCTGCAGCCGCAGCCCGGTGGACAGTGCGAGGTCCCCGACCGCGGCGTTGCGGGCCAGCTCCCGTCCGTGGAAGCCGGTGTCCTGGGTGCCGTCCGGGGCCAGACCTCGCAGGCCGCACCGGAACAGCTCGGTGAAGTCCGGCTCCAGGTACTTGATCGTCACGTGCGGCTTCGGGGTGCGGCGCACCGCCAGATTGACCTTCACCTCCCGCCCGGTCCCGGCGAACAGAGCCTTGGCGGCGCGATAGGTGAACGGCTCCGCTGCCGCATGCCCCTCGGCGATCGCCCAGCAGTAGAACACGGAGAGGATGCTCATGTGCTGGCCCCACGTGGTAGCTGCGAAGCGGGCCTTGGCCGGACCGGCCGCACGGTGCTCGGCGTACCGGCTCAACCCCGCCTTCAACCGTTCACGCGAGTCGAACAGCCCCACGCCGTGTTCGGCGAGAAACTCTGTCCACCCCTTGACCGCCCGCGCGTAGGTCTCCCACGAGCTCGGTGCCGGGGCCCCGCTCGCCGGGAGCTCACGCAGCCACCGGTTCACCACCACCGTCGGGCGTGGTGCGGCGGAGCCGTCCTCGAAGCGCAGGTCGTCGTCGACGAGCACGGGCATCCCCTCAGGGATCAACGGCCGGTGCCCAACATCCCAGGACTGCCAGCCGTGGGACGAGAAGAAGGTCAGGATCACGAGCCCTGACTGTAGGAACACCACACGAGCCAGCGCAAAGCCCAAACACCAAGACCAGGAGCCAACTTGGGTTCATTCGCTACACGGGAACTAAGCAGAGACAAAATGTCTCATCGAGTGCGGAACCAGCTCTTTTGGGAGTTTCAGGGCGTCGCGGTATGCCTCGAAGCGGTCGTTGATGGAGCCGGGCTGGAGGCGTCCACCGCGCTCAGTGATCCACAGGGCCGGATGGTCGGGGAACCCGAACCGCGGCCGGACGTTCTCGACGTAGTCCGCGACCGCATCGACGGCCCAGTCCATCACAGACAACACGTTCCGGCGCCGGGGCTGCTGACCCCTCTTCGCCTTGCCGTAGCGGACGTTGAGGGTGCCGTACCGGCCGAACTGCGGAGCCTGCGGGTTCCGTCCGAAGTCGACGACATCGAGCTTGGACGTCTCGGTCCGCCGAAGTCCCCAGCCGTAGATGAGCTTGAAGAGGGTGGCGTCGCGGTAGGCGGCCAGGGCGCCCTTACGCTTCGCACGCACCGCGCGGTCGACCTGGTCGTCGGCGTAGTCCAGGAAACGCTGCAGCTCTTCCCGCGTGAACGGCCGGGCTTCCGGGCTGCCTTCGTACTCCTGCAGGTGCGGGATGGTGTTCCACTCGTGGCAGATCGCCACGGGGAAGACGCCGAAGGCTTCCTCACAGGCGGGCACCCAGCCGTACCAGCTGTCGATGACGAACTCGCTGAACAGGCGGACGGTGCCTTGGTAACCGCGGATCGTGGACGGTGCCAGGTGCTTCTCGCCGGTCAGGCACACCGACCACTCGTCCATGTGGGCCGGCGTCCACTGCCACGGATAGTCGTTCGCGAACTCGTGGAACCGGCGGGCCTCACGCCCGTCCCGTGAGCTGCCGACCTGCGACTTCTCGCCCGTCTGATGCAACTCCCGAGGGTTGGCGTACTCCTCCGTCGTGATCAGCCCTGGAGGGCTCGTAACCAGCAGGTAGCCCCTGCCCAAAACGCCCCGAAGGCCGTCGTGATCAGCCCTGGAGGGCTTGCAACGTGTATGGGGAACAGCGGGCCTGTCATGAACTCGTTGCACTCCGCTCGCCCCATCGGTCAGCCGAGCTTGGCGAGCCGGGACTACCTCAGCCACCGAGGCATCCGGGTGCTTGACAGCCGAGCCTTCGGGCTCGAGAACTGGCAGGCGAAGCTGTGCTCCCTGGCCGAGTCGGACAGTGCGCCGAACCGGATCGTCTTGATCGAGGAGCCCTTCGTACTCCTGCATCCCACTACGGAACGCGCGGTGTTCGACACACTCTCGGGACTTGCAGACCAGGGCTTCCAGCTGATCGTCACCTCGAAGCGGACCACCTTGACAACCTTCCCGGCGGCCCGCGTCATCCAGATCGGTCGAAGCGCCTACCGTTTTCCGGAACCGCTTGCTGTGTGGAGATCCCGGGGCATAGCTTCATGCCTTCTTCATCGAGTTCGAAGGCGGTACGGGAACGTGGGTAGCGGGATAGCCGGAACAGCCGCGCGACGGGTGTTCCGGCCGGCGGCGATCGGGTACGCGGGATTGGCCGCACTGGCGTTGTTCGTGACGGCGTGTGAGCCGCCGTCGCCGTCCGCGCCGTCCGCGCAGTCCGCGGGGGCGAATTCGGTCGCGGCGGCGGCGCCGAGCGGGACGTCGGTGCCGGAGCTGGTGGGGCTCCAGCTCGACAAGGCCAAGACGGCGGCGAAGCAGGCCGGGTTCAAGAGCGTCGAGTCGACCGACGTCGCCGGGGGAGACCACAAGCGGACCCAGATCGTCGACGCGAACTGGAAGGTCTGCCGGCAGACCCCGGCCTCGGGCACCGCCGCGCCGGTGACCACGAAGGTCACCCTCGGGGTCGTCAAGGACGCCGAACCCTGCCCGGGTGCTGCTGCCGCCCCGACCACGGCGGCGCCGAGCCCGACGACACCCCCGACGACGCCCCCGGCGGCCGCGCCCGCCCCGCCGGTGCCGACGCCCACGAAGGCGGCCCCCGCGCCGACTGCCGCGCCCAGCTCCGAGCCCGCGGCGGCGGCCCCGGCCCCCGGCGGGACCTGCGCCCACCACACCGTCGGCCTCTGCGGCTGGGACCACGGCCAGACGCCGACGGTCGCCGACCAGATGGCGGTGTGCAAGGACGGAACCCCGTCGACCTCCAAGACCCGGAGTGGGACGTGCTCGAAGCACGACGGCGTCCAGTACTGGTTCAAGTAGGAAGCCCGGCCGCCCCGGCCGCTCATACGGCCGTGGAGAGGGAGACGTGCTGCCAGGTGTCGAGCTCGCCCTGGACCAGGGCGAACTCGGCCTCCACCTGGTCGACGGCGTCCGCGCCGAGCTGCAGGCGTAGCGGCGGGTCGGCGGCCTCGATGACGTCGACGATGGCCTTGGCCGCCTTCGCCGAACCGCCCGGCTCCACGACCGTCACCCGCACGCCGAGCGGGGCCAGCTCGCCGTGCAGCGCCTCGGTGATGCCCTCGACGGCGAACTTCGACGCCCCGTACAGGCCGGTGCCCGGTGCGGTGGCGAAGCCGGCCACCGAGCCGATGTCGAGGACGTGCCCGGAGCGCTGGGTCCGCAGCGTCTTGCACAGTGGCCCGCGGGGTGTTCAGCACTCCGAAGACGTTGACGTCGAGAGCGCCGTGACCGCGTCGTCCACCTCGGGCCCGACGACGGCCCGAGCCACGGGAGGCTCTGCCGGGACGCGCTGGAGTTCACCGGCCTGTTTGGGGACGGCCGCCGGCCTGATCGTGGCGGTCCGCGCGACCCCACGCGGATGGACGCGGCGCTCGGGATCAGGATCCCGCCCGAGGCGGCCGTCCTGTGGCCGGCGGCCACTCTGCTCTGCGACCTCGGCCGTCGCTCCGCATCCATCCCCGTGCGGCACCGTGACAGCGAGATCGGCGAGTACGACTGCGGATTGATCTCCCACCGACCCGCTGAACACCCCGCGCCTGCTCGGCACCGCGACCGTAGGCGGTGGGATCGGCGGGCGAACGCGACTGACCTCCCCGAGGACGACGGCTCGGGCACGGGACCGGCGCCGGCGCTCCACGCCGAACTCGCGGCGGGCCGCGCTCCGCTGCGCCGTGGGCGTTCCCCGCCGGTGGTGCGCGCGGCGATCCGCGGTGCCCGCTCCTCGCTCCCGCCCCGGCGTTCGCGGCTCCTGCCCGAACGGGCCCGGGCTCCGGCGGGAGTCGGCGGCTCAGGCGGCCGTGACCGCGAGGAGGCCGGTGACGCGGTCGGCCCTCAGGACGCCGAGGATGTAGCCGTCCTCGTCGACGACGGGCCAGACCACCAGGTGCTTGACGCGCATGGTGACCGCGGCCAGGGCCAGGCCCATGGTCGGCCAGGCGAACGGGCCGCGCTGGTGGGAGGTGGCGCTGATCGCGGTGCGCTCGGTGTACCAGGAGCGGGCCAGGAACGGGTGGAGGCCGGTACGGGTGACCAGTCCCTCGCAGCGGCCGTCGTGGCCGCGGACGAGCAGGTACTCGACGTCGGCGCCGCGGAAGATGTCGTTGGCCTGGTCGACGGTGCTGTCGTCGGCGATCTGGTACTCGCAGGGGTCCATGGCGTCGGCGACCGTCAGGCCCTGGCCGGGCCGTGCGAGCTGGGGCGGGTACATGGTCACGGCGTCACCGTTCCCGTCTCCGGCGGCCCGCCGGAGCGGGATCTGCCGGGCTGTCCTGAACCCAGAACGAAGCCGGAACGGGTACCGGGATGCGGGATGCCCTGGATGTCTCCGAGGCTACTCCCGCGACGCACGGTCCGAGGAGGCTACGGCGGAGTAGCGTGGAAGGCAGCCGAGGACGTTCCGCACACCGGCATCAGCGTCGACGTCGCCCTGGGTCATGACGGGTCCCTCGTGGACCGGACGGGCGGCTTCGCATGATGCCGATCCCCCTTCCCGTTCCTCCCCCTTCCGGGTCGTGGACCGTGCCCGGTGTCCCGCTTTTGCCGCGCCTGGAGCTGGAGCCGACGATGGCGCGGGAGGGCGTCTTCGACGGGGCCTGGTGGCCCCGCTCGAATCACGTCCTCGCCGAACTCCCGGACCTGGTCACCGCGCTCGGCGCCCACCTGGGGCGCATCGTCCGGGTCGGCCTCGACACCTCGGCCTGGGACGGCGTGCCCGGGGCCGTCGCCGCGAACGGGCTGGTGATCAGGATCAACCGGTTCGCCGGAAGCGGCGCGACGATCAGCGTCACCCGGGGCCTCCAGGACCACTTCCTCCTGCTGGTGGTACCGCCCGGCACCGACCCGGCGACGGCCGCCTCGGCCATGGCCGGCGCCTCCAGGACCGGGAACCACACCCCGGCCGCGGAACTCCTGCTCGGCTGAGCGGAACTCCTGCTCGGCTGAACGGCCCGGGCGGACGCGGGCACCGCGGCCGTGCCGGGTCCGGGCCGGACCAGGAGTAGCCTGGACATCACCGAAGGCACTTCGCATGCCGGCACCGGACACTGGCGTCGTCTCCGGCGAACGGCAATGCCGGACCCGGCTTCTCGGCCGGGCCCGGGGACGGGTCCCAGATCATGACCACGACCTTCGATCGTGCGACGACGCCCACCGCCCCGGATCCCACGGCACGGCTCTCCCTCACGCCCGGTGGCGTGCGGCCCGGCCGCCTGGACGGAGCCTGGTGGCCCCGCTCGCGTGATCTTCTCCTCGAACTCCCCGCCCTGGCCGCCGAGATCGACGAACGGTGGGGCCGGATCACCCGGATCACCCTGAACCCCGCGCAGTGGCCCGTCATCCCCCGGCGGATCCCGGTCGCCGGGCACACCGTCCACGCGGGCTGGTTCACCACCGAGCAGGACGAGCACACGATCGCGGTGTTCTCGTACGCCCCGCGCCGGCTGAACCTGCTGGTCGTCCCGCCGGAGACGGATGCCGTCGGTGCCGCCCAGCTGATGGCCGAAGCCGCCGACCCCGCGAACACCATGGCCGCGAGCGGTCTCCTCGCCGTGGAGACGGGCGGCGACGCACGGCGGCCGAGGTCCGGTTCCGATTTCCTGCCGTCGGCCGTCACCCCCTCCGACGCCGCCGGCGAGGCGGACCGACGGGCGGATGTCGCGCGCGGCCGGGCCGCCTCCTGGCCGGTGCCCGCGTAGCCGGCGGAACGGCGGCCGGCCGCTCCGCCCGCTCCGGCCGCGGGGCCGGGTGTGTCACTCGCGTGACCACTCGGCCTCGGCGTGCGGCGGGCCGGCGACATCGGCGCCCTCCCAGAGGCGGATCCTGATCGCCCGGGGGCCGGGCGCGGGCCGGGAGAGCGTACGCACGAACACCTCCCGCAGGTGGTTGGCCGCCCGCTGGGGCGGCCCGTCGTACTCCAGCGGATCCTGCATCGGAGCGCCGCGCTGCCGGGACCAGCGGCCGTCGTCGTCCTGCGTCTCCAGAACCCACCGGTACTGCCGCATCCTGACCTCCGTGCCGACGATCCCGGCCCCCGGACACGACGGTACGGACCGGGCGGATCGACCGCGACCGGTGGACAGGCGCCGCGTCCCGGCCCGCCGGGGCGGCGGGCCTCGTCCGTGCCGGTCGTCCGTGCCGGTCATCCGTGCCGGTTCGGCGCGCGTGTCACGCGGAGGAGTTCCTCGTGGAGCAGCCGGCCGACCAGCGCGCCGCCGAAGACGACGACTCCCACGCCGACCAGCCACGACTGGATGACCAGGACGGTCCCGAACGAGCCGTAGGTGACCGCGTTGGACGCGATCAGCGGTGAGAAGACGAGCCGGGAGAAGAGCCGCAGGCCGATCAGCCCGACCACGGTCGCGACGGCTCCCGGCAGCAGGGCCCGCCAACGCACCCGTCCGCCGAGCAGGAACCCTTGCGACCACCAGACGAACAGGACGGCGCCCAGCGCCGCCACGAGCCCGCCGGCCGGGGAGCGGCGCCAGAGCGTGCTGGTGGCGGACAGGAAGAGGAACCCGATGAGCACGGCGAGCCACAGCACGTGCCGCCACCGGGCCCACCAACGGGCCGGCGGCAGGCTCCAGGCCTTCTCGTAGCCGCTCTGCACCGCCGCGCCGAACGACAGCCCGAACACCGCCAGGGCGGCGAGGCCGAACGCCGTCGTGGCGCGGAACGCCTGGCCGGGCCGTCCGAAGAGCTGCTCCACCTCCTGCCTGGAAGCCAGCGACACGCCGAGCCCGTCCCCCAGCCACTGCGCGAACCCCCGGCCGCGGTCCGGATCGGCCGCGGAGACCACGATCAGCAGCGGGACCAGGGTGAGGAACCCGAGCGCCGCGAAGCCCAGCGACCGCTGCGACAGCTGGAGATCGCCGGCCCGCGCCCAGCCGCGCCCGGCCGGCGACCGGCGGACCGCCTGCCGCAGCCGCTCGAACGGGCGCGGCCGGTCTCCGTCACCGGGGGGCTCCTTCGGCATGTACGTTGACTACCACGGCCGCCACGCCGCCGGGGGAGGGCGCGACCACCGGGGCCGGCCGGGTCCCTCCGGCGACGGCCTGCGGGCCGAACGGCCCGGCCGGGCCGTTCCCGCGGTTCGTCCGGGGCGGATCGCCGTCAGTACTCGGCGCCGCTCCGCAGGTAGCTGCCCACGACCTGGAGCCACGCCCCGGGGCCGAAGCAGACCTCGATCCGGTACGGCGTGTCCTCGAAGACCCGCAGGACGCGCAGTGCACCGCTCGGGTGCAGGTCGTACTCGAAGGTGACGCCGTCCGCACCGTCCTCGTACTGCATGTCCAGCGGCCCCTTCGAGGGCTCCGCCGGCGCCCGGGCGTCGGCCGAGAGCTTCACGTAGACGGACATCTCGCCGTCCCGCCTTTCCTGTCTGCCCGAGGAGCCGGCCCACGGGGCCGGCCCTCAGGACTCCTCGCCCGGCGGCTCGGAGCCGATGCCGGTGGTGACGAGGATCTGCCGCGCGGAGTCGGTTCCGCCGGCCTCGACCGCACGCGCCATCGCGGCCAGGGCCGCCTCCCGGCTCGCCCGCGGGGGGACGACGAGCAGGCTGAAGTGGTCGCGGTCGCCCCGCGTGACGATCACGGTGTCGTCGCCGACCGGGTACCGGTCGATGCGCACCGACCGCCCGTCGACGACCAGCCGGGCCGGCACGTCGTCCCAGGCCTCGGTGTCCAGGCCGACGCTCGCCACGGGGCCCAGGTGTTCGGTCAACGCCCTCACCAGGCCGGGCAGTTCGGCGTCGACGTCCCGTGAACGCGGCCACCACGCGCCGTCGAGCACGCCCTCGCGCGACCGTGTGGTCTCCAGGCGCAACAACACCGTTCCCGGCTTCGCGGCCTGCCGGAACCGGTCCGGCAGGAGCCCCGGGAGCGCGGCACCGGTATCGTCCGACATGGCCCGCCACCTGTCCGTGGACGCACGCCGACCCCGCAGGGCGAGGGCCGGCCATCGGGGAGCGGCGGTCGGGCCGCTCCGATATCCCCACGGTACTCCGCCCGCGCCCCGCCGACCCGGCGCGGCGGGGGAGCCGGCGCGGGGGCCGGCCCGCTCAGCGCCACTCGATCAGGAACAGAGTGGCGTCGTCGCTCGTGCGACCGCCCCGCCTCTCCTTCAGGACGTGGGAGAGCGCGCGCACCGTCGCCCGGACACCGGCCCGCGAGCGCTCGACGCGGTTGACCCAGTCGATGAGCTGTTCCTCCCCGAACTGCTCACCGCCCGGCTCGCGCTCCTCGACCAGGCCGTCGGTGAAGCACAGGACCCGGTCGCCGTGCCGCAGTGTCCGCTCGCTGATCACCGGCTGCTCGCCGCCGAACCCGACCGGCAGCGTGGTGGCGCTCTCCAGCCGCTCGACGACGGCGTGGTCGCGGATCAGCAGCGGCCGGGGATGGCCGGCGTTGACCCACTGCAGGTGGCCGGTCCCGGTGTCCAGGCGCATCATCTGCGCGGTGACGAAGTGGTCGGGGCCGAACTGCTCGGCGATGGCGCGGTCCATGAACGCGTAGATCTCGGCCAGTCCGGTGTCGGCGCGCCGGGCGTGCCGGTACGCGCCGATGGCCACGGTCGCCATGGTCGCGGCGTCCAGCCCGTGGCCCATGGCGTCGATCGTGGCCACGTGCAGGAGGTCGTCGTTGAGCGCGTAGTCGAAGCTGTCGCCGGCCACCTGGTAGGCGGGTTCGAGGATGCCCGCCACCGCGACCCGGGGCACGGTCATCGACAGCGGCGGCAGCAGCGACCACTGGATCTCCGCCGCCACGCTCATCGGTTCCAGGCGCCGGGCCTGGAAGATCCGGTCGGTGTAGCCGCTCTTGGTCACCAGCAGATCCGCGACCAGGGCGGCGAGGCGCCGCAGCAGCGGCCGCACGTCCTCGCCGACGGTCTCCAGTGTGAGGGCCAGCACCCCCACCTCGTCGCCGCCGTCCAGCAACGGCAGGAACACCCGCACCCCGTCGGGCCGAGGCACCTCGACGGGGACACCGCGCAGGAACGCCGCACCCGCGGGGGTGCCGTCGATCGGGACCGGCTCCCCCGCGGCCAACCCCTGGCCGGGCAGCGGCACCAGCACCAGCTGGCCGTAGTCCTGCAGCAGGAGCACCGGATCCCGGCCGCCGACCCTCGTCACCGTTTCGGCGACCAGCGGGCCGATGAGCCGGGGCGGCAGCTCATGGGCCCGGTCGAGCAGCGCGCCCAGCAGGTGCCCGCCGGATTCCTCCGGTCGGCCCGGTCGGCCCTCGTCGTCGCTGCTCACCGCCGCGTCCTCCCTAGCCCCGTGCCATCGGCGCGGGCGCGATCGCCCCCGACACCCGGTGCGGTTCGCCGGACCGGTCCTTCCATTACGCCCGACGGCAGCGCGTCGCGCCCCTCCACGCCCTTCGGGCCCGCAGGGCCTGACGCCCCTCGTCTCCCGGCGGCGGACCGGATGCCGTCTCGGCCCGGAGCGCGTCGACCTGTACCTGATGCACCAGCCCTACGGCGACGTCTACGGCCAGTGCCGCGCCATGGCGGCCGCCCGATCGGGAGGGACTGGCGCGGGTGATCGGCGTCGCCGACTTCAACCCCGACCGCCTGCTGGACCGGATCCTCGACGACGAGACCGTCCCGCAGGTCGACCAGATCGAGACCCACCCCTTCCTCCAGCGCGACGTCGACCACGCCCTGATGCGCGAGCACGGGGTGCGGCACCGGTGAGGCGCACGGCAAGTCCGTGGCCCGGGTCGTGCTGCGCCGGGTCGTGCTGCGCGACATCGTCACCATCCCCAAGTCCGTCGACCCCGGCCGGACGGCGCAGAACATCGACGTGTTCGACTTCGGACTCACCGACGAGCAGATGACGCGGACCGCCGCCCTCGACACCGGCAGGACCCTGTTCTTCGACCACCGCGACCCCGAGATGGCCGCCTGGCTCGGCGAGCGCCGGTCTGCGGCCGTGTGACCGTCAGGTCATGTCCGCCTCACCGGTTTTGAGGAAAGCGGAGTCCGTTTGTGAATGCTGTGCGAGGATCGGCAGCCGGAAGTACACGGCGCGCGGACGACTTCCTGTTGTGATCACCCGGCGGCTGCGGTCCGGCCCTGAGGCCGACCGCACGTCACCGGGGCGAGGGCCCGCGCGTCGCAGGTTCCCGTCACCCGCTGACGTCCGGCGGAGCGTACATCCCGTGCCGTGCCGCGTCGTGACAGGCCAGGAGGGCCTGCCGCAGCACGGTCACCCCCCTACGGAGGGCACTCACCCATGTCCCGTTCCACGGTCACCGCGATACCGGCCCGCCGTGACAGGCGCGGCCTGCCGATCCTGCTCACCGCGGCGGCCACCGCGTTCGGCCTGCTGGCCCTCGCGAGCCCCGCCCATGCCGACGCCGTCGTCCACGTCGCCGGCCCGGCCGGACCGGTCCCGGTGAACACCGCCTACACCGTCACGGTCGACCTTCCCAACAACGGCCCCGACTTCAAGTCCAAAGCCTCCCTGGTCAATATCGCCCTGTCCGGTGCCGCGGCGACGGTGACCTCCGCCCGGGCCTCGGACGAGAACTGGTACTGCGACTTCGCGGCCGGATCGTCCGGCGCTTGCTGGAGCATGGTCGGTATCCCCTTCCCGGTGTCGCTCACCCTCACCGTCGTCCCCACCGCCGGGGGGACCGTCACCGTTGGGGCCGACGCCCGCAACTACGCCAGCGAGTCGGTCGGTGCGGGCACCACCAGCGCGCTGGTCAGCGCGCCGACCCCGACCGCCACGCCGACCCCGACCAGCACGGCCACCGCAACCGCCACGGCCACGCCGACCGCGACGGGCACGCCGTCCCCGACCGCCACGGCCACCGCAACCGCCACCGCAACCGCCACGGCAACGGCAACGGCGACGGCAACCGCCACGGCGACCCCCACCGGCACGGCGACCCCGACCACCACGGCAACCCCGACCGCCACGGCCACCGCAACCACTACGGCCACGCCGACCGCGACGGGCACCGCAACCACTACGGCCACGCCGACCGCGACGGGCACACCGACCGCGACCAGTTCCCCTTCCGCCACGGCCGCCACCGCCTCCAGCAGCACGAGTTCCCCGACCGGCGCCCCCGTCGTCGGCACCACCGGCACCTCGGCCGGCAGCGGCGGCAGCCTCGCCGACACCGGTACCTCGACCCTGGTGCTCACGGCCGGGGCCGGCCTCCTGACCGCGGTCGGCGCCGCGGCCGTCCTCGCCGCCCGCCGCCGCACCGCCTCCGCCCCGGGACGGCACCGGTGAGCCGCTGATCCGTCCGGCCGTCCGGTCATCCCGGCCCCGGCCCGACGTACGTCTCCGGTAGCGACCCGGGGGCCGGAACCGTTCCCGGCCTCCGCGTCGCTGCGGATCGAACAGCCGCGGAGTCGCCTGAGGTTCATCCGGTGGGCGCCAGGCCGATCAGGAGGAGCACGGTGCCGTGCCGGACATTCGCTCGGCCGTCCCCGGGATCACACGCATCGAGGGCAACCGCCCGGCCGCCGGACCGGGCGGGGCGTCCATGGGGAGAGGCCCCTCACCCGACGTGCCGGGCGCCCGCCAGGGCGGCGTGCAGACTGGGGTGGATGGTGAATGCCGTGTCGGCACCGGTGATCTTCAGCAGCCGCACGGTCTGGGGCGGCGGGGCGGCGAGCATCATCTCCACCCCTGCGGCGTTCGCGTCGAGGCGGGCGGCGAGCAGGGCGTTGAGGCACACGGAGTAGCAGAAGGTCTGGCCGGCCAGGTCGATGACCAGCCGGGGCGGGCGGTCCCGGAGAGCGCGGGAGAGGGCGTGGTCCAGCCCGGGGCGGTCTTCCTGGTCCGCTTCGCCGTCGAGGCGGACGATCACGGCCGTCCCGGGGAGCGTCCTGATGGTGATCCGCAGGCGCGGGGTGAGAACGCGCGGGGCGCCGGGGCGGTCGTACCGGGTGGATCCGGCGGGGTCGGGCACTGGACTCACCGCCTCAACGGGAGGGGGTGGCGGCCGGGTGGCCGGCATGCGCCCACGGTGCGGCGGGGCGCGGGAGACGGGTCGGCGCGGCTTCACGGATGCTCGTCATGGTGATCACCGGTGGTGGTCGCGGGCTGGTGTTCTCCGCCGGGGTCGGGATCGGCGAGCAGGGCGAGCAGTCCGGCGATCTCGTGGTGGCCCTCGGCGGGATGACGGAAGTGCGTGCCGCGGACCACGTGGTAGCGGTTGCGGCGTCCGTGTCGGGTGTGGGTCAGGTAGCCGGCCTTCTCCAGGTCCGTGACGATCGCCCGCGCGGCCCGTTCGGTCATGCCGCACATCGCGGCCAGGTCCCGCAGGCGGACGTCCGCGTCCCGGGAGATCATCAGCAGCACGCGCGCGTGCTGCGTCAGGAACGTCCAGCTCGTCCGAGGCTCCCGCTCATCCGACATACCACAAGTATGAACCCGGATTCCGCTTTTGCCATGCCGGATCCGAGGATCCGCTGACGGGCCGCACCGGGGCCGCGGAGAAGTGGGGCGGGTGCGCGCCCGTGGATCCGGGCCCCGGTGGTCCGAGCCCGGTCCCGAAGGCGCGAC
This sequence comes from Kitasatospora sp. NPDC001527, assembly GCF_040298605.1. Lineage (NCBI taxonomy): Bacteria > Bacillati > Actinomycetota > Actinomycetes > Kitasatosporales > Streptomycetaceae > Kitasatospora > Kitasatospora sp. NPDC001527. The sequence continues at coordinate 51,210 of NZ_JBEPAM010000027.1, read as the reverse complement.
GGGGCTGTTCCTCCGTCGTCGCGGCGGCGGGACTGCACGGCGACGACGGCGGTCGTCCGGAGGGTACGAGGAGTTCGGCCCATACGGCCTTGCCGCCGCCGTCCGGGAGGGCGCCCCAGCTGAGGGCGAGGCGGTCGACGATGAACAGGCCGTGGCCGCCGACCCTGGTCGGCCGGTGCGTGCCGGGGCGGGGAAGCGCGGTGCCGGAACGGGGATCGGTGACGGTGATGCGCAGGCACGGGCCGTTCAGATCCAGATCCAGTGCGAGGGGGCCTGCCGTGTACCGGGTGGCGTTGGTGAGCAGTTCCGAGACGACGAGCTGGGCGTCGTCGCCGAGGACGGACGGGGCGAGGTGCCAGCCGGACAGGGTTCGACGCGTGAACGCCCGCCCTTCGCCGACGGGGGACACGCCGTCCCGGGCAGTGAATTCCAGACGGCGGTGGTAGTGGACCGCTGCTGGGCCGAGGTGGCTCTCCATGGCGGTTCGCCTGCTCCCGTTGCAGTTCCTCGCACCGAGCGGCTACCCGCCCGGGCAGGGGCCATGCACGTGACGAAGCCGGGGGTTCTCCCGGGTTCCGGCGCCATCGAGGTGGTCCGGAGCGGCCGTTCGTCGCGTGCCGACGAACGGCGACCACGGCTTGCGGAAGGCCCCGGCCGGAAATCCGACTGGGGCCTTCAACTGCCCTGCTGGGCGAAGGCGGAGGATGCGGGATCTGCCGCACCGGCGTGATGTCCCACCGTCGTGCGCGGCGTGCCCCGCCCGCGAGGTGCGCGGCACGACCGGCCGGGCGCCGGGGCGTCCGGGGTCAGAGTTTGAACATCGCGGTGTACGGGTGGGGGATGCGCTCCTGCCGTGATCCGAAGTCGACGAGCACCGCGGTCTCGCCGTCCCCTTCGGCGTCGATGACCCGGCCGAGGCCGTACGTGTCATGGGTGACACGGTCACCGACGGCGAAGTGCTTGGGCGGCGCCTTCGCGCGAGGTTTGAAGGGGCTGGTGGGCAGAGGGCGGCGACCTGCTGCAAATTTCGTCATTGCGGCCAGTATGCGCCCGGAAGGGCGGGTGTGGGACCTTCCGGGGCCAGCGAGTTCGACTCTGACCGGAATGCCGCACGCCTCGTCCTCGCGGCCGGCGGCGGTGGGCGCGCCGCGCCGCGCCGCGATTCCCGGGGAGCCGGCGGCCCGGACTGGGGGCGGCCCCATGCTCAACGGGCCTGCTCGCCAAGGGTGTTCACGGTTCTTCCGGCTCGGAGCGGCCGTTCGACGGGACGGCGCCCGCGCGATCGGCGGTGAAGCATCCCGCCGCATCGGGTGGCGGCCTGCTACAGTCGACGTAGTTGCAGTAGTGGTTCCCATGAACTTTGTGTGCGCCTGCTCATGTGTTGCAGGCGCATTTTTTGTTCCCCGGCTCTTTCCCCGGTGGGCGCTCCATGCGGTGACTCGAAGCCCGCGCTGTGCGTGCTTCGGACAGTCCCTTGAAGGAGATTTTTGATGGCTAATGGCACCGTGAAGTGGTTCAACTCGGAGAAGGGCTTCGGCTTCATCGAGCAGGAGGGTGGCGGCCCCGACGTCTTCGCCCACTTCTCGAACATCAACGCCAACGGCTTCCGTGAGCTGCTCGAGGGCCAGAAGGTCGAGTTCGACGTCACGCAGGGCCAGAAGGGCCCGCAGGCCGAGAACATTCGCCCGCTGTAGTTCCTCTGCCACGGCACCCGCCCGGCAGCGAGGGGCCCGCACCGCGTACACGCCCGGTGCGGGCCCCTCGGCCATTGCGCCACGGCGCATCCCCCCGGCCAGGCGCATCCTCTGGCCGGGCGCATCCCCCTCCGGCCGTTCAGGCCCCTGGCTCAGCCACCGGCGGCCATCCCCGCGCGGGACGTTCAGCGCCGCGCTCCCGGATCGGTGCCCGCCGTGACAGCTCATGGTTCGAGGTTCTCCGCTCCCGCCCTCCGCGGTGAGCGCCGACCGCAGGTGACCTGCCGCACGGCTCCACCGTCCACGCCCCGCTCGTCACACTTCCGGCCCGTTCCCTTGCGGCTTCCGCCCGGCGCCCCGCGCCTCGGGGCCTTCCCCGTGACGTGCCGCCCCGAGGAAGGTCCTCCGCATGGCCCGATCCAGTCGTTCCTCGTACCACCACGTCGACGTCCGCTCCAGCGGCGCCCGGCCCGCCGACGGTCGGCGTCCCTCCGCCCGGAGCGCCCCGCGAGGCCTCTCCGCGAAGGGTGAGTTCGCGATGCCGGTGAGCACTACCCCGGCACTGCCGGCCGTCGGGTCCTTCGACGAGCTGGACATGCCGAAGGCGTTGCTGTCGGTGCTGACCCGCCAGGGCGTCACCGCGCCGTTCCCGATCCAGGCCGCGACGCTGCCGAACTCGCTCGCCGGCCGCGACCTCCTCGGACGGGGCCGGACCGGCTCCGGCAAGACCATCGCGTTCGGCCTCGCCGTGCTGGCGCGCACCGCCGGGCAGCGGGCCGAGCCGCGCTGCCCGCTGGCCGTGGTGCTGGTCCCCACCCGCGAGCTCGCGCAGCAGGTCACCGAGGCGCTCACCCCCTACGCCCGCGCCGTGCACCTGCGGACGGTTTCCGTGGTGGGCGGGACGTCGATCAGCCGCCAGGCATGGATGCTGAACCGCGGGGCGGAGGTCGTGGTGGCCACCCCCGGCCGGCTCAAGGACCTGGTCCAGCGCGGCGACTGCCGGCTGGACCGGGTCGGCATCACGGTGCTCGACGAGGCGGACCAGATGACCGACATGGGCTTCCTGCCCCACGTCACCGAGCTCCTGGACCAGGTCGCCGAAGGCGGCCAGACCATGCTGTTCTCCGCCACCCTGGACCGCAACGTCGACCGCCTGGTGCGGCGCTTCCTCAAGGACCCGGTCACCCACTCGGTGGACCCGGCCGAAGGCGCGGTGAGCACCATGGAACACCACGTGCTGCACGTGCAGAACACCGACAAGAACGCCACGATCGCCCACATCGCGTCCCGCGACGGCAGGGTGATCATGTTCATCGACACCAAGCACGCCGCGGACCGCCTGGTGGAGGACCTGCTCGCCAACGGCGTGAAGGCCGCGGCGCTGCACGGCGACAAGTCCCAGCCGCAGCGCACCCGCACCCTGGAACAGTTCCGCACCGGCGAGGTGACCGCGCTGATCGCGACCAACGTCGCCGCCCGCGGCATCCACGTCGACGGACTCGACCTCGTCGTCAACGTCGACCCGCCGGGCGACCACAAGGACTACCTCCACCGGGGCGGGCGCACGGCCCGGGCCGGCGAGGCCGGCACCGTCGTCACGCTGGTGCTGCCCAGCCAGCGCCGCGCTACGGCCCGCATGATGACCACGGCCGGCATCACGCCCGTCGCCACCCGGGTCAGCTCCGGCGACGAGGACCTGGCCCGCATCACCGGTGCCCGCGTGCCCACCGGCGTTCCCACCGTGATCGCCAACCCCGTCGTCGAGCGGCCGCGCCGCGGCCCGTCCACGAGCTTCGGCCGCCGCGGACGTCCCGCCCGGACCACCGACGACGCCCGGGCCGCCGCCGGCCGCGACGGTCAGGGTTCCTCCGGCCGCCGCCGGCCGTCCAGGCGCGCCGCACCCGTCGCGTAGCACCCCCGGGCCCGCCGCCCGCCGAGGACCTCCTCCGCGTGGCCCGGCCCGGACGGCAGGAGCCGGTCGGCGCACGTCTCCCGCACGGAGCGTACGAGTCGTTCCGTGCGGGTGTGGCCTCGTGGTCCGGGGCGTCGGCGTACTGCGCGCACGTCGGGTCGGAGAAAAGTTGATATAGCGTCAATTTGATGACTTGATCAGGTGTTTGTTGAGCCGCCCTTAAGCTTCGGTTCACCAAGGCGGATCGCTTCGCCTGAACGATGAGAGCGGGAATGACACCTACAAGTGAACAGATGAACCCCGGCCGCCGGTTGGTGGGTCGTGCGGCCGTGCTCGCCGTGGGGGTCGGCAGCTGGTCGATGCTGGCGGCTCCGGCGGCGTTTCCGCAGGTGGATGACGGGGCGGTGACGGTCCGGGTGGTTCGGGCGGTCGGTACCACCGGGGTGTGGAGTCCGGTCCTGGAGCCGGGTATGGGCGGTGTCACGGTGACGCTGACCAATGACGACGGTGTCGGGGTCACCGGGGTGACGGCCGTCGACGGCACGGTCACCCTGGCGCCGGGCGCGGCCCGGTCGTCGAGCGGGATGTACCGCGTCCAGGTCGTGAACCCGAAGCCGGGGGTGCTCTTCCCGGCGTTCGCGTCGCGGCAGGGGCTCGACGGTGCGCCCGGCCGGCTGAGCAGCAACGAGGAGTTCGTCGACCTCGGCGGCGGAAAGAACGTGGCGTACACCACGGGGCTGTGGAATCCCGGCGACTACTGCCAGAAGAACGCGCCGCTGGTCACGGCCTGCCAGCCCCCGACGAACGAGCCGCGGGACGGTCGCACGCTGGTGACGTTCCCCTACGGGGCGCGCGGCGACAACACGGACACGACCGATGTGGCCACGAACGCCGAGACCGGCACCGTCTACGGCCTGGGGTGGAGCAAGCCCGGCAAGCGGCTGTTCAGTTCGGCGCTGGCCAAGCGGGACACGGCGTACGGCCCCGGCGGCGCCGGCGCGGTCTACGTCACCGACGTGGCGAACAGGACGACGTCGCTGTTCGCCACCGTCCCGGACGCCGGCGCGTCGGTGCACGGTGTCGGCGCCGCCGACGAGGCCTTCCGCTCCGCGGCGGGCAAGGAGAGCCTGGGCGCCCTGAAGGTCTCCGAGGACGGCCGCGACCTGTTCGTCGTCAACCTCAACAACCGCAGGCTGTACCGCTACGACGCCACCAGGCCGACCGCGTCGGCGCCGGAGGCCTCCTACGCGATTCCGGACCCGGGCTGCCCCTCGTCGGTGGACTGGCGTCCGTTCGGACTGGGGCTGCAGGACGGCGTCGGGTATCTCGGCGGTGTCTGCTCGGGCGAGTCGACCGGGAAGGCCGCGGACCTGCGAGCGGTCGTCCTGCCCTTCGACCCGGTGACGGGGGCCTTCGGCGAGGCGGTGCTGGACCAGCCCCTGGACTACCCGCGCGAGATCTCGGCCAAGGGCGGCCCCTGCCCCGGGGCCGGCTGGTTCCCGTGGACGGACACGATCCCCGCCCAGCAGAACGGCAAGGAGTGCACCGGCACCGGGTTCTACGCCAACCCCGAGCCGGAGCTGGCCGAGATCGCCTTCGAGACCGACGGCTCCATGCTGCTGGCGTTCCGCGACCGGCTCGCCGACAAGGCGACGGCGTTCCAGCGGACCGGGGACCCCTCGACGTACCACCGCTTCGCGTCCGGCGGTGACCTGAACAAGGCGTGCCTGTCCGGCGGCGTGTACGTGATGGACACCAACACCGGCTGCGGGACGACCGCGCGCGGGACCAGGTTCTTCAGCGTGGGCACCTTCCAGGGCTACCACCCGAACGCGGCCTACGCCGGCATGGCCCTGTCGAAGGTGGAGGACTCCATCGCGGTCTCGGCGGTGGACCCCACCGACGTCATGTGGACCATCGGCACGATGTTCACCGGCCGCGACGGGACCCGGGCCGTCGGCTCCGGCCTGGGCCTGAACTCCCCGGACTCCTCCAGCACCAGGCCCGGCTTCGGGAAGGGCGCCTCGATGGGCGACCTGGAGGTGCTCTGCGACCAGGCGCCGCTGCAGATCGGCAACCGGGTCTGGTACGACGCCGAGCGCAAGGGTGTCCAGAGCCCGGGCCAGCGTCCGGTCCCCGGCGCCACCGTCAACCTCTACGACGAGTCCGGCAAGCCGGTCGCCTCGACGAGGACGACAGCGCGCGGTGAGTACTACTTCGACGACTCGAACGTGCCCGGCGGTCTGAAGCCGAGGACCACGTACACGATCAGGATGGACAACCCGGCGGACCACGCGCCGGGCGGGCCGCTGTACCGGTGGGTGCCGACCGAGGCGGGCGTCGGCGACAACCGCTTCGTGGACTCCGAGGGCACCGTCCCGGAGGGCGCCCGCTACCCGGAACGGACGCTGACCACCGGCGGACCGGGCCAGAACGACCACACCTTCGACCTCGGCTTCCGCCGGCAGGAAGGCGTGGTGCGCGTGGTCAAACACGACCAGGACGGAAAGCCCCTGGCCGGGGCGGCGTTCGCGCTGTGGAAGGAGACGAACGGCGCCGACGGGCTGCAGACCTCGGGGCCGAAGCCCGACACCCGGGTCGGCGAGCCCTGTACGACCGGGGCCGACGGCGTCTGCGCGTCCACGGCCGAGCCGGGGACCTACCACTGGCAGGAGGTCGGCGCGCCCCAGGGCTACGCGGCGCCGGACGACCCGGTGTCGGGCCCGCTGGTGCTGAACGACGAGAACCTCGACGCCGGGGTCTCCGTGACCGTGGTCAACCGGTTGCTGCCCACTCCCACGCCGACTCCCACGCCGACGGCGTCGGTGACCCCGGTGGCACCCGTGACGCCGACGGCGCCGGGCACGCCGACGCCGACGCCGTCGGCGGTGACTCCGACGGCGCCGGTCGCACCGGCGGCAGCGGTGACACCGGTCGCACCGGTCGCACCGGGTGCGCCGAGCGCCGCGCCCGGGTCGCGGTTGGCGAGCACCGGCGTGGACCGGGTCGCACCGACGGCCGCCGCGGCGGCCGCGTTCACGGCCCTCGGCTGGGCGCTCGTGGAGCTCCGCAGGCGCAGGGCCCGGCGCCCGTAGCTCCGGGCACGGTGGCCGGCTCCCGGCCCCGCGTGTCCGCCCGGGCGGCGGGCACGGGGGCCGAGGCCGTTGGGCACGGGGGACGTGGGCCGGGCGCTCAGGGGGCGAGGAGGTGGTCGAACTCCGTCACCGGGGTGCCGTGGCGGGTTCTCGTGTGCTCCAGGACGGCTGCCTTCAGGACGTCGGTGTGGACGTCGGCGGCGGCGCGGGGGGAGGCGGTCCCGGGCGTGTGCTCGTAGTTCCAGACGACGGCGTCGAGGAAGACCGGTGCCGTGAACCGCCAGCCCCGGGCCAGGATCGCCTGGGAGATCGCGGGATAGGGCGTGTGGACCGGATCGCCGAGCCAGCTGAGGAGTTCGGGCCGGGGGACGCTGAAGTCCACGCCGGCCCTGTCCAGTGCCCGCAGGACGGCGGGGGCGAGCGGCGGCGCGTTGCGGTCCGGGTCCAGCCCGTTGAGCTCCTCCCACAGCCGCACCGCGTCCGCGACGGCCGCCCGGGCGTCGCGGGCCCTTCCCTCCCGGTCGAATGCCTCGGCGGCGGCGAAGAGTTCCCGTGCGCGTTCGACCGGCGCCGCGGGCGGTCCGCCGCTGCCCTCCGGGCCGCACTCGTCCGGCCGGAGGACGCGCGCCGACACCATCGCCGCGGGCAGGACCACCGCGACCAGGACGGCCAGCAGGGCGCGCCGGTGGGACGTCCGCACCCGCGGCCGGCTCGACGGCGCGGGAGCGGCCGCGGCCGTGTCGACGGGCCCGGGCGGCACCTCGGGTGACGGCGGTGTCCCCGCCGGAACGGGAGGGGCGACGGCGGCGGCCGTGCGGTGGGCGAGCGCGGGAGGCGAGGCCTCTCGCGGCGGGTGCCGATCCCCGATCAGGACGCTCTGGTAGAGCGACCGGAGCTCCTTGCCGGGGCCGACGCCCAGTTCCTCGGCCAGCCGTCGCCGGAAGGCGCCGTAGCGGTCCAGGGCCTCCGCACCCCGCCCGGCCGCGTGCAGCGCCTGGATCAGGACGCATTCCAGGGGTTCGGCCAGCGGGTACTCGGCGGTGAGATCGGGCACCGCGGAGATCACCGCGGTGGGACGGCCGAGCCGGAACTCCGCCTGCGCCCACCGCACCACCGCGTCCAGCCGCCGCTGGTGCCAGCTCGCCCGGACCTGCGCGGCCCATTCGCCCGAGAGGCCGGCCAGCGGCTCTCCCCGCCACAGGCCCAGAGCCTCGGCGAGCGTCGCGGCCCGGGCCTCGTCGCACGGTCTGTCGTCCCGCTGCCGGCAGGGTGACGGCCGGCCGTCGACCTGCTCGACCTGCTCGACCCGCTCGACCAGCCGGCGGAACCGGTGAAGGTCCACCAGCTCGGGGTCGATGTCCAGCACGTAACCGGCGTGCCGGCGCTCGATCCGCGCCGCCGTCGCGTCCCCGGGGGCGGCCGTCTGTCTCAGCAGCCCCCGGATCCGGCTCAGGTGCGCGTACAGCACCGGCCGGGGGTTGGCGGGCGGGTCGTGGCCCCAGACCCGGTCCACGAGTGCCTCGATGGAGATGGGTCTTCGGGCGTCGACGACCAGCGCGGCCAGGACCACCTGCTGCCGCGGCGTCCCCACGTCGAGCGGCCGGCCCGCCGACCGCACCTCGATCTCGCCTAACAGCCGGAAGTCCACATGTACCCCCCATGTGATCAACAGCGCGCGCGAAACGTCCCCACCGCCCATGCTGGCTGGCCCGCAAGGTGCCCGCAAGGTTGGTGCACAGGCCGCGGGGCCAGGGTGGGGGACGTCGTCCGGGCCGACCGGCTCGGCCCACACCCCACGGAGGAGAACACCATGCGGACACCCCTCCCGCGACGGCCCGGCCGTCGCCCCCGCACGGCCACGGAGCCGGCCGCCCCGCCGGCGCCGGCCGGGCGCGCAACCTCTCGGCTCACCCCGGCGGCCCTCGTCGCGGCCCTGGCGTTCGCCGTCTTCGCGGCACTCGGCTCCACCCCCGCCCAGGCGGCGGAACCCACCCGCTACGAGCTCGTGAACGTCCGGACCGGGCTGCGCGCCGACGTCATGTGGGCCTCGGCCGATCCGCTCACCGGCGTCTTCCTGTGGCCGAACAACGCCAGCGCCTCCCAGGAGTACGAGCTGCTCGACAGCGGGAACGGGTACTTCCGGATCAAGGCCCGGCACTCCGGCCAGTGCCTCATGCTCGACTGGCGCGCGGGGACGTACTCGAACGGCACCGGCGTGCTCCAGCACCCGTACTGCGACGCCGGCTACGCACCGGCCGAATGGACCACCGCCTGGGTGGGGCACACCTGTTACTGCTTCCCCACGGTCATGGTCCTGAAGAACCGGGCCACCGGCAGGTGCCTGGACGCGGAGGCTCCGTCCGGCACGCCCGGCCAGCAGGCCCGCCTGCAGCAGTGGGACTGCATCACCACGGACGAGGCGTGGAACACGGCGAACCAGAACTGGAACCTCCTGCAGCTCAACAACCTCCCCACCCCTCCGCACTGAGCCCCACCGAACCCCACCGAGCCCCACTGACCGGCGCCCCGAGGTGAAACGGTCCTCCACGGACGGCCCCCACGCCGGCCGTGGAGGACCCGCGCCGTGACGGCCGGTGCGGACGACCGGGGCGCAGGGCGCGGGCGTGCGCTGTGGTGCCAGGGCGGGGGCGCGGGGGGCACAGGTGGGTGGCGGGGGCGGTCGTAGCGTCGGGGGAGCCGAGCACTCGGCACGGCGGGCGGGCCGCGGCGACGCTCCTCCGCTCCGCTTCGAGCAGTAGCAGTAGCAGTAGCAGTAGCAGTAGCAGTGAAGGAGAGAAGCGCGCGATGACCACAGCCTCACCCGACGCCGCCGCCGACGACGGGGTGGACGCCGTCGCGGGACGCCGTTTCGAGCCGGACCTCCGGTCGATCACCCGGATCAACCTGCGGCCCATGGCCTCGCCCATGCCGCTGGGCTTCTTCACGGTGGCGATCGCCTCCGTGATGACGGGGTGTCTGCAGCTCGGTGTCCTCGGTCCCGAGGCGCGCGGCGCCGTCGCCCTGTGCGTGCTGCCCGCCTTCGCCCTGCAGTTCCTGGTGAGCGTCCTGTGCTTCGGCGCCCGGGACGTGATCGCGGCGACGCTGATGGGCGTGTTCGCCGGCAGCTGGCTGGCCTACGCGCTGGTCATGGTCAGCGGTGTGCCCGACGGCCTGCGGGCGCTGGGCGTGTTCAACCTGGCGTTCCTCGGCTTCGGCGCGCTGATGGCCGCCGTCACCCGGCCCAAGCGCGCGCTGTGGTTCGTCCTGGTGGTCTCGCTGCCCCGCTGGGCGGCCACCGCGCTGTCGGGCCTCACCGGCGCCGAGTGGCTCACCCGCACCTCCGGGGCCCTCGGCCTGGTGGTGGCGCTCGTCGCGACGTACGCGGCCTTCGCCCTGCTGCTGGAGGACATGCGCAGCGAGGAGGTGCTGCCCATCGGCCGCAGCGGTCCGGCCAGGGCCGCCGTCGACGGTGACCTGTCCGTCCAGCTGCGCAACCTGGAGCGGCAGGCGGGCGTGCGCCGCACGCTCTGAACGCACGGGCCGCACCGGGCCCGCAGACCGGTGGGAGCGGATCGCGGAAGGTGGGGCCGCGCGATCCGCTCCCACCCGCACGGTCGGGGGGCGCTCAGGAGAGGAAGGCGTCCACGACGGCGTTGAACGCCCCGGGGTTCTCCAGGAAGGGGAAGTGCGAGGAGGCGACGCTCGCCGGGAAGACGTGCAGTTCGGCGCCGGGGATCCGCTCGGCGATGAAGGCCTGTGAGGCGGGGTCGACGTGGCTGCCCTCGCAGCCGAGGACCAGGGTGGGGACGTCGACGCGGGGCAGGACGTCGCGCCAGTCCTGGGCGCAGTGGTCGAAGAGCAGCGGGACGCCCGCGTACGCCGGGGTGGCGCGGACCTGGTCGGTCACGAAGGCGAGCAGCTCCGGGTCGGTGTCGCCGTCGAACATCGAGCGCACGAAGCCGTCGAGGGCCTGCGCGCCGTCGGGGCCGGCCAGCGCGGCGCACAGCTCCAGCAGACCCGCCACGTCGAAGATGGCGCCGGACGCGCGCTGCTCCGCCTCCGCCGTCCAGGGCACCGCCGCCACCGCGGCCGGCTGGTCGACGACGACGAACCGGCGGATGCGGCCGGTGCCGTACCGGTCGGTGAAGCTCCACCACACGGAGGCGCCCATCGACCAGCCCAGCGCGTCGAACCTCTCCAGGCCGAGGTGGTCGACCAGTTCGAGGACGTCGTGGGCCAGCCGCGCGACGCGGTAGCCGTGACGGGGCTTGTCCGAGCGGCCGTGGCCCCGGAAGTCCACCGTGATCACGCGCCGGCCCGGGGCCAGCCCCTCGGCCTGGTGACGGAACATCTCCTGCGTCTGTCCCCAGCCGTGCAGCATGACCAGCGGGACGCCCTCGCCGCCGCTGTCCCGGTAGGCCAGGCGCACTCCGTCGTTGGTGGTCAGTTCGCGCGTCGTGCTCATGTGCGTCCGTTCATGGTGATCGGTTGTCTCCCGGCCGCACAGGTAACAAGCCGTCGATCCGGAAGGTCAAGCTTTCGATGAACGGGAACCGCCCCGGTGGATCCCGGGGAACGGCCCGGCTACCGGGCAGTAGGTGTGCGTCGTATCCGGCCGCTCCCCCCGAGGTGTGCACGGAGGGACAAATGGCGGGGTGGAGCGGCGGCTAGGGTCGGAGGTGTTCGGCGGCCGGGCGGTCCGGGTGACGGGAGGGCGCTCGGTCGGGGACGGCCGCCGCCTTGGCGCGGAGGGCCTCGGCGTCGGGGTGGCCGAGGGCGGTGAGCAGGTCGGCGGCGCGGTGCCAGGCGGCGCGGGCCTCGGCGTGCCGGCCGAGGGCGAGGTGACTGTCGGCCAGGTGGTCGAGGACCTCGGTCTGGTTGTACTCGTCGGCGGCGTCGCGGTAGCCGTCGAGGGCCTGCGCGTAGCACTCCAGGGCCCGGTGGTGGCGGCCCAGGTGGTGGTGGGCGTGGCCGATGCTGTCCCAGGTGGCCGCCTCGCCGCGGCGGTTGCCGTTGGTCCGGAGGATGGGCAGGGCCTGTTCGCAGTGCCGGATCGCCTCCTCGTGCTCGCCGAGCAGGGTGTGGTACCAGCCGACCGCGTTGAGTTCCCGGGCGATGTTGTTCTCGTTGTGGTCGTCGCTGCCGAGGGCGCGGTAGAGGGCGAGGGCCTGCTGGGCGTGCCGGAGGGCTTCGCGGTGGCGGCCCTGGCGGCCGCGGACCCAGCCGGTGCTGCGCTGGACGGCCGCTTGGAGCTTGTCCGGAAGGGTCGGCAACTCGTCCAGGAGCGTGAGGAGTTGGGCATCGGCCCGGGCGTGGTGGCCGCTCTGGGCGTAGACCCGGGCCAGGCCGAGGCGGCCCATGACGACCTCGTCGCGCGGGCCGAGACGGGCGGGTGCGCCGAGGGCGATGTGCAGGATCTCGATCTCGTCCCGCGCCCAGCCCTGCTGGGAGGTGTAGAGCCGGCAGGCGAAGGCGACGCTCCAGATCCGGCGCAACTGCTCCTCGCCGGCGACCGAGCGCAGCAGGGTGAGGATGGTGCGGTACTCGGCCGCGTACCAGGCCATGCCGGCCGCCCGGTCGTCGAAGGCGGGCACCACGGTGCCCGGCAGGGCCGGCTCCAGGGCGACGTGTTCGTGGCGGGTGGAGACCGCGTCGTTCGCGGCGGCCGCCGCGTGCGCGTAGTGGTCCAGCAGCCGGCCGAGGGCGGCGGGGCGGTCGTCGTCGGCTTCGGCGGCCAGGTCGGCGGCGTAGGCGCGCAGCAGGTCGTGCAGGGCGTAGCGGTCCCGGGCGTGCTCGGCGAGCATGTTGGCCTCGCACAGGTCCCGGGCCAGCGCGCGGACCCGGTCGGGGGAGAGGCCGGCGGCGCTGGCGGCCGAGGCGAGGGAGATCTCCGGGCCGGGGTGCAGGGCGAGGAGGCGGAAGAGCCGGGCGGCGTCCGGGGCCAGCGCCTGGTAGGACCAGGCGAAGACGGCGCGCAGGTCGGTGTCCGGGTCGTCGAGTCCGAGGGCGGCCAGCCGGTCGCCGCCCGGGGCGAGTTCGGCGGCGACGTCGGTCAGGGTCAGCCGGGGGCCGAGGGCCACCCGGGCGGCGGCGATCGACAGGGCGAGGGGCAGTCCGCCGCAGGCCGCCAGGACGGCCTCGACCGCCTCGGGCTCGGCGGCGAGCCGGTCCGGGCCGAGGCGGGTGGCCAGCAGTTCGCGGGCCTGCGCCGGGGACAGCCGGTCGACGGGGACGGCCAGGGCGCCGTCGCGGACGACGAGCGAGCTCATCCGGTTGCGGCTGGTCACCAGGGCCAGGCAGCCGGGGGAGCCGGGGAGCAGCCAGCGCACCTGGTCGGCGTCGCGGGCGTTGTCGAGCACCAGGAGGAGACGGCGCCCGGCGACCGCCGCACGGAAGCGGGCGGCGCGCAGGGGCAGGTCCTCGTGGGTGTTCTCGGTGGGCTCGCCCAGGGCGACCAGCAGCATGGTCAGCGCCTCGGCCGGATCCAGCGGCGGGCTGCCCGGGTCGAAGCCGCGCAGGTTGAGGTAGAGCCGCCCGTCGGGGAAGCGCTCGGCGACCCGGTGGGCCCAGTGCACGGCCAGGGCGGTCTTGCCGACCCCGCCCATCCCGGCCAGCGCGGTGATCACGACGGTCGCGGCCGGGTCGCCGAGCCGGTCCAGGGCGCTCGTCAGCACGTCCGTGATGTCCGGGCGTTCGGTGTAGCCGGCGACCGGCAGCGGGAGGTTGTCGGGGCCGGTGGTGGGCGGCGGCGCCGGTGCGGGCACGGCGGGTGCGGCCGGTGCGGCGGGCGCGGTGGTGTCCGGCTCGCGCAGCGCCTCCTGGTGGGCGGCCCGGAGGACGGCGGACGGGCCGACGCCCAGCTCCCCGGCGAGCCGGCGGCGGACCGCGTCGAACACGGACAGGGCCTCGGCCCGCCGCCCGAGCGAGGTCAGCGCGCAGATCACCGCGGCGTGCAGCGGCTCGTCGAAGGGGGCGTTCCGGGCGACCTCGCGCACGGCGGCCAGCAGGGACGCGGCGTCCCCGGCGGCGGTGGCGGCGGTCATCGCCTCCGTCGCCGCGGTGATCCTGGCCCGCTCCACGGCCGCGAAGTGCGGCCGGGCCAGTGCGGCCGGGTCCAGCCCGGCCAGCAGGGGCCGCCGGAGGAGTTCCGCGAGCTCGCGCCGGGCGGCGGGCGCGTCCGGGCCGCCGGCGCGGACGCGCGCCGACAGGTCGCCGAGGAGCGCGAGGTCGTTCCCGGCGGCGGCCGAGGTGTCGAGGCGGTAGCCGGACGGGCCGGAGAACAGCCAGCGGCCGCCCGCTCGTGCGGGCAGGTCGGGCTCCAGGAGGCGGCGCAGGTTGCCGATGTGGCGGTGCAGCTGGTTCACGGCGGTGGACGGCGGGTCCTCGCCCCAGACGAGGTCGACCAGCTCGGACGTGCCCAGCGTGCGGCCCCGGGCCACCAGCAGCGCCGCGAGGACGGTGTGCCGGTGCGGCGGACCCACCTCCAGCGGCGTGCCGTCGCGCTGGACCAGTAGCTCGCCGAAGACCTGGAAGCGCACTCCCGTCTGCCCCTGCCCGTTCACCGGAACAAGGTAACCCCCAGGTCAGAGCGGTACCAAAGCCGGTCGGGGGTGACGGCGGGCACGGGCCGGGCGGCCCGGGGGTACGGCGGGCGGCGTCAGGCGGCGGTGACGAGGAGGGCGGCGAGCTGGGTGCGCGAGGTCACGTTGAGCTTGGGGAACACCCGGTGCAGGTGCCAGCCGACGGTGCGCGGGGAGAGCAGCAGCCGTTCGCCGATCTCCCGGTTGGTCAGGCCGGCGGCGGCCAGCTGGGCGATCGTCAGCTCCTGGGCGGAGAGCTGTTCGGCGAGCGGGCCGCCCGGCCGGCCCTGGTCGACCCCGGTGGCGCGCAGTTCGCGGCCGGTGATCTCCCGCCAGGCGGTGGCGCCCAGCACCTCGAAGGCGTGGCCGGCCTCGCGCAGCAGCGGCCGGGCCCGGCTCGGACGGCGGGTGCGGCGCAGCCACATGCCGTACGCGAGCTCGACCCGGGCGCGCGGCCACGGCCACGACCGGGGGGTGATCCGCAGGGCGTGCTCGAAGTGCCGCTCGGCGTCGGGGCCCTCGGCGAGCAGCGCCCTGGCCTGGGCGAGGTTGACGGCGGCGGAGAGCGGGAGCCCGTGGCCGTCGCCGTAGTCCGCGATCAGCCGTCGCGCCTCCTCGGCCCGGCCGGCCCGCACGGCGGCCTCGGCGAGATGGTAGAGGGTGCGGCGCTGGATGCTGAGGTGGTGGGACGGGGAGCCGGCCTCGAAGAGGGGACGCAGGGTCTGGTACGCGCTGCCGGGATCGTCCGATTCGAGGAGGGCGACGCTGCGGGCGAGGCGCAGGACGGCCAGCACCGCGCCGACCCGGCGGCCGGCGGCGATCCGTTCGACGGCGGCGATGTCCTCGGCCGAGCCGGTGAGGTCGCCGCGGTAGGCGCGCAGCAGCGCGCGGGTGGCGCGGGAGCGGATCGACCAGAGCACCTGGCCGCCGGCCTCGGCGAGGGCGAGGGCCTCCTCGTTCGCGGCCTGGGCGACGTCCCAGTCCCCGACGATGAGGGCCGCCTGCGCGTGCTGCGCCTGGACCTGGGTGAGCAGGCCGGTGCGGCCGTCGGCCCGCAGCAGCCGGGCGGCGCGGGCGAGCAGGTCCCCGGCCAGGCCGGGTTCGCCCGCGGTCAGGGCGGCGGCGCCGAGCAGCCTGAGCCGGTCGGCGTCGGCGGGAACGCCCGGACCGTCGCCGCTCAGCGCGGTGATCCGGGCCCGGGCCGTGTTCGGCGCGACCACCGCCTGGACGAGGAGCTGGCGCGGATCGTCATCGAGGTCCGGGAGTTCGGCGAGGCAGTCGGTCACCGCCCGGTGGGCGTGCGGTTCGGGGTCGGCCCAGACGGCCGCCTCGGTGGCGCCGACCAGCACCTCCAGCGCGGCCTCGCGGAAGCCGGCCCGGGCCAGCCGGGACACCAGCCGGCAGCGCTCGCCCAGGGACCGCGCACCGCGCTCGGGCCGGGCGGTGAACCGGGTCCGCGTGGTGTCGGCGAGGGCCCGCTGCTCCTCGTCGAGGCCGAGCCGGTCGGCGCGGTCGAGCAGGTGCTCGGCGAGTTCGGGCCGGTCGAGTTCGAAGGCGGTGTTGGCGGCGCGCACCAGGCGGCGGGCCCGGTCGGCCGGGGCCGGGGAGAGCCGGGCGGCGAGCTCCAGCCGGCGCAGCGCCTCGACGGGCTCGCGGCGGCGCAGCGCCTCCGCGGCGGAGGCTTCGAGGGGGTCGGCCACCTGTTCGTCCGGGGCGACGCTGCCCTGGGCGGCGTGCCAGGCGGACCGGTACGGGTCGGTCGCGGCCCGGGCGAGGGCGGCGTGCGCGGCGAGCAGCGCGGGGGCGGTCGCGTGCTGCTGCACGGCGGCGCGGGTGAGGACCGACCGGAAGCGGATCCGTCCGTCGACGAGCCGCAGCAGTCCGCGCTCGACGGCCGGGCCGAAGGTCTCGACGCCGATCGCGTGCCCGGTCAGCGCCCGCGCGGGCGCCAGGACGTCGGCGACCTGCTCACCGAGCTGGACGGCGGCGAGCAGGACGGCGGTGGCGGTGCCGGGCGGGAGGTCGGCCAGGCCCGGGGCGAGGGAGCGGCCCAGTCGTTCGGTCAGCGGCGGGAAGCGGTGCAGCAGCTCGTCGCCCGGCTCCCCGGCGTCGCGCCAGGACAACGGCAGTTCCCGCAGGGCGAGCGGGCTGCCGGCCGCGTCCCGGACGATCCGCCGGCGCAGGGCGTCGTCGTGGACGCCCGCCTGCCGGAGCCGGCGGTCGGCGTGGGCCTCGTCGACGGGGGACAGCACCAGCTCGGTGACACCGTCCACCGCCGGCCCGCCGATCAGCAGGGCGGCGCGTGCGGCGGGCAGCTCGCGGGCGAGGGCGGCCAGGGCCTGCCGGGACGGCCCGTCGAGGAACCGCGCGTCGTCGACGCTCAGCAGGACCGGCTGCGGGCTGTCGCCGAGCAGCCGGAACAGCTCGGTGGCGGTGGCGGAAGTGATGAGGGTGGCCGAGGTGACCGGGCGCAGGGCCCGGAGGAGGCGGTCGCGCAGCGCCCGCGCCACCGCGCCCGGGGTGTCCGCGTCGGCGGCGAGCGCGGTGGTCCCGATCACCAGGAACCCGCGCCGCCGGGCCGAGACCGCCGCCTCGTGCAGGACCGTGCTGACCCCGGAGCCCGGTGCGCCGGTGACGGCCAGGGCCACCCCCGTCGTCCGGGCCGACTCCAGAAGCCCGTCGACGGCGTCCCGTACCCGCTTCTCGTCGGCTGCTGTCCTCACGGCCACCTCCTGTTTCGCTTCCCGGGAAGCGTAAGGGAGGGCCAGTGACTTCTGACTGACCGTCGGGAGGAGCGGGCGGCCGGACGCCCTCCGGCCGGCTCAGGCGGCCTCCGCGATCCCCGCCCGGGTGACCCTCCACTCGCGCGGGCTGACCCCGTGCGCGGCGCGGAAGACCCGGCTGAAGTGGGCCGGGCTGACGAACCCCCACCGCTGGGCGACCGAGGACACCGTCACCGCGGGCCGCCGTGCGAGCTCCCGCGCGCACATCTCCAGCCGGCGGCGCTGGATCCAGCGGGCCACGGTGGTCTCCTCGCTCTGGAAGAGCTTGTGCAGGTACCGCACCGACACGTGGTTCGCGGCCGCGATCCGTTCGGGGGAGAGCTCCGGGTCGCCGAGGTGCCGGATCGCGTAGTCCTTGATCCGCGCGATCATCGCCAGGGTGGCCTCCGGCGGGGCCGGGCGCAGGCTGCCGCTGCGCTCCCGGACGAGTACGGCGAGCAGGTCGACGGCGGTCTCGGCGAGCCGGCCGCCGGTGTACGGGTCGAGATCGGCGGCTCCGCCGGCCAGCTTGCGCAGGTACGAGGCGACCAGCCCGGTGGTGCCGGCCCCGATGCTGAACGGGGTGGCGACGGCGGCCCGGAGCTCGTCGTCGTGGACGGGCAGGGCGGCGCGCGGCAGGTGGAACGTGGTCAGGTCGAAGGGCTCCGGCAGCACCTTGGTGAAGAGGCGGCTGGAGTCGGACAGGGTGAACTCGCCGGGCCCGACCACGACCTCCTTGCCGTCCTGGACGAGCTTGCCGCGGCCCCGGTGGTGCATGGCGACGGTGATCCACCCCTCACCGCCGGCCGCGACGGCCCGCCGGTTGCGCAGGTTCACCTGCGGTCCGGCCGTCGCCCGGGTGATCTGGAGGACACCCAGCCGGTCGCTGCTGAGGACGCCGGCACGGGGTTCCGCTTCGAGGAGCCTGGTCTCCAGCGGGATGAACGTCCGCGCGACGGCGTCGTGCCAGAACTCCGCACGCTCGGCGGGCGAGAGCGGTTCGGTGGAGTACATCATGGGCACCAGCCTCACCCGCCGGGCCGTGCCGCCGCTTCTGCCAAATGACCGGTGGATCGCCGGTCACCCCGTCACCCCGCCGGTCAGCTGTCGGTGCGGGTCTCGGGGCGGCCGGGCTCGGCCCAGTGGGTGTGGAAGCCGCCCTCGCGGTCGGTGCGGTGGTAGGTGTGGGCGCCGAAGAAGTCGCGCTGCCCCTGGATCAGGGCGGCGGGCAGGTGCGGGCTGCGCAGCGTGTCGAAGTACGCGAGCGCGGCGGAGATGGCCGGCACCGGGATTCCGCGGAGGGCGGCGGTGGCGACGACCGAGCGCCAGGACGGCAGGGCCTCGGCGATCTCGGCGGCGAACCGCTCCTCGGCCAGCAGGCTGACCAGCCCGGGGTCGGCGGCGTGGGCGGCGCGGATGCGGTCGAGGAAGGCCGCCCGGATGATGCAGCCGCCGCGCCAGATCTTCGCCACCCCGCCGAGGTCGATGTCCCAGCCGTACTCGGCGGCGGCGTCGCGGATCATGGTCCAGCCCTGGTCGTAGGCGATGATCTTCGAGGCGTACAGGGCCAGCTCGATGTCCAGGACGCCGTGCCCGAGCTCGTGCGGGATCACCTCCGGGCTCTCCGCGGTCAGCGGCCGGTAGACGGCGCGCAGTTCGGCCCGGGAGGAGGCGACCCGGGCGAAGGTGGCCTGGGCGATGGCGGTGACCGGGGAGCCGAGGTCGAGGGCGGTCTGCACGGTCCAGCGTCCGGTGCCCTTCTGCTCGGCGGCGTCCCGGACGACGTCGACGAAGGGCCGGCCGGTGGCGGCGTCGGTGTGGGCGAGGACCTCGGCGGTGATCCCGATGAGGTAGGAGTCCAGCCGCCCCCGGTTCCACTGCCGGAAGATCTCGGCGATCTCGGCGGGGGCGTACCCGCCGACCTCCCGCAGCAGGTGGTAGGACTCGGCGATGAGCTGCATGTCGGCGTACTCGATGCCGTTGTGCACCATCTTCACGAAGTGACCGGCCCCGTCGGTGCCGATGTGGGTGCAGCACGGCTCGCCGTCGACCTGGGCGCTGATCCGCTCCAGCATGGGGCCGAGGACGGTGTAGGACTCGGCCGAGCCGCCGGGCATGATCGACGGGCCGTGCAGCGCGCCCTCCTCGCCGCCGGAGACGCCGGTCCCGACGAAGTGCAGGCCGCGCTCGCGCAGGGCCCGCTCGCGGCGGCGGGTGTCCGCGAAGTGCGCGTTGCCGCCGTCGATGATCATGTCGCCGGGCTCCAGCAGCGGGGCGAACTCCTCGATCACCTCGTCGGTGGGCCGGCCGGCCTTCACCATGACCAGCAGCCGGCGCGGGCGCTCCAGCGCGGCCACGAACTCCTGCGGGGAGCGCGCCGGGACGAACGCGCCCTCGTGGCCGAACTCCTCGATCAGGGCGTCGGTCCGCGCCGGGGTGCGGTTGTGCACCGCGACCGTGTAGCCGTTGCGGGCGAGGTTGCGCGCCAGGTTGCGGCCCATCACCGCGAGTCCCGTGACGCCGATCTGTGCGGACGCCTCCATGGCCGGTGCCTCCTGCCTGCCTGGTCCTGCCTGGTCCTGCCTGGTCCTGCCTGGTCGTGCCGGGGCTGGCGGGTGCCGTGCCCCGGACATCGGCTCCAGGATCGCCGCCGGGGCCGGGCGGTCGCGCGGCGGACGGACCCGTTCGGGCGCGACGGCGCTCCCCGGCCGGGTCCGCCGGGCCGCGCGGGCGCGGTGGCCGGCGGGAGGGTGGGGGTGGAAGGTGGGCGTGGGGGCGTCGAGGCGAGGAGGAGGCATGGCGGAGCAGGGCGAGGAGACCGGCCGGATCGTGGTCGGCGTGGACGGCTCGGAGCCGTCGAAGCAGGCGCTGCGCTGGGCGGTGCGGCAGGCGGAGCTCACCGGCGGCGTGGTGGAGGCGGTGATCGCCTGGGAGTACCCGACGTTCCACGGCGCGCGCGGCTGGTTCCCGCCGGACAGCACCGACGAGGCGGAGCTGGAGGGCAAGGCCCGCCGGGAGGCCGCCAGGGCCGTGGAGCAGGCAGTCGGACCCCGGCCGCCGGTGGAGGTGCGGGTCGAGGCGCGCTACGGCTCCCCGTCCGGCGCGCTGATCGAGGCCTCCCGGGGGGCGTCCCTGCTGGTGGTCGGCAGCCGGGGGCTCGGCGGCTTCGCCGGGATGCTGCTGGGCTCGGTGGCCCAGCACTGCACCCGGCACGCCACCTGCCCGGTCCTGGTGTTCCGCGACGGCGGGCCGTGACGGCGGGCCGTGACGGCGGACGGACGGTGACGGAGAGCGATGGGCGGAACGCTCAGCCGAACAGGACGGTGGACGCCGCCGGAACGGGCAGCGAGCCCGCCCGCCGGGGCAGGCCGCTCTCGCCGTCCAGCTCGAACCAGGTGACGTCCCCCGAGCGCTCGTTGGCCGCGTAGAGGCGGCTGCCCGACGGGTCCAGCACCAGGTCGCGCGGCCACGCGCCGCCGCACGGCACCGAGCCCACCGGCCGCAGCCCCTCGCCGCCCGCGTCCAGCGCGAACACCGCGATGGTGTCGGTGCCGCGCACCGCCACCCACAGGTGCCGGCCGTCGTGCGAGACCACCGGGGCCGACGGCAGGACCGGGACCTCGGGGCCGTCGGGGAACAGCGGCACCTCGCCCACCGGCTCCAGCACCCCGGCCGCGGCGTCCCAGCGGCAGACGGTCACCGTCGGACGCAGTTCGCCGAGCACGTACGCGTGGCGCCCGGAGGGGTGGAAGGCCAGGTGCCGAGGGCCGGTGCCGGGCGGCAGCGCCGTCTCGTGCCGCGGCGTCAGCTCCCCCGTCGCCGGGTCCAGGGCGCAGATCCGCACCGCGTCGGTGCCGAGGTCGACGCCGAGCACCCAGCGGCCGGACGGGTCGGGCAGCACCTGGTGGGCGTGCGGGGCCTGCTGGCGCTCGCGGTGCGGCCCGCTGCCCTCGTTCGGCAGCACGCCGCTCGGGGCCTGCGGGACGCCGTCGGCGGCGAGCGGCAGCACGGTGACGCTGCCGGAGCCGTAGTTGGCGGTCAGCAGGTGGCCCTGGGCGAGGGCCAGGTAGGTGGGCTCGTCCCCGTGCACCGGGACGGGCGCGCCGAGCGGACGGGGCAGCGGTCCGGCGAGGCCGTAGGCGGCGACCGCCCCCGGCAGCGTCTCCGAGACGGAGTACAGCACCGGGCCGCCCTCCGCGTGCCCGAGGGCGAGGTAGGACGGGTTGGGGACGGCGTCGACGGTGCCGGTCTCGGTCAGTGCCCCCGTGCGCGGGTCCACCGCCGCCACCACGATCCCGCGCCCGCCCGCCGAGGTGAACGAGCCGATGAAGGCCCGCCCCGCGCCCTTGTCCTCCACAGCACCCTCCGTCGTTCCTCGTCCGCCGCACAGCGCTTCGTCGAAGCGCCTCGACGCTAGCAGGCCGCCCCGCCGCGCCGGGAGACGCGGGAGACGGCCGCGGCGGGACGGCCCGCCGGATTCACCGGAACGCGGCGCTTTCACCGGAACGCACCGCCGGCCCGGCGGCCGGGTCGCGCGGCGGCACGGTAGCGGCGACGGTGGGAGGCGGTGGGACCGGCGGCCGGGCGGCCGCCCGACGGCCCGCCCCAGCAGGAGGGACGGAGAAGTGAAGGCCTTCGTGATGAAGGAGATCGGACGGGTGGGGTTCCTGGAGAAGCCCATGCCGCAGCTCGGCCCGGGCGACGCCCTGGTGCGCACCACCCGGGCGCTGATCTGCACCTCCGACTCGCACACCGTCAGGGGCGGCATCGGCCCCCGCACCGACCTCACCCTCGGCCACGAGGCGGTCGGCGTGGTGGAGGCCGTCGGCGGCGAGGTGAAGGACTTCCGGCCCGGCGACCGCGTGCTGGCCGGCGCCATCACGCCCGACTGGGGCGACCTGGCCTCGCAGAACGGCTACCCCTCGCAGTCCGGCGCCCCGCTCGGCGGCTTCAAGTTCGCGAACCTCAAGGACGGCGTCTTCGCCGAGTTCTTCCACGTCAACGAGGCCGACGCCAACCTCGCGCGGATCCCGGACGACATCCCCGACGAGGCCGCCGTCTACTGCGCCGACATGATCTCCACCGGGTTCATGGGCGCCGAGCACGGCAACATCCCGATGGGCGGCACCGTCGCCGTCCTGGCGCAGGGCCCGGTCGGCCTGATGGTGACCGCCGGGGCCAGGCTGCGCGGCGCCGGCCTGGTCATCGGCGTCGAGTCGGTGCCCAGCCGGCAGAAGCTCGCCCGGATGTACGGCGCGGACGAGATCGTGGACTTCACCAAGGAGGACGTCGTCGAGCGCGTCCTCGAACTGACCGGCGGCCAGGGCGTGGACACCGCGGTCGAGGCCCTCGGCGCGGACGCCACCTTCCGGACCGCCGTCAAGATCACCAAGCCCGGCGGCACCATCTCCAACACCGGCTACTTCGGCGAGGGCGAGACCGTCGGCATCCCGCGCGTCGAATGGGGCGTCGGCATGGCCGACAAGACCATCGCCAGCGGGCTGTGCCCCGGCGGCAGGCTGCGGATGGAGCGGCTGCTGCGGATCCTGGAGACCAAGCGCCTGGACCCCACGCACCTGACGACCCACGAGTTCCGCTTCGACGACATGGAACGGGCCTTCGAGGTCGCGGACAAGAAGCTGGAGGACGCGGTCAAGGTGCTCATCGCCTTCTGACCGCCCCGCGCGGACGGCCCGTCCGCGCTCCCTCTCCTCCTCCCGGCGCTGCGGAAGCGAGACGGCATGCACGACCCCGATCCCCCCTTCCGGCCGGTCCGCCGGCGGCAGGGCTACCTGCCGCTGGAGGACCTCGGCCTCATCGGCGACGGCACCACCGCCGCCCTGGTCGGCCTGGACGGCTCCGTCCCGTGGCTCTGCCTGCCCCGGTTCGATGCCGAACCCCTGTTCTGCGCCCTGCTGGACCACGCCCGGGGCGGGCACTTCACCGTCACACCGGAGGACCTCGTCGAGGCGCGGCAGCGCTACGAGCCGGACACCGGCGTCCTGGTCACCGAACTGCGCTCGCGCACCGGCCTGGTGCGCCTCACCGACGCGCTGGCCCTGCGCTCGGGCGCCGACCTCACCGACAACGCCCCCGCCGACCGCGCCGAACTCGTGCGCTCCGCCGTGGTGCTGGACGGCCACGTCCGCCTGCGGACGGAACTGGAGCCGCGCGGCGGCGCCCGGGCCAGGGCGCTGTTCAGCGGACTGGAGGTGCGCCCGAACCGGCGCCCGGGCCTGCGGCTCCACCTGCGCTCCAACCGCCCCCTCGACGGCCTGCACAGCACCCACGACCTGCGCCGCGGTGACCGGCTCGACCTGGTGCTCTCCTGGGGCCGCTTCCACCGCCACCACCGGGTCGACACCGACGCCATGCTGACCGGCACCGCCGACGCCTGGCGCCGCTGGATGCGCCACTTCGACTACGCCGGCCCCCAGGAGGCGCTGGTCCGGCGCGCCGCGATCACCCTGAAGCTGTGCGACGACTGGGCCAACGGCTCGCTGGTCGCCGCGCCCACCTCCTCGCTGCCCGCGCCGATCGGCGGCATCCGCAACTGGGACTACCGCTACGCCTGGATCCGCGACGCCGCGTTCGCCGTCTTCGCGCTGCGCCGGATCGGCTTCCGCGGCGAGGCCGACGCCTTCCTCGGCTGGGTGCTCGACGCCTTCGAGGACAGCGGGCACCCGCGCATCATGTACGACCTGCGCGGCGGCCCGGTGCCGGACGAGGTCGAGGACGGCGAACTGGAGGGCTACCAGCGCTCCGCCCCCGTCCGCTGGGGCAACGGCGCCGCCGACCAGCGCCAGCACGACGTCTACGGCGAGATCCTGGACTGCGCCGACCAGTGGCTGCGCGCCGGCGGCGAGATCCAGCCCGCCCTGTGGGCCGGCCTGGCCGGCCTCGCCGACGCCGCCGAGCAGGCCTGGCGCCAGCCGGACCAGGGCATCTGGGAGGTGCGCAGCGAGGGCCGGGTGTTCACCTACTCGGCCGGGCTCTGCCAGGTCGCCCTGGACCGCGCCGCCCAGATCGGCGACCGGCTCGGCCTGCCGATCCGCACCGCCCGCTGGCGCGCCTCCGCCGACCACCTGCGCGCGCTGATCCTGGAGCAGTCCTGGGACGAGGACGCCAGGACCCTCAGCGCCCACCTGGACGGCGGCGGCGTGCTGGACGCCAGCCTGCTCGCGCTCCCGCTGCGCCACGTGGTGCCGATCGACCACCCGCGGATGGTGGCCACCGCCACCGCCGTCGCCGAGCGGCTGTCGGCCGGCGGCGGGCTGCTCCACCGCTACCTGCACGAGGAGTCCCCGGACGGTCTGGCCGGCGACGAGGGCGCGTTCGTGCTGTGCAGCTTCTGGCTGGTCGACAACCTCATCGGCCAGGGCCGGACGGAGGAGGCCGAGGAGCTGTACGCCTCGCTGTGCTCGCGGGCGAGCCCGCTGGGGCTGATGTCGGAGCAGATCAACCCGTCCACAGGAGAGTTCATGGGCAACTTCCCCCAGGCGTTCAGCCACATCGGGATCGCCGCCAGCGGCGTGAACCTGGCCCGCGCGCGGGCGGGGGCGCGGCGATGATCGAGCGGCTCGCCGTCTTCGGCGCGACCGGCGACCTGACCGCGCGCTTCCTGCTGCCGGCGCTGGCGGCGCTGCGGGCGGGCGGGCACCTCGGCGAGCGGCTGAGCCTGACCGGGGCGAGCCGGGAGGACTGGTCCACCGAGCGGTACCGGGAGTGGGTCGCCGCCCAGCTCGACCGCCACGGCGAGGACTGCCCGGCCGGCGCCAAGGCGGAGGTCGCCGCCTCGGCCCGCTACCTGCGGGCCGACGTCACCAGCCCCGGGGACGTCGCCCCGGTCGTCGCCGGGGACGGGCCGGTCGCCGTCTACCTCGCGCTGCCCCCGGCGCTGTTCCCCGCCGCGGTCACCGCCCTGCACCGGGCCGGCCTGCCGCCCGGCAGCCGGATCGTGCTGGAGAAGCCCTTCGGCGAGGACCTCGCCGGCGCCGAGGAGCTGAACCGGCTGCTGGCCGAACTCGTGCCGGAGCGGGCGGTGTTCCGGGTCGACCACTTCCTCGCCATGACGACCGTCCAGAACGTGCTCGGCAGCCGGCTGGCCAACCGCGTGCTGGAGCCGATCTGGAACAGCACCCACATCGCCGAGATCGACATCGTCTGGGACGAGACCCTCGCCCTGGAGGGCCGGGCCGGCTACTACGACCACGTCGGTGCGCTCAAGGACATGATCCAGAACCACCTGCTGCAACTGCTCTGCCTGGTGGCCATGGAACCGCCGATCACCCTCGGCGAGCGCGACCTGCGCGACCGCAAGGTGGACGTCCTGCGCTCCGTGCGGCCGCTGACCGGGAACGACGTGCTGCACCGCACCCGCCGCGCCCGCTACCTGCCGGGGAGGATCGGCGACCGCGCCGTCCCCGCGTACGTGGACGAGGAGGGCGTCGACCCCGGGCGCCGCACCGAGACCTTCGCCGAGGTGGAACTCGAACTGAACAGCTGGCGCTGGGCCGGCACCAGGTTCCGGCTGCGCAGCGGCAAGGCGCTCGGCACCGACCGCAAGGAGGTCGCGGTGCGCTTCCGCCCGGTGCCCCACCTGCCGTTCGGCCAGGGCGGCGAGGCCGCGCCCAATGTGCTCCGCTTCGCGCTGGAACCCGAGGGGCTGGCCCTCGACCTGACCGGCATCGGCACCCGGGCCCAGGAGCTCGCCCCGCTGTCGCTGACCGCGCGGATGGACCCGCCGGAGCTGCCCGCCTACGGCCGGCTCCTGCTGGACGTCCTGACCGGCGACCCGGCGCTGTCCATCCGCGGCGACGAGGCCGAGGAGGCGTGGCGGGTCCTCGAACCGGTGCTGTCCGCCTGGGAGCGGGACCTGGTGCCGCTGGAGGAGTACGCGGCCGGCTCGCAGGGGCCGGCCCCGCGGTTCCCGTAGGCGCGACGCGATGGAGGAGGACACCTCGACGGCCCCCGGCGGCGAGCGGCGCGCCCCGTGCGTCGTGGTCGTCGGGGTCTCCGGCACCGGCAAGACCACGGTGGCCCGGCTGCTCGCCGGCCGGCTGGACGTCCCCTTCGCGGACGCGGACGACTTCCACCGGCCGGCCGACATCGCCCGGATGGCGGCCGGTGTCCCGCTCGACGACGCGGTGCGCCGGCCCTGGCTGGAGTCCGTCGGCCGCTGGCTGCACGAGCGCGACGCGGCGGGCACCGGCTGCGTGATCGCCTGCTCCGCGCTGAAGCGGCACTACCGGGACATCCTGCGCGCGGCCTGCCCCGGCGCGTTCTTCCTGCACCTGACGGCCGGCCACGACCTGCTGGCCGAACGGATCGGGCACCGGTCGGGCCACTTCATGCCCGGGTCGCTGCTCGACTCGCAGCTCGCCACCCTGGAACCGCTCGAACCGGACGAGCACGGCGCCACGCTGTTCGTCGGGCAGGCTCCCGAGCTGATCGCCGACGCGGCGGCGGAGGAGCTGGCGCGCGGGTGAGCGGGGTCCGCAGTCGTGGTGGTCGGCCCGTCAGCACGTCAGCCCGTCCAGCTCGGCGTCCCAGTCGATCAGGGCGCCCTCGGTGCCCCGGGGGACCAGCGCGAAGCTCTCCCGGCGCAGCCAGCGCCGCAGCTGCCGGGCCGGCAGGTCGACGAGCACGGAGCCGTCCTGCCCCTGGAGCATGATCCGCAGCGAGGAGCGCCCGTGGCAGGTGCAGGGCGGCCAGATCCGCACGTCACCGGCGCCGACGGGCCGCTGCAGCCCCTCCCACAGCAGGTCGCGGGAGAACTGCCAGGTGCCGGCCTCGGCGGCGGCGCCGAGGAACACGAGGGCGACCGCGAACGGGTCGTCGCGCCGGTAGGCGAAGCGCACGGGGATGCCGAGGGACTGGTTCTCGCCGAGCACGATCCGCGCGTCGAGCACGACGTCGGTGCCGGCGGTCTCCGGGCACGGCTCCGGGCAGGGCTGCGGGCTGGGGAGCGGGTGGGGCGCGGACATGGGTCCTCCTGGGTCGGGGTCGGGCCGGGTGCGGCGCCGATGCGGGTGTGCGGGGCGAAGAGGGCCGTCCGCCGGAGGCCGGCGGCGGCGCGCTGCTCTCGCCTCGGGCCCTGGGAGCTGCCGACGGACAGGGGAGAGGCGGATCACCGCCCACGCTAGGAGGCGGTGCCGGGGGAGATGTTCCGGCGGTGCACCGCGGCATGACGATCCGCGCACCATCCGCCCGGCGCACCGGGATGGGACGCGGGCGTACCGCCCGGTAGCCACCGCTCTTCCGGGCACTGAGCGGGTGCTTTCTCAGTTTGTTGAAGGTTTGTCCATCCGGTTTCGCCTCTTGTATGAATGCGGCCGGGAGGTAACTGATCATGAAGAGGTGGATCCGGCGCGCGCGGCCGGCCGGCGAGGCGCTGCAGTCGTTGGTCGACGGCCTGGCCGAGGAGCTGGGACGCTCCGTCGTCATCGACGACCCGCTGGTGCGGATGATCTGCACCAGCCGTCACTTCGGCGACGAGGACCGGGTGCGGGTGGGCACGCTGCTCCAGGGCATCGCGGACGACGAGACCATCCGCTACGTGCTCTCCCAGGGCGTGGCGCAGTGGACGAGACCGGGCTACCTGGACGGCCGCGACGACCTGGGCCTGCGGCCGCGCTACTGCGTCCCCGTCCTCGAACGCGGCCACATGCTCGGCATCCTCATGGTGGTGGCGGAGGAAGGGGACCTCACCGAGGCCGAGACCGCGGCCATCGCCCGGGCCACCCGCGCCGTGGCCGCCGAGATGTACGCCGAACACCTGGCCTCCGACAGCGACGAGGAGCGGACCCGCGACCTGGTGAACCGGCTGGTCGGCCCGGATGCGGCGCGGCGCGGCGCGGCGCGCCGGCAGCTGCTGGACGACGGCCTGCTGCCCGCCGGCCCGCACGTGGTGGTGACCGGCGTGGCCGTCTCCGGACTGCGCGGGCCCTCCGGTCAGGTCGCGGTGGCGCTGCGCGGCGCCCTGGAGCCCTTCCGGCGGACCCGCACGGCCCACGGCCTGGCGGCGATCGAGCAGGACCGGGCCGTCCTGGTCCAGGTCTTCGACCGTGAGCCGGCCGCGGAGGACCTGGAGCCGCAGTCCCGCGGCATCGTCCGCTCGCTGGAGACCTTCCTGGACCGGGGCGCGACGACGGTGGTGGGCGTCGGCGGGCGCCAGGCGGACCTCGCCGACGCCTGGACCTCCCACGACCAGGCCCGGGTGGCCGTGCGCGCCGCCCGCCGGCTGCCCGGGCTGGGCGGCGTCGGGGACTGGGAGCGGCTCGGCGAGCACGCCGTGCTCCTCCAGCTGCCCGACAGCGCGCTCAACGAGTCCCTCCTCCCCAAACCGCTGCGCCGGCTGCTGGACGGCGGCGCCCACGCCCGCCTGGAGGAGACCCTGCGCTGCTTCCTGGAGAACGCCGGCTCGGTGCCGAGGACGGCGGAGATCCTGGAGGTCCACCGCACCTCCCTCTACTACCGGCTGCGGCAGATCCAGGAGATCACCGGCCTGGACCTCGACGACGGCGGGCACCGGCTGGTCCTGCACATGGGGCTGCGCCTGTGGGACCTGCTCCGCGCCCCCGCCGGGCAACCGTCCTGACCTGCGGCGTCACCGGTGACCGCTTGCTACAGAACGAGGACGCCGGGTTGCTACAGAGCGATGAAGCCCCGTCGGGCAATCCCTACGCCGGTCGGTGGTCAGCGGGGCGTGCGGGCGGCGAGAATCGTCACTACGAGCTGCCGCTCATGCCCGGCGACCCGCCGGGAGCCGATCCCTCAGCCATGCCCGCCGACACGAACGGATGCGAACCCGCCTCCTCGCACGTCCCCCTTCCGGAGAACCCCGGCGCGCTCGACGCCGTCGTGGACACGTTCCTCCCCCTGAGCACCTCCCGCGCCCGAACCCTCGCCCGCGCCGCGCCCCTCTCCCCGCGCCCCGCGACCGAGCGGCAGGCGGCGCGTCACCCTGACCACCCATCCGCCCTGAGCCACTGAGCCACACGAACCGGTCGGAGCCTCCCGTGATCCAGTCGGGTCCCTCACCCATGCCCGAAACCGCGCACCACCAGCCCGGCCAGGCCGCCCACGACGGCGGCGCCGGGTGCATCGACGTCCTCGCGCCGCCGCCCGGCGCCGACCCCGAGGACTGCCTCTACGTCGCCCTGCACCTGCACGGCCCGGCCTCGGTGCGCCGCGACGGCGCCAGCACCGCCCTGGAACCCGGCGACCTCCTGATCGGCACCACCCCGCACCCGGCGGGCCTGCTGTCCGACCCCGGGTGCCGGATGGTCCGCTTCCGCGTCCCCTGCTTCTACCTGGGCGTCCGGCACGGCGACGTCCGGCGCACCGGCGGGCTGCTGGCCCGGGGGGACGAGGGCATCGGCTCGCTCGCCTCCCAGTTCCTGCGCACCCTCGCCGCCCAGAGCCGATCCCACCACGCCCGGCCCGGCAACCACCTCGCGCGCAGCGTCTCCGACATCGTCGCCATCCTGGTGACCGAACTGCTCGAACGGGTCGACCCGGAGCAGCCGACCGCCGCGGCCGGGATCCTGGCACGCATTCGCGACCACATCGAGGAGAACCTCGCCGACCCGGAGCTCTCGCCCGAGTCGATCGCCCGCTCGCAGCACATCTCGGTGCGCTACCTGCACAAGCTCTTCCAGCAGGACGGCACGACCGTCGGCCAGTGGGTGCGCCGGCGGCGCCTGGACGCCTGCCGCCGGGAGCTGGAACGGCCCTCGCGCCGGCAGACCAGCGTCTCCGCCGTCGCCCACCGCTGGGGCTTCGTCAGCCACTCCCACTTCAGCCGGGCGTTCCGCGAGACCTACGGCGTCTCGCCGCGCGAGTGGCAGGCCTACGCCGCGCGCGCCGACGCCCGGCAGCAGGCCTCCTGACCTCCTCCACCCCCAGCCCGCCGGCCGGCGGGGCCGCCGGTCGACCGCGCGTCGACCGCGCGGACCCCGTCGGCCCGTCGCCATGCGAAAGGCCCGCCCCCGCCATGCCCTCCACCAGACCCACCGTCGTGCTCGTCCACGACGGCTGTTCCGACGCGACCACCTGGGTCGGCGTCGTCGCCGAACTCCAGCGCCGCGGCCTGACCGTGCTCGCCGCCGCCAACCCGCTGCGCGGACTCGCCCACGACGCCGGCTACCTGACCTCCGTGCTCGCCGCCGTCGAGGGTCCCGTGGTGCTGGCCGGCCACGCCTACGGCGGCGCCGTGATCACCGAGGCCGGGACCGCCCCCAACGTCGTCGCGCTCGTCTACGTCTCCGCCTACCTGCCCGAGGTGGGGGAGAGCTACCAGGCGCTCGCGGGCCGCTTCGCCCCCTCGCCGCTGATCTCCCGGCTGCGCCGCACCTCGTACGCCACGGACGGCACGGACGGCACCGGCGCCGCGCGGGCGACCGAACTCTCGGTGCCCGGGGACTGCTTCGGACCGTTCGTCGCGGGCGACGTCGACCCGGAGCTGGCGGGGGTGCTCGCCGCGCTGCAGCGGCCCGTCGCCGAACGGGTGCTCACCGACGCGCCCACCGCGGCGGCCTGGCAGGTCAAGCCGGCCTGGGCCCTGGTGACCGGCGCCGACCGGGCCCTGCCGCCGCCGGTCCAGCGCTTCACGGCCCGGCGGGCCGGCGCCACCACGCTGGAACTGCCCGACGCCTCGCACGCCGTGGCCGTCTCCCGGCCGTCGGCGGTCGCGGAGTTCATCCACGACGCCACCAGGCCGACTGCCTGAGCCCCCCGGACGCTGCCGCGCCCGGCCCCCGTTGTGCACGGGGGCCGGGCGCGGACGGGATCTCGGCCGGACCGGCTACTTGGCGAGGAAGGCCAGCAGCGCGGCGTTGACCTCCTCGGCGTGGGTCCAGAGCAGGCCGTGCGGCGCGCCCTCGATCTCCACGTAGTCGGCGGCGGGCAGCGCCTTGTGGAACTGGCGCGCGGTGCTGTCGATCGGCAGGGTGCGGTCGCCGGTGCCGTGCAGGATCAGCGCCGGCACGTCGATGCGGGCGACATCGGCGCGGAAGTCGGTGTACCAGGTGGTCGGCGCGGCCGAGGCGGCGAAGGCGCCGCCGCCCGCCGCGACGTTCCAGCTGTTGCGGACGGCCTCCTCGCTGATCCGGCTGCCGAGGTTCTCGTCCAGGTTGTAGAAGTCGTTGAAGAAGTTCGTGTAGAAGGCGAACCGGTCGGCCTTCACGGCGGCGACCACGCCGTCGAAGAACTCCTGCGGGGCGGCGCCCTCCGGGTTCTCGTCGTTCTTCAGCAGCCAGGGCTCCAGCGAGGCGAGGAAGGCGACCTTGGCGATGCGCTCGGTGCCGTACTTCGCGACGTAGCGGGCGGTCTCGCCGGTGCCCATCGAGAAGCCGACCAGCACGGCGTCCCGGACGTCCAGGGTCTCCAGGACGGTGTGCAGGTCGGCGGTGAAGGTGTCGTAGTCGTAGCCGGTGGTCGGCTGCGAGGAGCGGCCGAAGCCGCGGCGGTCGTAGGTGATGACCCGGTAGCCGGCGTCGAGCAGGGCGGCGCTCTGCCGCTCCCAGGAGGCGCCGTTCAGCGGGAAGCCGTGGATCAGGACGACCGGCTGCCCGGTGCCGTGGTCCTCGTAGTAGAGCTCGATGGGGGCGGTGTTCTCCTGGCCGACGGTGATGAACGGCATGGTGAGGTCCTTTGTTCAGAGGTCAGAGGGGGTTGACCGGGCCCTGCCGCAGAGCTGCGGCAGGGCCCGGTCAGGGGGAGCGGCGGTGATCCGGCCGGTCAGCCGGCGGCGTGCGGGTCGATCATCGACTGGGCGTAGAAGACGCCGAGGCCGTAGGCGCCCGCGTGCTCCTTGACCAGGTCGGTCACGGCGACGTAGGTCTCGCTGCGGGCCCAGTCGCGCTGGAGCTCCAGCAGCACCTGCACCCAGGTGACCGGCACGGCGCCGGCGGCGGTCATCCGCTGCAGGGCGTGCTCGTGGGCCAGCGGGCTGACGCCGCCCGAGGCGTCGGCGACGACGTAGACCTCGTAGCCCTGGTCCAGCGCGGAGAGCGCGGGAAGGACCAGGCAGACCTCGGTCCACAGGCCGGACAGGATGATCTTCTTGCGGCCGGTGGCCTTGACCGCCTCGACCAGCGCCTCGTCCTCCCAGGCGTTCATGGAGGTGCGGTCGATGACCTCCTGGTCCGGGAAGACCGCGCGCAGCTGCGGGAGGATCGGGCCCGAGAAGGACTCGGCGGCGACGGTGGACAGGACCACCGGGACGTCGAAGATCTTGGCGGCCTTGGCCAGGCCGACGGTGGAGTTGATGATCGCGGTGCGGTCGCCGCTGCCGGTGCCGAAGAACATCTGCGGCTGGTGGTCGACGAACAGCATCATCGCGTTGTCGGGGGTGAGCAGGTCCGGGCTCGGGGCGGCGTGGACCGAGGCGAGGTCGACCATGGTTCTTTCCTTTTCGATACAGGGAATTGACGGTGCGTCACGCGCTCTCCGGTTCCCCGGGGCGCTACAACGACG
This sequence comes from Kitasatospora sp. NPDC001527, assembly GCF_040298605.1. Lineage (NCBI taxonomy): Bacteria > Bacillati > Actinomycetota > Actinomycetes > Kitasatosporales > Streptomycetaceae > Kitasatospora > Kitasatospora sp. NPDC001527. The sequence continues at coordinate 18,687 of NZ_JBEPAM010000027.1, read as the reverse complement.
ACGCTAGTGCGCGACCGTCCGGCGCTCTGCTCGCTGTGCGCCCGGCACTGTTCCGAGGGCGCACGCCCGCCGTAGGGTGTCCCGAATGGACATCCGCACCGCCTCGGACGAGGACTGGCCGAGCATCTACCCGTTCTATTCCGCGATCATGGCCGAGGGCCGGACGTACGCCTTTCCCGAGGGGCAGAGCCTTGACGAGGCCGAGCCCTGGTGGATGGAGCAGCCCCCGGGCCGCACGGTCGTGGCCGTCCTGGACGGCCGCATCGTTGGTTCCGCCAAGATGGGCCCCAACAAGCCCGGCCGCGGCTCCCACATCGGCACCGCCTCGTTCCTGGTCGACCCCGCCCACCAGGGCCGGGGCGTCGGCCGCGCGCTTGGTGAGTACGTCGTCGAGTGGCACCGCGAGCAGGGCTTCCGGGGCATCCAGTTCAACGCCGTGGTCGAGACGAACGAACCGGCGGTCCACCTCTGGAAGTCCCTCGGCTTCGAGGTCGTAGGAACCGTCCCCGGCGTCTTCGACCACCCCGAGCACGGTTACGTCGGCCAGCACGTGATGTTCCGCCGCCTCTGAGAGGCGCTGAGTCCGTTCCCGGTGGAGGCCCGGCCCCGGCGTGGTGGTACTGGGTTCACCATGGATGCGGATACAAGATCCATGGCAGGCCCGTGTCGAGGTGCTCTAACGTCGAGCCATGACGATTCCACCCCGGTTGGGGCGCCTGGCACGGCGGGCGCGGCGGGACACCGCCTTCCTGGCCACGGGTGTCCCGGTGCACCTGGCGCTGGTGCCCGTGTGGGCCTGGGGCGCGGCGACCACTGCCAGGACGGGGAACTGGGCGTTCGTGCTCCCGGTGTCTGCCGCCCTGGTCCTGAGCGGTACCCCGGTGCTGACGGCAGTTCAGCGGTACCGGCACCGGGCGCTGCTCGGGGTGGACATCCGTCGCTCGGCGCCCGTGCCGCAGCGGTGGTCGCCGGCCACGGCCCTGCGGTGGCTCTCCTCGCCGCGCCCCTGGCGCCAGGTCGGGTACCACCTGTTGCTGGGCCCGCTGGCGGCCTTCTCGGAGCTGTTGGTGCTGGTGGCGGCGGTGGCGGGTCTGGCGGGCGCCACCGGGTACGGCTGGGTGTGGGCGCTGCCGGCCGGGGTGCGGCGCGACTGGTTCGGCTGGGCGACGCTGATGCCGTGCTACACCGTGCTCGGCCTGTTTCTGCTGTCCCTCCTGCCCCGGCTCGCCGGGGTGGTGGCCCGGGCGGAGTCGCGCTCCGCCGCGGCGCTGCTCGGACCCAGCCGGGCCGATCGGCTCCAGGAGCGGGTCGCGTACCTGGCGGGCAGCCGTACCGACCTGATCGACGCGGTCGATGCCGAGCGCCGCCGGATCGAGCGCGACCTGCACGACGGCGCCCAGCAGCGGCTGGTCTCGCTCGCGGTCAACCTGGGACTGGCCATGGCCACCCGCCCCGACCTGCCGGGCGAGGCCCGTGAGGTGCTGGCAGAAGCGCACCTGGAGGCGAAGGCGGCGATCGCCGAACTCGGCGACCTGGTACGCGGGCTGCACCCGGCTGTGCTCGAAGACCGGGGCCTGGACGCGGCCTTGTCCGGACTGGCCGCCCGAGTTCCGCTGCCGGTGCGCCTGCGGGTCGAGCTGCCGGAACGGGCGGCGCCCGCCGTGGAGTCGGTTGCGTACTTCGTGATCTCCGAGGCGCTGGCGAACGTGACCAAGCACGCTGGCGCCTCACGGGTCGAGGTGACGGTCCGACGGGTCGGGACGGTCCTGCGGATGAACGTCACCGACGACGGGCTGGGCGGCGCCGACCCCTCCGGTGGTACGGGGTTGACCGGGCTGGCCAAGCGGGTGGGCTCCGTCGACGGCGTCTTCCGGCTCAGCAGCCCCGTCGGGGGACCGACGACCGTGACGGTGGAGCTGCCGTGCGCGCGGTGATCGCCGAGGACTCGGTGCTGTTGCGGGTCGGCCTGGTCAAGGTGCTGGAGATGGGCGGCTTCCAGGTCGTCGCGGAAGTCGGCGATGCGGAAGCGCTGTTGGCCGCCGTCGAGGAGCACCAGCCCGAACTCGCTCTGGTGGACGTCCGGATGCCGCCCACCTTCACCGACGAGGGCGTGCGGGCGGCCGCGGTGATCCGCCGCGGCCGGCCGCGCACGGCGGTGGTCCTGCTCTCGCAGTACGTGGAGGAGCGGTACGCCGCCGACCTGTTGGCGACCAACACGAGCGGAGTGGGCTACCTGCTCAAGCAACGCGTGGCCGATGTCCAGGACTTCGCGGCAGCGGTACGGCGGGTGGCCGAGGGGGGAACGGCGCTGGACCCCCAGGTCGTCGCCCAGCTTCTGCTCCGCCGCGGTGACCCCCTGGCCGTCCTGACCCCGCGCGAGCGGGAGGTGCTGGCCCTGATGGCCGAGGGCCGGTCCAACGCCGGCATCGCCGAGGCGCTGACGGTCAGTGAGAGCGCGGTGGCCAAGCACATCAACAACATCTTCGCCAAACTCGACCTGCCGGTGGCCGATGCGGACCACCGCCGGGTGCTCGCCGTGCTGCGCTTCCTGGGCGCGTCCAGGGGCTGAACCCCGGGGGCACGCCCGCCGTCATCACGGCGACGGGCTCGGCGCCGGCCCACGCCGCGCCGCGTCCGCGAAGGGCCGCCCCTCGCCCGATGGAGCGAGGGGCGGCCCTGGCGCAGGTCGGGCCGGGTCAGCAGTTCACGACGGTCGAGATGGTCGAGGTCGACGTCCACCAGCCGGGCTGGGTCACGGTGAACTGGGCGGTCACCGTGGTGCCGCAGGGCACGGTGCCGGTGACGCCGCCGACCTCGGCTCCGCCGACCGGGATCAGAACGGTCGGGTTGACGGTGGCGAACGGCGGGCTGGTGATGCCGGCGGTGCTCAGCTGGAACGAGACCTGCTGGTCCTGCCAGGTCGGGTCGGTGGTGACGCGGCCGAACGCGTACACGTGGTTTCCGTTGGTGTTGATACAGGCCCTGACGGTGACGAGGTTCGGCGCACCCGGGGTTCCGCACACGGTGGTGCCCACCGTGCCGGCGGAGGCGGTCTGGACACCGGTCAGTGCAGCCAGGGCGGCGGTACCGGCGAGAACGGCGGCAATGCGCTTCATGGGGTTCCTCCTTCGTTGGGTGTTCCTGGTGGACACCGGGAACACATGTGACATGTCACATCGCTCTCATCGGATTGTGACAGGCCCTCATGAATGGGGAAAGCCGCCCACCCTGTCAGCAACCGGCCACGAAGCAACCGAACTGGAAGCCCCCGTCCCACAGTTGTCCCGGCTGCGCCGTGCGCCCCTCTCGCCCCACTGGGCAAGGCGGTCGAACTCGCCGGCCTTGGCACGGTGGAGGAGGGCCGCGAACGCGGCAGGGGCGGTACGGAGCACGACCGGGGGCGAAGGAGGCGGAGCCAGTTCGTGCGAAGCCGGCCCGCTCCCGCATTCTTCGCAGCTCTGCCCCGAGTCGCCGCTGACGGAGTGTGGGGTTCGTGCGTGGTGCCATGGCTTTCTTCCAGGGCGGGTTCGATCCCAAGTCTGCCGCGCAGTCGATCAGTCGGTCCATCCAGGGGCGGCGGCTAACGCGATGGAGGGAACATCTCGCATTCGGGAAAAAATTTCTCCCATGCTGGGCTGATCAATGTCACGCCGATCCGACGGATCGTCAGTAATGCCTGTCTTCATGGGCAGTAGGCGCCTGCTGCCCATTTCGCACCGCGGAGCAGCCACGCGTGGCATCCACCAGCCCCGTCCTCGCCTGGCTCACGGCGACGTATCCGTCGACCTCTCGACGACGAACCCCACGGCACAACCCCATCGGAGGTTCCCTCATGCGTGCCTGCAACCCGCCCGACTGCTCCATCGTCCGCGCCGAACTCCGCGCGATGCTCCTCGCCGCCGGCTGGCCGCCGGACGTCATCGACGACGCCGAACCCGCCTTCCACGAGCTGTACATCAACGCCTGGCAGCACGCGGGCTCCCCTGCGCCGCCCGTCCTGGTCTCCCTCCAGTCCGCCGTGCTCCGTGTCTCGGTCTGCGATGACTGCCCCGACCTGCCCGAGCCCTGCCTCCCCGCCCCGGCTCGGCGGCGAGCGCTGTTCACGGCGCCGCGGACGCGCTCAGGGAAGTCCCCGCAGGTAGAGAGCATGCGAAGTGACCGCGGACCCGTTTCGCACAGTCGGATGTGCGTCGATGGCGAACCTTGCGGTGGTTTCTGCCTTATGACGGTCAGTCAGGAAGCATGAAATGTCGGGAAATAGTGATCCCATTTGTAAACAAACAACCCTGCTGCAACGATCAAGCGATATCAAAACGTTATTAAAATATATAACGTATGTCTGATTTGACTTGTCCTCATCGTGGTGTCATGTACTCGTGCTCGCCCGGGGCTGGCGAGCGAGGGGTGGGCGGCAGGACGTACACCCCCGATCCACTGATAGATGCTCCCGAGCAAGTGCTGGACGGGGATTTCACCGCGCCCGCTCACCTGGGTGCGGCTAATTCCCGAGGAAGCCACGGAGGAAGGCCTGAACACGGCCCGATCCGCGGTAAATCGATTCCCCTGAGAAATGGGGAGTCGAAGATGCGACCAGGGCCGGCCGCGGGCCGGCCTCCAATCGTTTCCAGTGATCGCGAAAGGGAATGCCATGAAGATCAAGTCGAACGTCTTCGCACGGGGAGCGGTGGTCGCCGCCGCCCTCGCCACCGCGCTGGCCGGCTCGCTGGCCGTCGCGGGTCAGGCCAGTGCCGCGGACTACTTCGTGTCGGACAACTGCCTCGACAACCCGAACCCCGACTGTGCCTCGGGCACGAACGTCCTGTACGTCCACTACAACTCGGTCGACGGGAACGGCTACACCGACAGCGCTCGTGCGAAGTTCCTCGGCAATGTGCCCAACTATGCGGGGGCGGGGGTCAACGTCCACTACATCTTCTCCGGCAACGCCGGTAACGGCCAGGCGGTGAAGAACAACGCGGCGTCCGTGCTCGCCTGCTCATCGGCCGCGAACTACCGGGTCTACTACAACTCCAACTACAGCGGCCACGCCCAGTACATCGCGGGCGACTACGGCTGCAACAACGGCGTCAACCTCGACTCGACGCTCAAGAACAACAACGCCTCGCAGGCCTGGGCCTGAGAAGGCGGACCCCGGGCCCTCTTCCGGCCCGACCGCCAGGGTGACGCGCCCGTGACGCTCCGACCCTGGCGCGCCTGACGACGGTTCGCCCGGCCCGGCACCGGGCCGGGCGAACCGGACGGTACCGGACCGGTCCGGCCACGTGATCGGAACCATCGCAGCCCCCGCACGGCGACCGACACCACCTTCGCGAGAAAGCGATCCAATGACCGGTGAACCGCTTCACCCGCGCTTGCGGACCTCCGCCAGAACGGTCGTGGCGGCCTTGATCGCTGGCGGTGCCCTCCTGGGCGTCAGCGCCTGCTCCGACTCTGCTCCGGCCGGGCCCAAGGGCGACCACGGCGCGGCGGCGCCGCCGGCTGTCGCGCAGAGCGGTCTGACCAAGGGGATGGCGCTCCCGATGTCCGCCTACATGGTGAACTACTCGCAGCGCCAGACCATCGACAGGGCGGTCGGCCGCCTCACCCACGACTGCATGGCGCGCTTCGGGCTCTCCTACGATCCGCCCCCGCCCGACGGCAACCCCGCGAGCATCTACGACGACACCAACATGGTCCGCCGGTACGGCATCACGGACCGCGAGGCGGCGGCCAAGCTCGGCTACACCCTGGGGAGCGAGTCCTACACCCCGCCGCCCGCCCCGAGGATGAGCGCCGCTCAGGTCGCGGTCTTCAGCGGCCACGTGGAGCTGAAGCCCGGCGCCGCGGAGGCCCCGCCGACCTTCAACAACATCCCCATCCCCCGGGAGGGCTGCCAACGGGAGGGCCTGGACAAGGCCGGAGGGATCCTGGACGTCAGCCTGTCGGGCCGGCTCGACAACGAGAGCTTCGGGACCTCCCAGGCGGACCCCCGGGTACAGGAGGCACTGGGCCAGTGGTCCTCCTGCATGGCGGGCAAGGGCTACACCGTCGACCTTCCCGAGAACGCCTTCAAGCTCGCGCCCGGTGGCGGCGCCGGGGCCGTGAGTTCGGCCGAGATCGCGGTCGCCCTCGCGGACGTCGACTGCAAGGAGACGGTGAACCTGGTCGGCATCTGGTTCGAGACCGAGAGCCGGATCCAGCGGGAGCTCATCGAGAAGAACCAACTCGCCCTCACCGAGCTCCGCGACCGGATCGACGCGGCCGTGAAGGCCGCCACCGCCCGGTGACCGGCCGGGCAGGTCCTGGGAGGACGTCCCCGTCCTCACCCCTCATTCCGTGCATGCGTGGATGGCCGGCGACAGGAACGAGCGAAGTGAACGTCATGGAGCAAGCCGGAGAGCCGTCCGAGCCGCCGCAGGCGTCCGGGGGACGGCTGGTACGACGCAGGCGGGCCATCATGGTGACCGCCCTGGGCGCCGCGCTGGTGTCGGTCGGCGCGGTGGCCGGCTCGTCCTTCGTGCGGTCCCCCGCGCAGGCGGCGGCCGACTCCGGACCGCCGCAGGCCAGCACCGTGACCGCGCCGGTCACGTCACAGGTCCTGCGCAGCACCGTGGTGCTGCGCGGCACGTTCTCGGAGGGGAAGAAGACCTCGGTGACGCCCACGTCGGTCGCCGCGACGGCCGGCAACCCCGGCGGGGCGAACGCGGTCGTCACCCGCCTCCTGGCCGAGCCCGGCGACGAGGTCAAGGCCGGTGTCCCGCTGGTGGAGTACTCGGGACGCCCGGTGTTCGCCCTGGAGGGCCCCCTGCCGTTCTACCGCGATCTGACGCCAGGTGAGTCCGGGGCCGACGTGGAACAGTTGCAGACCGCCCTGGGCGGGCTGGGCCACGACGTCGGCTCCGACACCCCCGGGACGTTCGGGCCGGGGACCAAGCGGGCCCTCACGGCGCTGTACACGGCCATGGGCTACCCGGTCCCCGTCACGGGAGCGACCACCGCGGCCGCGGTGAAGGCGGCCCGGCAGGAGGCGGACCAGGCCCGGGCCGCGTTGAAGGAGGCGCAGAAGCCGGCGCCCCCGGCCACGACGGCTTCCGCGCCGTCCCCGGGCGCCACCGCGGGCGCGGGCGGCGGAACCGATCCCGCGAAGACCACCGGTCCCACGCGGAGCGCCGCGCCGGGAGGCGGTGCGGCACCCGGCCCGGACCTCGCGGCGCTCCGCCAGCGGGTCACCCAGGCCGAGGAGGTGCTGCGGCAGGCGGAGAGCGTCGACGGACCGATGCTGCCCGCCTCGGAGTGCGTCTACCTGCCCTCCCGGCCCACCCGGGTGGCCGCCCTGCCACTGGAGGTCGGCGACCCGGTCAAGGGACCGGTGATCACCCTGGCGCGGGGCGAGATGCAGCTGGTCGGAATGCTGGATCCGGCGCGCGCCGCCCTCGTCAAGCCGGGGATGGCGGCGCAGGTGCTCTCCGAGACCCAGGGCCGGGAGGCGAAGGCCACCGTGGCATCGGTGGGGGCGCTGATCGCGCCCGGTGACGCGCCGCCGGCGGCCAAGGGCGGCGAGCCCACCGGCCCCCCACCGCAGGCGGTCAACGGAGGAGCCGCCTACCTGCCGCTGGCGATCAGTCCGGCCGAGCCCTGGGACAAGGCATGGGCGGGCCGGGACGTCCGGATCACCATCACCTCCGCGACGACCTCCGGGGCCGTCCTGGCGGTGCCCGAGGCGGCGGTCTTCGCCGGAGCGGACACCCGCACCCACGTCACCACGGTGCGGCCGGACGGCAGCCGGCAGCTGGTGAACGTCACCACCGGGCCGTCCGCCGACGGCATGGTCCAGGTGACCGCCACCGACGGCGGGCACCTGGCGCCCGGTGACCAGGTGGTGATCGGCGAGTGAGGACCACCGCCGCCCGGCCCGTCGACCCCGTCGACCTCACCCGCACCGCGCCACCGCCCACGGCGGATCCGGTGATCGAGCTCGTCCAGCTCGCCAGGTCGTTCCCGGGCCCCCCGCCGGTCGACGCCCTGCACCCGACCGACCTGACCGTCCGGCAGGGCGAGTACCTGGCCGTCACCGGCCCCTCCGGCTCCGGCAAGTCGACGCTGCTGAACCTCCTGGGCCTGCTGGACCGCCCCACCTCGGGCACCTACCGCTTCCGCGGAACGGACCTCCGGGAGCTGGACGAGGCCGGGCGCACCGCGCTGCGCGGCCGGCGGATCGGTTTCGTCTTCCAGTCCTTCCACCTCGTCCCGCACCGCACCACCGTGGAGAACGTCGCCCTCGCCCAGCTCTACGTCACCGGCACCCGCCGCGAGCGCCGCGAGCGCCGGGGCGTCGCCGAGGCCGTCCTGCGGCGGGTCGGGCTCGCCCACCGCCTCGACGCCCTGCCCACCACCCTCTCCGGCGGTGAGCGCCAGCGCGTCGCCGTGGCCCGGGCCCTGGTCAACGCCCCGGACCTGCTGCTGTGCGACGAACCCACCGGCAACCTCGACTCCGGCACCGCCGGGACTGTGCTCGACCTCATCGACGACCTGCACGGCGACGGCGTCACGGTGATCGTCATCACCCACGACCCGGGTGTGGCCGCCCGGGCCTCCCGCCGGGTCGCCATCCTCGACGGCCGGATCCGCCACCAGCAGGACACCACCGACGGGCGGGACACATGACATCCCCGGTGCCTCCGAGCCGGGCCCGGCGGCTCCGCTCCGCCGTCCGCGACCGCAGGACCCGCCGGGCCGGGTACACCCGCCTGGGCGTCCACGACCTCGTCAGCGAGGCCGTCACCGGTCTGATCCAGCGACCGGCCAGATCCGTGCTCACCATGCTCGGAACGGTCCTCGGCGTCGGGGTGTTCGTCGCGGTGCTGGCCCTGACCACGACCGTCACCCACCAGATCGGCAAGTCCTTCGACCTCCTCCAGGCCACCACCGTCACCGTCACGGACACACCGACGAAGGCCCCGAAGACCGCCCTCGTACCGGGGGAGGAACCGCGCACGGGCTTCCCCGCGGACACCGACGCGCGGTTGGCGCGGCTCAACGGGGTCGTCGACGGCGGCCTCTGGTGGACCGTCCCCCTGCGCAATCCCGCCATCGGGACCAAGCCCGCCGGGTCCGCCGCGGACCCGGGCCGGCAGGGCGGCGGAATCGGGCTGTACGCCGCCACCCCGGGGGCGCTCGCCGCGATGCAGCCCACCGTCAAGAGCGGGGTGCTGTTCAACGCCTTCCACCAGGAACGCGGGGAACGGGTCTGCCTCCTCGGCGCCGCCGCGGCCCGCCTGCTGGGCATCACCCGGGTCGACAACCAGCCGGCGGTCTTCGTCGACAACACCGCCTACACCGTGGTGGGCATCATCGCCGAGACCCAGCGCCTGCCCGAGTCCCTCCTCGGCGTGATCGTCCCCGCCGGTACCGCGCTGACCGCCTACGGCCCGCCGAACGACCGGCCCGCGCAGGCCGTCGTCCACGTCCGCCTCGGAGCCGCCCAGCTGATCGCCGACCAGGCGCCGCGGGCCCTGCGTCCGGACCAGCCCCGGCTGCTGAAGGCCGCCGCCCCGCCCGACCCGCGCTCCCTGCGGGACCAGGTCAGCACCGATCTGTCGGGCCTCTTCCTCCTGCTCGCGGCGATCTGCCTCGCCGTCGGCGCGCTCGGAATCGCCAACACCACCCTCGTCGCCGTCCTCGAACGCACCGGAGAGATCGGACTGCGCCGGGCACTCGGCGCCCGCCCCCGCCACATCGGTGTCCAGTTCCTCGCCGAGTCCACCGCCCTGGGCACCCTCGGCGGACTGATCGGGACGAGCCTGGGCGTCCTGACCGTCATCGTCATCGCCGTCGCCAAGCAGTGGACCGCCGTCATCGAACCGGTCACCGTCCTGCCCGCGCCGCTCATCGGCGGTCTCGTCGGCCTGGTGGCCGGCTGTTATCCCGCGCTACGGGCGGCGCGCATCGAACCCCTCGAAGCACTGCGCCGGTGACCACGGACGCACCGCTCGCGGTCGCGTCCGCACGGTCGCCCGGCACAGCCCTGGCCGGCCCGCCGGAACGGAGGGTCCGGTGACCCTCCTCCCCGGTCCGGCCGTTTCCTTCCATCGAACGCACTGAGAGGCACCACGTGTCCGCACGCAAACGGCCGCTCCTGGGATTACCCGGGACGGCTCTCCTCAGCATGGCCCTGATAGCGGGAGTGATGTCCGCGACCAGCCCCGCCCGGGCGGCGGCCCCGCCCGGGCAACCGTCGACCGCGGCGTCCGAGGGCGCCCTCGGCCCCGCCGAGGACGTCCTGGTCAACGGCTGGGGCGACAGTTCGGGCTACCACATCGACGTGGCCACCGGCGCCGGCGGCTACCGGTGGCGCGAGACGGCGCTGCTGCGCCCCGCGGGTATCGACGACGCGTCCTGGACGGGCTACCAGTGCGTGTCCGGCGACGGCAGGTACGCCGCCGTCGCGGTGCTGCCCGCCGGCGCCGTCAACCGGGCCGAGGCCCGCGACCACGGAGCCCTCGCGTACGCGGTGGACCTGTCCAGCGGCGTGGTGAAGCCGGTGGCCTCCGGGGTGGCGCTCAAGTACCACTCGCCCGGCTGCGGTACCGGGCAGACCGCCACCTTCACGGTCAACCCGGGAAGCGACCAGCGGCTCACCCAGGTCCTGACGGTCGATCTGCCGACCGGCGAGATCAAGGAGTCCACCACGGTGGCCGGCCAGGTGACGTCGGTCGTCCCGACCTCCGACGGCCCGGTGGGAGCCCAGGGCGCCTCCCTGGTCCGCCTCCCCGCGTCCTCGGCCGAGACCCCCGCCGAGCCGGTGCGGATCGCCCAGGTCGACGGCCTCGCCTACGACCTGCGCCCGGCGGCCGGCGGCGGGGTCGACTTCGTCGTGCAGAAGGACGGCCGGCCGACCTCCGCCCTGATGCGCGAGCGGGACGGCAAGCTCTCCCCCCTCGGCGAGGGCCCCAGCGACGCGCTACGGCTGATGCAGGGCCGGGGCGGGAAGTCCGTCGCCCTGGGAGCCACCGAACTGGACGGGAAGTCCGGCATCCGCTCCGTCTCCACCGGCAAGCTGCCCCTGGGCGCCGCCGGCGTGTCCCTGGACGGCGCCGCCCTGCTGGGCCTGGGGCCGGACACCGCCGTGTCGGCCCCGCTGATCGTCGCGACCGCGGGTGACACGCTCCTGAAGCGGGACGCCGCCGACCCCGCCGCGGTGTCCGTGTCGAGCGCGGTTCCGGCCCTCGCGCCGGCTCCGGCCGGACCCGGCGACACCGCGCCGGGGCAGGGCGCCGCCGCGGCGCTCTCCACCACGCCCGAGGAGCAGGCCGCCCCCGCCCCCGAGGAGCAGGCCGCTCGCGGCACCGGGGATTCCCCCGCCGCGGCCGATCCGGCGGCCGCGCCGCCGGCCGCGCTCGCCGCCGCCGCGCCCAAGTGCGCGGTGGACCGGCTGGCCGAGAACCGGCAGGTGATGCAGCCGGGTACCGCGCAGGTGTCCTGGGCCATCCAGATGGCCGAGCAGGGCCTGCTGACCGGCGCCGCGTACACCCGCCCGGCCGGGTACGCCAACCTGGGCCTGGCCGCCTACGCTCCGAACGGCGACTTCGCCCGGGTGCCGCTGAAGCACCCCGCGAGCGACACCTTCGACTCCGTGCCGCGCTCGGTCTACCAGGCGATCGTGGCGCAGGAGAGCAACTTCAGCCAGGCCTCCTGGCACGCCCTGCCCGGTCTCGCGGGCGGCGCGCTGGTCGGCGACTACTACGGTGCCGGCGGCTCCATCTCCAAGATGGACTACGCCAAGGCCGACTGCGGCTACGGCCTCGGCCAGGTCACCAACGGCATGTCCAAGGGCGACACCACCTACTCGGTCAACGGCCAGACCAAGATCGCCGTCGACTACCAGGAGAACGTCTCCGCCGGTCTCCAGATCCTGGAGCGGACCTGGAACCAGCTCTACGACGCCGGCATCACCGTCAACGGCGGCAACCCGCGCTACCTGGAGAACTGGTACCTGGCCGCCTGGGCCTACAACTCCGGCATCCAGCCCACCGCCGCGTTCGGCAACACCACCGGCTGCGTGCCGAGCCCCACCTGCACCAGCGCCGAGGGCAACTGGGGCCTCGGCTGGGCCAACAACCCCCGCAACCCGGACTACCCGCCGACCCGCGCGCCCTACCTCAAGAACTCCTACGCGGACGCCGCGCACCCCGGCAACTGGCCCTACCAGGAACGGATCATGGGCTGGATGGGCCAGCCGATCCTGCGCTTCAACCAGCCCGCCTACACCAAGCCCGACTACCACGGCGGCAAGACCTGGCTCCAGATCCCCCCGGTCACCGCCTTCTGCGGCACCGACAACAACTGCGACCCCACCGGGGCCACGAACCCCAAGTTCTGCACCCTGGCGAGCTCCCAGTGCTGGTGGCACCAGGCCGTCACGTTCATTCCGGACTGCGCCACCACCTGCGCGACCAGTGCCTACACCGTCGGTGCCGGCTCGACGGAACCGGCCATGGTGATGCCGCACCCGCACCCGCCGACCTGCACCCTGGACTCCTCGAAGGTCGGCAACGCCGGCCACGGCGCTCCGATCGTCGTCGACGAGGGGCAGACCCAGCCACCGCTCAACCTGGTCGGCTGCGGCGCACCGTCCAACTGGTCGCAGGGCGGCACCTTCACCTACGGGTACGGCACCAACGCCGCCGGTGACAAGATCGGCGCGATCGACACCCACCAGCTGGGCGCCGGCTTCGGCGGCCACGTCCTGTTCACCCACACCGAGGACGGCGCCAACCCGGACCTGATCAACACCGGGACCTGGACCCCGAATCTGCCCAAGCTCCAGTACTACAAGATCAAGATCCATCTCCCCTCGACGGCCGCCACCGCCACCAACGTCGTCTACACCGTCAACCCCGGCGGCGGCGCGGCCCCCTGGAAGATCCGGGTGAACCAGAACTGGGGATCCGAGGAATGGGTCACCATCGGCACCTTCGCGATGCAGAACGGCGGCAACCTCCAGCTCACCAACAAGAGCGAGGTCACCGGCGCCGGGAACATCAACTACGCCGACTACGACGTCGCCTACGACGCGGTCGCGTTCGTTCCCATGGGCGGCACTCCCGGCCAGCCGATCGGTGGCCCGCCCGGCATCCAGGACGCGCCCAAGGGCAGCAACCCCTCGTGGGTGCAGTGCGGCTGCGTGCGCCGCACCGCCGGCGACCCGGTCGACACCAGCACCGGCTACTTCGGTGAGACCTTCACCGACCTCACCACCCCGGGCCGCGGCAAGCCGCTCGACTTCACCCGCACCTACGCCTCCGCCGTCGCCGACCCGGCCGGCCCGGCAGGCGCCCTCGCCTCGGACGGGCCGTTCGGCTGGGGCTGGACCCACTCCTACAACCTGAGCACCGTCACCGACCCGGCCACCGGCACCGTCACGGTCCGCCAGGAGGACGGCTCCCAGGTCGCCTTCCTCAACAACGCCGGCACCTACGCGCCGTCGGCCCCGCGGTTCAACGCGACACTGACGAAGAACGGTACGACCTACACCTTCACCCGCAAGTCGAAGGAGGTCTTCACCTTCGACACCGCCACCGGGCGCCTGCTCGGCGAGACCGATCTCGCCGGCAGCAAGGCCTCACCGCCCTACGCCACCACGCTCGGCTACGACGGCGCCGGCCACCTCAGCACGATCACCGATCCCGGCGGGCGCAGCTACACGCTCACCTGGACCGGCAACCACATCACCGGCCTCGCCGACGGCTCCGGACGCCAGGTGACCTACGGCTACGACGCCGCCGGCAACCTCACCGACGTCCTCGGGGTCGGCACCACCCGCACCCCGGTGGTCAAGGACGACGACCACTTCCAGTACGGCTACACCGCCAACCACCTGCTCAACTCGATGCGCTGGCCGAGCCAGTACGGCTCCACGGCCACACCGGCCCCGGTCGTCTCGATGACCTACGACGCCGCCCAGCGCGTCCTGGTCCAGACCGACCAGCTCGGCGGAGCCACCACCTTCACCTACGGCCCCGACAGCGGCGCCAACCTGGCCGCCGGCCAGACCCTGGTCACCGACCCGGCCGGCCACAAGACGCTGTACACCTACCAGAACGGGCTCCTGCAGTCCGAGACCAAGGGCTACGGCACCGCGGCCGCCGGTACCTGGAGCTACACCTACGACCCGGTCAGCCTCGGCATCACGGCGGAGGCCGACCCCGTCGGCAACGTCCGCACCTACACCTACGACGACCACGGCAACGAGACGTCGGCCAGTGACGCCCGGGGGTTCACCACCGTCAGGACCTACGACAGCACGGACAATCTCCGGTCCGTGATCGAACCGGGCGGACTCCGAACCACATACGCCTACGACGAGCCGGGCCACATCGCGACCGCCGGCGGCACCAACACCGGAACCGAGGGCTTCGGACTGCTCACCGGCGTCGTCCGCCAGCCGGTCAGCGAGTCGCTGCCAGCCCGGACCATCGCCGTGTACTACGACGACGCGGCCCACCCGGGTGACACCACCCGCACGGTCGATCCGCGCGGCAATGTGAGCCGCAAGACCTACAACCCGGCAGGCGCTGTCACCAGCGCGACCGACGAACTGGGCAACGTCACCAAGTACGGGTACGACACCGTCCGCGGCCTGTTGACCAGCGAGGTGGCACCGGACGGTGTCGCCGCCGGCACGTCACCGGGCTGCACCACGCCGGCCAAGGGCTGCACGACCTACTCCTACGACGCGTGGGGCAACCGGACCGGCGCCGTCGACCCGCTCGGCCACGCCAGCACATCCGCCTTCGACGCGGACGGGCACCGCACCTCGATGACCGACCCGAAGGGCAACACCGCCCAGTACACGTACGACGCCCTCGGGAACCAGACCAAGGTGAAGCGGCCCGACGGCACGGTGCTGGTCACCGACTACAACCCCGACGGCACGGTCGCCAGGACGGTCGACGGAGCCGGCGCGGCCACCGTCTTCGCGTACGACGCCCAGAAGCGGCAGACCCTGCGCACCGATCCGCTGGGCCGCGCCACCGCAAGCGCCTACGACGCGGCCGGACGACGCACGACGTCGACCGATCCGAGCGGACGCGTGACCACCTTCACCTACGACGCGAACAGCCAGCCCGTCTCGGTGGCCTTCTCGGACACGGCCACCGCACCGGTGACCGCGATCGGCTATGACGCGGCCGGCCGGCAGAGCTCGATGACCGACGGCACCGGCACCTCCCGGCGCGCCTACGACGCGTTCGGCGAGCTGGTCTCGATGACCGACGGTGCCGGAGCGGTCACCGGCTACGGCTACGACGAGAACGGCAATCGGACCTCGATCATCTACCCCGGCGGAAGCTCCCAGACGGTCACCCGCACCTTCGACAAGGCCAACCACCTGACCTCGGTCAAGGACTGGAACGGAAAGACCACCGGGTTCGGCTACGACGGCGCCGGCCACTGGACCTCCACGGCCTTCCCGAACGGAACCACCGCCACCACGACGCTCGACGACTCCGGGCAGCCACTGACCGACCGGCTGACCAGCGGCAGCTCGACGCTGGTCTCGCTCGCCTACACCCGGGACAACGCGGGCCGCGTCAGCTCGGAGACCCCGAGCGGCGTGCCGGGCAGCGCCCGGACCTACCAGTACACGGCGCTGAACCAGCTCAAGTCCTCCACCACGGGGTCGGCCACGACCGACTACGCCTACGACGCCGCCGACAACCCCGTCCGGACCGGAGCCACCGGGCAGGCCTTCGACGCGGCCAACCAGCTCTGCTGGAGCACGCCGGGCTCGATGCCGGCCGTGCCGTCCTGCACCGCTCCGCCGAGCGGCGCGACCACCTACACCTGGGACCCGCAGGGTAACCGCACGAAGGCGACCACCGGGAGTACCGTCGTCACTCACACGTACGACCAGGCGAACCGCCTGACCGGTGTGAGCAGCGGCGGTACCACCAGCACCTACACGTACAACGGCTACGGCCTGCGGACCCGGAAGACCACCGGGACGACCACCGTCTCCTACACCTGGGACGCGCAGGAGATCCCCAACCTGCTCTCCGACGGCTCGTCCTCGTACGTCTACGGGCCGGACGACCTGCCGGTCGAGCAGATCACCGGCACCGGCACCCTCTGGTTCTTCCACGACCAGTTGGGCTCCACCCGCGCCCTGACCGACGCCGCGGGCTCGGTGGCCGGCGCGTACACCTACACGCCCTACGGGGCCGTCGGCTCGCACACGGGCTCGGCGTCGTCCGCACTGCGGTACGCGGGTCAGTACAGCGACGACGAGAGCGGCCTGGTGTACCTCCGGGCCCGCTACTACGACCCGGCCACGGCGCAGTTCCTCAGCGTCGACCCGGTGGTCGACCAGACCCTGAGCGCCTACGGCTATGCCAACGGCGATCCGCTCAACCAGACCGACCCGTCGGGGCTCTGGGGCTGGAGCAACATCAAGAAGTTCGTCCATGACCACACCGATGTGATCTCGCAGATCAACTCGGTCGCCACGGCCGTCACGGCCGTCGCCGGTGCGGTGGCGGCGGGCTGCGCCGTCGTGGGCGCGCTGCCCTGCACGGGTGTCGCCCTGGCAGTCGCCCGGACAGCCTGGGCGGTGACCACCGTCACCGAGGTTGCCCTGGTGATCGACAAGTGCAACGGCGGAAAGGCCTGGGACTGCGGGAAGGAGGTCGCCTACCTGACGGCGGACGTCGCGGCGCCACTCGGCGGATCAGTGGTGATGGGCGCTCTGAAGGGCGTCCGCCCGGCCCGCGTGGACAAGAGCCTGGACGTCTGGCGCAAGATCTGCGGCTGATCGACCCGGGATCCCGGCCGCTGCTTGCCGGCCGGGGCCGGCTCGGTACTGTCCCTTCGAGGACACCATGGCGGGCCGCCCCTCCTCGTGAGGGGCGGCCCGCCGCTCGCGGTGGCCCGCGGTCCGATCCTCTCGACGACAGGAACGAGATATGACTGACAAAGCGTTACCCTCGTCCGCGCCGATCTCCGTGCGGCCGAACCCGCTCTTCGGGCTGCCCCTCGCGGCGGGCGGCCTGCTGATCTCCTTGCCCAAGGCACTCGACGGCGGCCCAACCGCACCGGTGTACGCCATCGCGGCGGTCGTGAGCGCCCTGGCGCCTGCGGTGGTGCTCCTGCTTTCCGTCACCGTCGGCCGTGGCCGGATCACCGTCCGCCGGGGTCTGCGCCGCGCCTCCGTCCCCCTGGCGGAACTGCAGTCGGTGGCGGCCGGGGGAGGCGGCGATCGAGCGCCGCACACGCTTCTGCTGGAGGGCCGCAACGGGACACGATGCCGGATCCCCCTGCTCGCCGTACGGCGACGTGACCGGCAACGGCTCGTCGCCGCCCTCGAACGGACGGCCCCGCCCGGCGTCGTCCGAGAAGACCGGGCCCTGCGCGACCTGCTGGGCCTCCCGAGCTGATTCCGCCGCTCCGTCCCACGGCCTGACCAGCATCGACGCCTCGACAGCCGCGTGACACGGCCGTCGAGGCGGCCGATTGCCGACAGGTTTCCCGGGGCCCGCGGTTCTCGCCCGGTCGACCAAGTCGATCAGCTGTTCACAGTCGGCGTGGTAGCTGATGCCGCTGTGAGGCCACGGCTGTCGCCGAGTGGGGACACGGCTCATTCACTGGTTCGCACCAGTGCCGAAGGAGCGCAGCTGGTCGTAGTCACCGCCGTATGAGGAGTCGCGCGCCTTCTGCAGCACAGCCGCAACCGGGCCGGAGCGGTAGAGAGGGGTCGGGCGGGACTCAAGGTCGGCTCCTTCGGGCTGGCGGTGTCGGTGCGTGGGCCCGAACGGCCCCGGGACGCGGATCCGGCAGTGCTCTCTGTGCGCAGGGCTCGAACTGGGTGTGGATTCTGTGAGGGGTGCGGGTCACACGCACAAGTGAATATCGGGCAATCCGGGTGCGGAGGGTCCGGTTCTCCCACTGTGCTGGGAACGCTTGGTCAGGCGGGGTGAGCCTGTCCGTCGGCGATGAGAGTGGGGGACCGTGGAACGAACACGAATGTGGACCATGTGCGCCGCAGGGGTCGCAGTACTGGTGATGACGGGCATCGTCGGTTGCAGCGCGCTCGCGGAACCGCTCCCTGATGCGCCGAGGACCGCCCGCGACTCGACGCCGGCCGCCCCGGAGGCACTGCCCAGCACCGGCGCGAGTCCGCTGCTCCCCGTGGCCGGCGCCGCCGCCGCGCTCTTCGTGGGCGTCGGCGGCGTCCTGGTCGTGCTCTGGCGCGACCGCCGGACCGGGGCTCCGGCGCCGCCGCCCTCCCCGCGGCCGGGGCGGGGAGAGCTGTGACCAGCGGCGACTTGCCCATGCCGTGGGGGAGGGGTAGTGTTTCCTAGTCGCTCGGCAGGGAGCACCGGACACGCATCGGCGCGGACGGTCCCGGGGCGGCCAATTCTCTGGAAATACCAACGCCTTCCCGGCATGGGGTTATTTGGCGTGTGCATTTTTGTGGATTGCGGTCGGATTCGCTTTTCGGAGCGGAGGTCGGCTAGAGTTTGAAACGTCGGACGGGGCGTCAAGCCGCAGAAGACATCAGCGAGTTGGGTGAAGGAAGCGCCGGGAACGGCACGGAAAACATCTGATAAGCTGGAGACACGAAAGAACGAAGCGCCCGGAGGGCCGGTGTGAAAGCCGCCTGATGGAAGCGTCCGTTCCTTGAGAACTCAA
>NZ_JBEPAM010000026.1:0-113529 GCF_040298605.1 Kitasatospora sp. NPDC001527 | reverse complement strand
CGTCGCCCTGTTCCACGATCCGCCCGGCCCGCATCACCGCGACCCGGTCGCTGACCTGCCGGACCACGGCGAGGTCGTGGGCCGGGCCCGGTCGACCGGGCCCGCGGTCGGCGTACGATCGAAGTGCGGCGATCACCCGCGCGCCCCTCGATCAGGGCCCTGATCCGGTGGTCGGCGCCCCCGGACGCTTCCCGGCCGCCTGCGGCGGCACCCCGCGCCGCACCCGGTCGAAGGCCGGCGGAGGACCCCAGAGGGAAGAGCGGACCATGTCACTCTCCACCACTCCGACGGCCGGCCCGGACCGGGCCGGCTCCCAGACCTACGAGACGATCCCGGTGGGCGAGGGCCCGCACAGCGTGGCCGCGAGCAGCGACGGCCGGCGGGTCTACGTCTCCAACTTCCTCGACGGGACGGTCACCGCCGTCGACACCCCGGCGAACACCGTCGCGACGGCCTTCCCGGTCGCCGTCGGCCCGTACGGGGTGGCCGTGGACCCGCCCGGCGAGCGCCTGTACGTCGCCGAGCAGTCCAGCACCGTCGTCAAGGTGTTCGACACCGCCACCGGCGGCGAGACCATCGTCACCGACATGGGCGCCAGGCCGTACGGCCTGGCCATCGCCGTGCACCCCGAGCAGTTACTGATCGCCAACCCCATCGACGACCAGGTGATGATCTCCGACCTGCTCACCAAGAGCCACGGCGCCCTGACCGGCATCGACTTCCCGGTCGGCCTCGCGGCCTCCGCGGACGGAACCGCTTCTACGCCGGCAACTACTTCGCCAACACGGTGTCCGTGTACGACGCGACCGAGCTCATCGAAGTGGACGGGCCCACGCCGGCCGAACCGCTGGACGTGATCACCGTCGACCGGGGGCCGTACGGGCTGGCCGTCGACCGGCACGGCGAGCGGCTGTACGTGGCCCACTTCCCGTTCGACACGGTCTCCGTGATCGACCTCGCCGGCGAGGCCCCGCTCCGCACCATCGCCGTGTCCGGCGGCCCGCGCGGTGTGGCCGTCAGCCCGGACGGCACCCGCCTCTACGTCACCAACTTCTTCGGGCGGACCCTCACGGTCATCCCGCTCTGACTCCTGGATTCGGATGCATGTTCGATTTTCGGCGTAGGCTGGAGCCATGAGCACCACCGTCCACCTCCAGCCGTCGCTGTTCGACGACCCCGGCCCGGCCGGGCCCGCGCTCGGGCCGCTGGTGGGCGTGCGCCGGGAGGTCCTGGGCTCGGGCGCCTGGGTCGACCTGCTGCCGGGCTGGCTGCACGGGGCCGACCGGCTGTTCGAACAGCTGGCCGCCGAGGTGCCCTGGCGGGCCGAGCGGCGCGAGATGTACGAGCGCACGGTGGACGTCCCCCGGCTGCTCGCCTCCTACCGGGAGGCCGACCCGCCGCCGCACCCGGTGCTCGGCGAGGCCCGCACGGCGCTGAGCGCGCACTACGCGCGCGAGCTGCGCGAGCCCTTCCGCACCCTGGGCCTCTGCTACTACCGGGACGGCCGGGACAGCGTGGCCTGGCACGGCGACCGGATCGGGCGCGGCGCGCACGAGGACACCATGGTGGCGATCCTGTCCGTCGGCGAACCCCGGTCGCTGCTGCTGCGCCCCCGCGGCGGCGGCGCGCCGGTGCTGCGGCACCGCCTCGGGCACGGGGACCTGCTGGTGATGGGCGGCTCCTGCCAGCGCACCTGGGAGCACGCGGTGCCGAAGACGGCCCGGCCGGCGGGCCCCCGGATCAGCATCCAGTTCCGGCCGCGCGGCGTCTCCTGAGCCCGACGGCACACCGACGACCGCGCACCGACGACGGGAGGCCGCGGCATGCCGAAGGCGGGCCGGTACCACGAGGGCGTCCCCTGCTGGGTCGAGCTGGGCGCGGTGAACCCCGGGCGGGCCCGGCGCTTCTACGGCCGGCTGTTCGCCTGGGAGTTCGTCGAGATGCCCGGCTGGAGCGTCGCCACGCTGCGCGGCGCCCAGGTCGCGGGCCTCGGCGCCCGGCCGCGGGGCGACGGGCAGTCCTGGACGACGTACCTGGCGGTGGCCGACGCCGAGCGGACGGCCGCGGCGGTCCGGGAGGCGGGCGGGCGCGTGCTGCGGGAGCCGTACGAGGTGCCGCCCGAACAGGGCTGGGCGGCGCTCGCGGCCGACCCGGCCGGCGCGGTGTTCGGCCTGCGGCAGGGGCTGCTCTGGCAGGGCGCGGGCCTGGTCGACGAGCCGGCCGCGTTCAGCTGGAGCGAGCTGCACTCCCCCGACCCGGACACCGCCCGGGCGTTCTACCGGCGGGTGTTCGGCTACGAGTACGGCCCCGAGAGCGACGGCGCCACCCTGTTCCGGGTCGCCGGGATGCCGGCCGGCGGGATCGCCCGGCGGCCCGACGCCGGCTGGGCGGTCCACTTCGGCACCGCCGACACCGACCTCGCCGTCGAGCGGGTGCGCGAACTCGGCGGCACGGTGCTGGCCGGCCCCGAGCCCACCCCGTTCGGGCGGCGCGCGGTCGTCCGCGACGACGGCGGCGCGGCGTTCACCCTGGTCGGCGTCCCGTCCGCGGAGGAGACCCTGGCCGCCTAGTCCCGTGCTTCCGAAGCAAGTCCGAGCGCCTCCCGCAGCCGGGCGACGTCCTCGGCGTCCTTGGCCCGGCGCGGGCGGAGCGGGTCCCAGAGCGGCATCATCCGCTTGATCTCGATCTGCGCCCGCGGCGCGACGACCGGGCAGTCCAGCCAGCCGAGCCGCCCCGGCGGCCCGTCCAGCAGCCCGGCCGGCCAGGCCGTCCCCGCCCAGGGGCCGCCGGCCACCAGCACCCGGCCGTCCGGCGCGAGGTCGACCAGGGCGAAGCTCGACTCCAGGCCGTCGCGGACGAAGTCCAGCTGCTGCTCCGGCGGGCTGCCCGGCAGCGGGCGGTACCCGAGAGCGCGCAGCCCGGCGGCGAGCGCCGCGGCGTCGGCGGCCGGGGCGAACCAGTCGACGTCCTCGTGGTCACGGCTCTGCTCACCGAGGAAGAAGTCCATCGCCCAGCCGCCGCGCAGCCAGACGCGTGTGCCGAGACGGCGGGCGAGGCCCACCGTCTCGGCGATCTGCGCGAGTTGCCCGTCGGCACGCTTCCGGTCCATGGACCCCACCTCCACGGGGCCGGACGCTACACCCGCCGCAGTTCCTCAGTCGCGGGATTTTCGTCAGGGGCCGGGTCTCAGTCCTTGACCGCGCCCGCCAGCCCGGAGACCAGCTTGCGCTGCACCGCGATGAAGAAGATCAGCACCGGCACGGTCATCAGCGTGGAGGCCGCCATGATGCCGCCCCAGTCGTTCTCGTCCGGCTTGAAGAACACCAGCAGCGCCGAGGGGAGGGTCTGGTTCTCGGTCGCGCTGATGATGAAGGTCTTGGCGAAGACGAAGTCGTTCCACGCCGCGATGAAGGAGAACACGCTGGTCGCGGCCAGCCCGGGGGCGACCAGCGGCAGCAGGATCGTCCACAGGATGCGGGTCCGGCTGGCGCCGTCGATCTGCGCGGCCTCCTCGATCGAGACCGGCACGGCGGCGACGAAGCCCCGCATCATCCAGATCCCGAAGGGCAGCGAGAAGGCCAGCTGCACCAGCACCAGCGAGGCCAGGGTGTTGAGCCCGATGCCCGGCGCGAACCGGCCCGCGTCGCGGAACATGAAGAACAGCGGGATGGTCAGCGCCTCGACCGGGATCATCTGGGCGATCAGGAACATCACCATGATGGTGGTGCGGAAGCGGAACCTGAACCTGGTCACCGCGACCGCCGCGAGGAAGACCACCAGCGCGGAGAGCACCACCACCGACAGCGCGATCACCAGGCTGTTGACGAAGTACCGGCCGAAGCCGTCCACGCTGAGCACCTGGCGGAAGCTCTCCAGCGTCGGGTGCGCCGTCCACGGGCGCGGGTTGAGCGACTGCACCTCGCCCTTCGGCTTGAAGGCCGACAGCACCATCCAGAAGATGGGGAAGGCGGTGACGACGGCCACCAGGAGGGCCGTGGTGTTGGCGCCGAGGCGCCAGCGGCTACGGGCGTTCACAGTTCGTTCCCCGTCCTGCGCAGCGAGCGGATGTAGAGGACGGTCGGGATCACCAGGATCAGCAGCATGATCACGCCGATGGCCGCGCCGAGCCCGTACTGCGAGGAGGCGAAGGCCTTCTGGTAGGCGTAGACGTTGAGCACCAGGTTCTGGCCGGCGATGCCGCCGCCCTCGGTCATCACGTAGATCTGGGTGAAGACCTTGAAGTCCCAGATGACCGACTGGATCACCACGATGGTCAGGATCGGCCGGAGCATCGGGGCGGTGATCCGGCGGAAGGTGGCCCAGGTGCCGGCGCCGTCCAGCGCCGCCGCCTCCAGGACCTCGGTCGGGATCGCCCTGATGCCCGCGTACAGCGTCACCATGACGAAGGGGAAGGAGTGCCAGACGACGACGGCGCCGACGATGAGGAAGGCCGTCCACTTGTCGTAGAACCAGTTGTACTCGTGGAAGCCGTCCAGGCCGATGCTCACCAGGGTCTTGTTGACCAGGCCGAGGTTGGTGTCGAACAGGAAGCTCCACACCGTCGAACCGGTCATCGCCGGCGCCGCCCAGGCCGCCATCGCGGCGGTGGTCAGCACCAGCCGGGGCACCCGGCCCACCCTGGTCAGCAGCACCGCGAGGGTGGCGCCGACCGCCAGGGTGGCGACCACGCAGAACGCGGCGAAGCCGATCGTCTGCAGCAGCACCGACCAGAACTGCCCGTCGCTCAGGATCTTCCGGTAGTTGCCGAAGCCGACGAAGCTGGTCGGCACACCGCCGGACGCCTGCGCCTGCCCGAAGTCCAGCACGGACAGCAGGCCGAGCTGGTAGATGGGGTAGGCGACCAGCGGGATCATGATGACCGCCGCAGGCAGCAGGAGCAGCAGCGGGGGTCGGCGCCGGCCGCGCGGGGGCGCGGCCGACGCCCTGCCCCGACGCCACCCGCTCGGGGAAGGCGGCGCCGCCGGGGCGGTCGTGGTGGATGCGGACACGTACGGGACCTGCTCTCTGGATGCCGGGTGGGCCCGGGTCCGGTGGCGTGGACCCACCGGACCCGGGATCAGCCGGCCCGGGCTCTCGGATGGCCCGCGCTCAGTGGGCGCGCGGCGCTCAGTTGGCGGAGAACGCCGAGGTGATCTGGGTGGCGGCGTCGCCCGAGGCCTTGGCCACGTCCGCCTTGCCGGTGACGACCTGCTGGAGCATGGTCGGGATGACCGACTGCGCGTCGATCTGCGCCCACGCCTGGTGCAGCGGCACGAACTTGGTACCGGCCGCGATGGTGTCGGTGAACGGCTTCAGGAAGGCGTCCTTGGCGGCGACCTTGCCGTTGACCGACTTCAGCGTCGGCAGGTTGCCCATGGCGTCGTACATCTGCTCCTGGTACGCCGGGCTCGCCAGCAGCTCGGCGAACTCCACGGCCAGGGTGCGGTGCTTGGCCGCCTTCATCACGCCGAGGTTGTTGCCGCCGGCGAACGCCGGGGCGATCGAGCCGGCCTTCTCGCCGGGCAGCGGGACGACCGCGTACTTGTCCTTGGCCGCGCCCGCGTCCACCTTGCTGCGGCTGGAGTTGGGCAGGATCGCCATCGCCGCCTTGCCGGCCGCGAAGAGGTCGACGGTCTTGCCGCCGGTGAGGTCGGCGCACTGCTGGACCGGACAGCCGTTCTCGGTGAAGAGGTCGGTGTAGCGCTTGATGCCGGCCTGCGAGGCGGGGGAGTTGATCGCCGCCTTGAACTTGTCGCCCTCCTTGGCGGCGATGTCGCCGCCCGCGTCCCAGACGAAGGGCAGCGCGCCGAAGGTGTACTTGCCGCCGACCGCGATGCCGAAGGTGTCGGGGTGCGCGGCGTGGATCTTCTCGGTGGCGGCGACCAGCTCGGCGTAGGAGGTGGGCGCGGCCAGGCCGGCCTCGGTGAACAGGTCGGTGCGGTAGTACAGCGCGCGCACGCCGACCCACCACGGCAGGCCGTAGGTCTTGCCGTCGAGCACGGCGGTCGCGGCGATCGCCGGGTCGAGGTCGCCCTTGTCCTTCCACTTGTCGAGGTCGGCGCCGATCTCGGCCAGGCCGCCGGCCGCGACGTAGCCGGGCAGGTCGGTGTTGCCGAACTCGACCAGGTCGGGGGCGCTGTTCGGGTCGTTGAACGCGCCCTTCATCTTGGCGGCCCGGGCCGAGGCGTCGGTGTCGATGTAGCTGACGTTGACGGTGACGCCCTGGTGGGAGGCCTGGAACTCGGCGACCGCCTTGCTGATCACCGCCTCCTTGGCGGCGTTGCCCGCCTCGTTGTACAGCCAGACCTGGAGGGTGCCGGTCTTGTCGTCGGCGGCCTTCTCGCCGGCGGGCACGGCGGTGCCGGGCGAGCAGGCGGCGGCCGCGAGGCAGGTGGCGGCGAGGACAGCGGCCGCGGTGGTCCGTCTGACGATGCGCATGGGTGTGGAACCTCCCCTCCCGACAGCTGCCGCCGAGACGTGCGCCGCTGGGGACGGGCACGTCGAAGCAGGCCCTGACCGGGGCCGATGGTGGGTGCGTGCTGAACGCGTGAATGTGGGGGTGGTGCGACGTGGGTACGGCAGGGCGACCGCTCGGGTGGGCTGCGTCGCCTGCTCGATGCCAGGGACGTTAGGCGGGGGCGCTCACGGGCAACAAGAGCCGGTTCGCGAAGTTTTGCACTGCACAACGCTGTATCGAAAACGGGGCCGACACGCCCGGAAGCGGTACCGTTCGACAACCGCTGCCGTCCGGCGGCGGAACGAGAGGGGAACGGACCGCATGACGGAGCAGACGGCCGGCTCGGCCACCACCGCGAAACCGAAGAAGGCGGCGGGCGAGCGCAACCAGTCCTCCTCGCTGCGCCGGGCGCTGTCCGTCCTCGGCTACGTCCGCGACCACGGCGACGGGCGCGGCGTCCCGCTCGCCCAGCTCGCCGAGGCGCTCGACCTCAACAAGTCCACCGTGCTCCGGCTGACCGGCCCGCTGCTGGACGAGCACCTGCTCGACCGCGACCGGGAGACCGGCTGGTTCCGGCTCGGACACGGCTCGCTCCGCCTCGGCCAGGCCTACCTCTCCACCCTCGACCTGCGCAGCGTCGCCGCCGAGCACCTGCGCCGCCTCCAGCGCGAGGCCGGCGAGACCGTCCACCTCACCGTCTGGCAGGCGCCGGGCATCGTCTACCTGGACAAGGTCGAGGACGAGACCAACGTCCGGATGGCCTCCCGGGTCGGCAGCCGGGCCCCCGCCTACTGCACCGCGACCGGAAAGGCGATCCTGGCCTGGCTCCCCGAGGAGGCCGTCGCCGAGGTCGTCGCCGCCGGACTGCGCCCGGTCACCGCCTGGACCATCTCCGACGAGACCCACCTGCGCGCCGACCTCGCCCGGATCCGCGCCCGGGGCTACTCCATCGACGACCGGGAGAACGAGCCCGAGGTGCGCTGCGTCGCCGCCCCGATCTTCGACCACACCGGCGAGGTCACCGCCGCGCTCTCGGTCTCCGGCCTCACCTCCCGGATGACCGCCGCCCGCGTCCGCGCCCTCGGCCCGGTGGTCGCCCAGGTCGGCCTGCGCATCTCCCGCGAGCTCGGCTCCGACCGCCCGGTCCCGTAGACGCGAAAGGGGCCCGGCACCTGTGATTCAGGTGCCGGGCCCCTCCCGGTGATGGAGCGCCAGGCCCGGGTCGCACGGACTCTCCCCACTGAAAGTGGGACGTACTCTGGTAGTACCGCTGACGCCTGACGAGAGATCATCTCCCTCGCGACAGGAAGAACACTACCAGGCCTGAACACCTGCCCGAACCACAGGAGCCACCCTCATGACCAGCGCCGACGCTCCGAGCACGGCCGCCACCGTGACCGCCGAGTACGCCCCCGGGCGCCCGATGGACGTGTACCGCCCGCCGGCCGGCGCCTCCGGTCCGTGGCCGGTTGTCCTGCTCTGGCACGGGAAGGCACCCGACAGCCGGCACGAAGTCGCCCCGCTCGCCCGGGCGGTGGCCGGGCACGGCCTGCTGGTGCTCGCCCCCGACTGGCGCTCCGACGGGGAGGACAGCGGCCGCGCGCACCTGCTCGCCTCTCTGCGCCACGCGCGCCGCCACGCGACCGACCACGGCGGCGACCCGGAGCTCGGCTTCGTGCTGGCCGGCTGGTCGATGTCCGGCCGCGAGGCGATAGCCGTGGCCACCCACCCCGAAACCCCCGCCGACCTGCGCCCCACGGCAGTCGTCGGCATCGCCTCGCGCTACGAGCGCGCGGCGGTCACCACCGGCGAAGCCCCCCTCGCCGCCCTGGCCGACCGCCCCTCCCCCGTCCCGCTCTTCCTCGTCCACGGCACCCGCGACGATCTCGTCCCCACCGGGACCTCCGAGGCGCTGAACGCCGCCCTGCGCACCCCGGCCGCCGAGTACCTCGCGCTCGACACCGACCACGCCGGCGTCATCCTCGCCGAGTTCGACCCCGCCGTCGGCCACTGCGTCCCCGCCACCACCGACCACGCCACCCGCGCCGGCCGGGCCACCGCCGCCCTCCTCGCCCGCGCCGCGGGGCGCTCCTGACGCGCTGGCGTGCCGGCATGCCGACGCAACGCGAGCGGGCCCGGTACCTGTGTTCTCAGGTACCGGGCCCGCTCGGCCTTGGAGCGCCAGGCCCGGGTCGCACGGACTCTCCCCACTGAAAGTGGGACGTGCTCTGGTAGCACCACTGACGCCTGACGAGCGATCATCTCGCTCGCGACAGGAAGAACACTACCAGGTCAGAGCACCTGGCCCGGCCACGAGGAACCGTCGGACGGCCCGCTCTCCCGCGCGCCGCCGTCCGGCCTTGTGTAGGTGACCTCGGTGGAGAGGGTGAAGCCAAGGGCCTCCAGTCGCGATGCGGCGTCGGCGGGGCTCTTCTTCTCGAACAGCACGAAGTCGTCGAGCTCGGTCTTGGTCCCGATCCGGATCCGCTGCGGCCGGGCCTGCGCCTGCTTGAGCGGCATGCCGCCCTCCGGGACCCGGATCTCGCCGAGCACGGCCTGGAGGCCGTCGACGGTGCGCTGGAGGTTCTCCCGGAGGACCACGACGGGGATGCTGCGGACCGAGGCCTCGCCGGCCGCACCGTCGCGACGACCGAAGAGGCCCTTCTCGCCGACCGTGGACGACCGCTCGGTGTCGTCGATCGAGATCAGGAAATCGAGCGCGTGGACGCCCTCCTCTGCCGCACCGAGGGTCGCGTCCGCATCCTCGGCCTGCTCGAACACCGATGTCCCCCTCCCCATTGACTGTCAGCGAGTTGACACCTCATAGGGGAAATCGCGCGACGGCTGCGGACCGGTCGCCGGGCGGAGGGAACGCTGCGGGCTCGGTGCGGCGGTGGACGGTGAGGGCGAGGGCGGCGGTGGTGAACAGGAGGAGGTGGGCGGCTTCGAGGGTGGGGCTGGTGAGGGCGAGGGTCCCGTGGCGGTGCTCGACGAAGCCGTTGTGGAAGAGCCAGGCGGCGAGGCCGATCAGCGGGGCGGCGGGCGGGCGGGAGCGGCGGCCGACGGCGGCGGCCAGGGCGGCGTAGGCGGCGAGCGCCACCCAGGTGGGGCGGAGTTCGCCGAGGACGCCGAGGACGGGGAGCAGGGCGGCGGAGGCGGTCAGGGCGACCGCGGCCGACACGGCGGGGGTGAGGCGGGCGGTCACGCCGTCACCGTCAGGCGGGTGCGGGGGTGGCGCTCCAGGTCCTCCAGTTCGCGTTGCAGCGGCGGCTTGGGGACGGCGAGCACCGGGCAGGTGGCGTGCCGGGTGCAGTAGGCGGTGATCGACGGGTGCAGGACCCGGGCGAGGGCGCCGCGGCCGCCGGCGCCGAGCACGAGCAGGTCGTCCGGCCGGTCGGCGCAGCGGACCAGGGCCTGGCCGGTCTCGCCGCGGACGGCGATGCTGCGCAGCCGGACGCCGGCCCAGGCGCCGCCGAAGGCCTGGTCGAGGGCGTCGCGCAGCCGGGCGGCTGCCGCGTCGCGGCAGGCGGACAGCAGCGGCGGGCAGGGCGAGCGGCGGTAGCCGAACTCGCCGCCGACCGGGGTCCAGCAGTGCACGGCGAGCACCTCGGCGTCCAGCCGGCGGGCTTCGGCGACGGCGCGGTGCAGGGCGGCGAGGCTGCCGAGCGAGCCGCTGACGCCGACGACGACGCGGCCCCGGCCGTCGTCCCCGGGAACCCCGGCCGTGCTGGGGAGGTCTGTCGGCTCGTCCGCCATGGTGCTGTCCGTCCTTCTGGCTGGTGACCGGTGCGGTGACCGGTGTCGTCGGTCACCAGCCAAGCCGGGCGGGCCGGGGGCGGGGGGGTCGTTGACGGAGCCCTGACGCGCGCGGGCCCGGTCCGTACGGGTTCCTGACGCGGGACGGCCAGCCCCGCCCGTTCCGCTCGTTGCCATGCCCCGGCCCCGGCGACCCTGGCGTTTATTGCCGGACGGGATCGTCGGGGCTCTGCTTGAATCCGGGGCCATGGACATCAGCGCCCAGGACGGCCCGACGACCGGCCGGCTCCGCCACATCGCGATCATGCTGTTCCCCGGCGTCGAGGAGCTGGACGCCATCGGCCCGTGGGAGGTGCTCGCCTACTGGACGCGCAATTTCCCCGAGGACGGCTGGCGGGTGTCGTGCGTCTCGCGCGACGGCGGACCGGTGGAGTGCGCCAAGGGGCTGACGGTGCAGGCGCACCACGCGTGGGCGTCGATGCCGGCCCCGGACGTGGTGGTGCACCCGGGCGGGCGGGGCACCCGGCCGCTGCTGGCGGACGAGGAGCACCTGGCGCGGGTGCGGGAGCTGGCCGCGTCGGTGCCGCTGATGACCAGCGTCTGCACCGGGGCGCTGGTGTACGCGAAGGCGGGCCTGCTGCGCGGGCGGCCGGTCACCACGCACTGGGCGTCGCTCGACCTGCTGGCCGAGCTGGAGCCGACCGCCGAGGTGCGGCGGGAGGAGCGGTTCGTCGACGACGGGGACGTGATCACCTCGGCGGGGATCTCGGCGGGGATGGACATGGCGCTGCACCTGGTGGCCCGGCTCGCCTCGGTGGAGCGGGCCCGCCGGGTGCGGCGCGGCATCCAGTACGACCCGCGGCCGCCGGTGTAGCCGCGCACGGGCGGGTGGATCTGCCGGCCCGGGGGAAGGCCTCTCCTCCGGAGCGACGGCGGTGCGGGCGCCCCTTGGACCGGCGCGCCGCTCGGCACCCACGACGCCTTCGCCCACCTGGTGACCCTCCGCTACGACGAGGCCCGCACCCGTCGGCTGTCGGCCTCCTCACACCCGCCGCCCAATCCCCCACGGCGAAGCCCCGGCGCCCTATCGTGATCTTCGTCGGTGCGGACCCGGATCGGGCGATGGGGTGGAGCAGATGAGCGTTTCCCTGACGGCGCACCAGCTGATCGGGCTGCTGGTCGACCCCGGCGGCTTCGTGAGCTGGGACGCTCCGCCGACCGCCGGGCCCGTGGCCGCCGCCTACCGGGCGAGCCTGACCCGGGCGCGCGAGCGCACCGGCGTCGACGAGGCCGTGCTCACCGGCCTCGGCCGGATCGGTGGGGAGCCGGTGGCCCTGGTCGCCTCCGAGTTCGGCTTCCTCGGCGGGTCCATCGGCGTGGCCACCGCCGAACGGATCACCCGCGCCGTCGAGCGGGCCACCGCCGAACGGCTCCCGCTGGTCGCGCTGCCGGTCTCCGGCGGGACCCGGATGCAGGAGGGCACGGCCGCGTTCCTCTGCATGCTGCGGATCACCTCCGCCGTCCAGGCCCACCGGGCGGCCGGCCTGCCGTACCTCAGCTACCTGCGCAACCCCACCATGGGCGGGGTGTTCGCCTCCTGGGGCACGCTCGGGCAGCTGGTGTTCGCCGAACCGGGCGCGCGGCTGGGCTTCCTCGGCCCGCGCGTCTACGAGGAGCTGCGGGGCGTCGAGCTTCCCCCCGAGGTGCAGCGCGCCGAGACGCTCGCCGAACGCGGGCTGGTCGACGCGGTGGTCGCGCCCGAGGAACTGCGCGAGGTCCTGCGCCGCTCCCTGTCCGTCCTGACCCGCCGGGCGCTGCCCGCGACCGCACCCGTTGCCACCGAACCCGCCGCCGCCGAACCCGCCGCGCGGCCCGACGCCTGGGAGGCCGTCCGGCGCACCCGGCGCCCCGACCGCCCGGGCACCCGCGAGCTGCTGCGCCGCACCGCCGAGGAGCTGGTGCTCCTCGACGCCCCCGGCGGCCGGGACGGCGCGCTGGTGCGGGCGCTCGCCGTGCTGGACGGGCAGCCGGCCGTGGTCGTCGGCCAGCAGCGGCAGACGGGTGCCCACGAGCGCCCGTTCACCGCCGCCGACCTGCGCGCCGTCCGCCGTACCGCCCGGGTCGCCGAGCAACTCGGCCTCCCCCTCGTGACGGTCGTCGACACGGCGGGCGCCGAGCTCTCCGTCCAGGCCGAGCTGGACGGCGTGGCCGTCGAGATCGCCCACTGCCTCACCACCCTGCTCGCCCTGCGCACCCCGGTCCTGGCCGTCCTCCTCGGCCAGGGCTCCGGCGGCGGCGCGCTCGCCCTGCTCCCCGCCGACCACGTCCTCGCCGCCGCCAACGCCTGGCTCGCCCCGCTCCCACCGGAGGGCGCCTCGGCCATCGTCCACCGCGACGGCGCCCACGCCCCGGAGCTGGCCCGCGCCCAGGGCATCACCGCCCACGACCTCGCCGCCGTCGGCCTGGTCGACCGGGTGGTCGCCGAACTCCCCGACGCGGCAGACGAACCCGCCGCCTTCTGCGACCGCCTCGGCCACGCCGTCGCCACCGCCCTCGGCACCCTCACCGCCACCCCCGCCCCCGCCCGCCTCACCGCCCGCACCACCCGCCACCGCCGCCTGGGCGACCTCCTCGCCACGGACTGACGCCGGCCGGGGCCCGCTGCCGCACCGCGGGTCGTCCGGATGGCCAGGTCCGGGTGCGGCGTTCCGGGCGGCGGATGACGATGCGAATGGCCGCGACACCCGCGACGCCGAAGGAGGAGGCCGTGGCAGGGCTGGCTCGCATTCCGCTGGAGGACGGCGGCTGGGTGCTGATCGAGGCTCCCGGCGGCGCGGAGGGGCCCGTGAAGGCCGGCCGGGTCGGCGAGGCCGTCCGTGATCTGCCGACGACCCTGCAGGGCGCCCTCGTACCGGTCACCGCGGCCGCCCACGCGGCGCTCACCGAGCTGCGCCGGATCGGCCCCGACGAGATCGCGGTGGAGTTCGGCGTCGACCTCTCCTTCGAGGCCGGGGCCGTGATCACGAAGAGCGCCGCCAACTGCCACCTGCTGGTGAGGGCGCTGTGGCGGCAGGGCAGCCCCGTCGCTCCGGCCGCCGCCCGGCCGGGCACGGCCGGTGGCTAGCGCGGACCGGTCGCCGGACGGCGGTCGCGCGGGCGAGCTGCTCCCGGCCGTGGCCCTGGTGCTCGGGCCGGGCGGCGCGGCCGTCGGAGCGGGCTTCCTGGTCGGCGAGGACGTCCTGCTGACCTGTGCGCACGTCGTGCGCGCCGCCGGGGCCGGGCCCGGCGAGCAGGTGCGGCTGGCCTTCCCCAACGTCGACGGCTCACCCCTGGTCGAGGGCCGCGTCCTGGAGGAACCTTGGCGCGACCCCGACGGCGACGACGTGGCCGTCCTCCGCCTGGCCCGTACCGTGCCGGGGACGGCGGCGTTGCCGCTGGGCTCCCCGGAGGGCTGCCGGGGCCACCAGGTGCGGTCGTTCGGGTTCCCCGCCCAGGCCCCGCCGGGCGGGCACTTCGGCTTCGGCGTGGCCGGCGACCTGCTGCCGGCCGGTGAACGCGGCGGCGCCCACCTCCAGCTGACCTCGGCCAACGACCTGACCACCGGGTTCAGCGGCGGTCCGGTGCTCGACGAGATGACCGGCCTGGTCATCGGCATGCTGACCGAGATCGCGGCGCCCGACGACTACGAGCGGGGCCAGGGCATCGCGTACGTCACCCCCGCGGAGGTCCTGCGGGAGGTCTGGCCCGACCTGGCCCTGACGGACGTCTGCCCCTACCGGGGGCTGGAGTCGTTCACCGCGGAGGAGGCCCGGTGGTTCGAGGGCCGGGAGGACGCGGTGCGGCAGGTGCTGGCCGATCTGGCCCACCAGCAGCGGCTGACGCTGCTGCTCGGCCCCTCCGGTTCGGGCAAGTCGTCCCTCGTGCAGGCCGGTGTCCTGCCCGCGCTGGCCGAGGGCCAACTGCCGGGCAGTGACCGGTGGCTGCCGGTGCTCGTCCGTCCGCGGCAGGACCTGCTGGCCGAGCTGGAACGCGCCGGGCTGCCCGGGGCACGCCGGGACGGGATCGCCGCCGCCGTCACCCGCAGGCTGGCGAAGGAACCCGACCGGGAGCGGATCCTGCTGGTCGTCGACCAGTTCGAGGAATTCCTCGCCCGGTCCACCAACGGCCGGCAGCGGGAGGTCGTGGCGGTCGCGGAGCAGCTCACCGCGCTCGCCGACTCGGCCGTCCCGGTCAGCGTGGTGCTGGTCATGCGCGACGACTTCTACCCGCAACTGGCCGCCCTGGCACCGGCGTTGCTGGAGAAGGCGATGCCGGGCCTGCTCAACCTGCCGAGCACCCTCAGCCGGAGCGAGCTGCACGACATCATCACCCGGCCCGCCCGGTCCGTCGGCGCCCACTTCGAGGCCGGCCTGCCCCAGCAGATCATCACCGACATCCTGGAGGCCGCCCCCGGCGGAGCGCCGGGCAACCGGGCGCCCGTCACCGTCCTGCCACTGCTGGAACTGACGCTCAGCCAGCTGTGGCAGCGGCGCCGGAACGGCTACCTCACCCACGACGCCTACCAGCGCATCGGCGGAGTCACCGGGGGCCTCACCACCTGGTGCGACTCCGCGCTCCGGCAACTGACCGGCGAGCAACTTCCCATCGCCCGGCGGATCCTGACCTCCCTGGTACGGCCCGCCGAGCCCGGCTACCAGATCCCGGCCATCCGGGAGCAGCTCCCGCTGCGCGAACTGCGCGAGCTGGCCGCCAGCACCGAGGCCACGCCCGAGAGCGACCGGGCCGTCGACGAGGTGGTCGCCGCGCTCACCCGCCACCGGATCATCATGACCCGCGCCCCGCGCACCGCCGCCGGCCCCCAGCCGCCGGCCGGACAGCCGGTGGCCGAGCTGATGCACGACGCGCTCATCCGCGAATGGGGCACGCTCCAGGACTGGGTGGAGCAGGACCACCGCTTCCAGGGCTGGCTGGAGAGCACGCGCAGACGACGGGCCGCGTGGGCCGAACGGAAGGACCCGGGGGACCTGCTCGGCGGGACGGCACTCGCCGAGGGCCTCGACTGGGCGGACCGGCGCCACCTGCCGGGCGACATCAGCGCGTTCCTCACCGCGAGCCGGCAGCGCCAGCAGACCGTCATGCGGCGCAGCAGGCGGCTCAACGCGATCCTGGCCGGCCTGCTCGTCGTCGCCCTGGTCGCCGCCGCGGGAGCCCTCTGGCAGTGGCGGACGGTGACCACGGAACGGGAGGACTCCCTGTCACGGCAGTTCGCCGCCCAGTCCGACACGCTCAGGGCCACCAACCCCGACGCCGCGGCGCTGCTGGCCATCGCGGCGTACAACACCAGCCACACGCCCCAGTCCGTCGAGAGCCTGGGGAACGCGGCGCTCCTGCCGTTGAAGCGGCGCCTGGCGGGCCACACGGAGGCGGTGGACACGGTGGCGTTCAGCCCCGACGGGAAGATCCTCGCCACCGCGGGCGACGACAAGTCCGTACGGCTGTGGGACGTCGACACCGGGAAGACACTCGACACGCTCACCGGACACACCAACAGCGTCTTCTCCGTGGCCTTCAGCCCCGACGGGAAGACCCTCGCCACCGCGAGCTTCGACGGTACCGCCCAGCTGTGGGACGTCGACACCGGGTCCTCCCGCACCACCCTGGAGAGCCACAACGGCATCGTGACCGCGGTGGCGTTCAGCCCCGACGGAAGGACCCTCGCCACCGGCGACGGCTCGGACCTGAACCTGATCGACGTCACCACCGGTACCACCCGCGTCCTCAAAGGTCACACCGACAGCGTGTACTCCGTGGCCTTCAGCCGCGACGGGAAGACCCTCGCCACCGCGAGCCTTGACGGCACCGCCCGGTTGTGGGACGTGGGTACCGGATCCACCCGCACCCCTCTCGAAGGCCACAGCGCGTCCGTGACATGGGTGGCGTTCAGCCCGGACGGAAAGACCGTCGCCACCGCCAGCGAGGACCAGACCGCGAAGCTGTGGGAGGTCGACACCGGATCGACCCTCGCCACCCTCACCGGCCACACGGGCGGGGTGGAGTCGGTCGCGTTCAGTGCCGACGGAAAGACCGTCGCCACCGGCAGCGCCGACAAGAGCGCGCGGTTGTGGGACATCGAGACCGGTTTCACGCGCACCGCGCTCAAGGGCCACGTCGACAGCGTGTTCTCCGTCGCGTTCAGCCCCGACGGGAAGACGCTCGCCACCGGCAGTGTCGACACCACCGCCCGGCTGTGGGACCTCTCGACCGGTACCGACCTGCGCGGCCACACGTCGGGGGTGAACACGGTCGCGTTCAGCCCCGACGGAAAGACCCTCACCGTCGGCAGCGACGACGCCGCGGTCCGGGTGTGGGACGTCGCGAACCGCACCTACCACAGTTCCCTGAACGGCCGGTCCGACATCGCGGGCGCACTGGCGGTCAGCCCGGACGGGAAGACCCTCGCCATCGGCGAAGCCGACTTCACGGTCTCGCTCTGGGAAGTGGCCACCGGCAAGAAGCTCACCGACCTCAGGGGCCATACCGACGTCGTGTCGACCATGGCGTTCAGCCCGGACGGGAGGATCCTCGCCACGAACAGCACCGACACCACCAAGGTGTGGGACGTCCCCGCCGGTACCGCCCGTACCTCGCTCCACACCTCCGACGTGCAGGTCATGGCGTTCAGCCCGGACGGGAGGACCCTCGCCACCGGCGACGTCTACCGGAACGCGCAGTTGTGGGACATCGCCGAGAAGTCCGCCCGCGCCACCCTCAAGGGGCACACCGGTACCGTTCTCTCGGTAGCGTTCAGCCCGGACGGGAAGACGCTCGCCACCGGCAGTGCCGACTCCACCGTGCGGCTGTGGGACGTGGACACCGGCAAGAGCCGCGCCGCCCTCACCGGCCACACCGACGCCGTGTGGGCCGTGGCGGTCAGCCCGGACGGGAAGACCCTCGCCACCGGCAGTGCCGACTCCACCGTGCAGCTGTGGAACCTGGCCAGCGGCAAGAGCCGCGCCGCCCTCACCGGCCACACCGACGCGGTCTTCACGGTCGCGTTCAGCCCCGACGGCCGCACCCTGGCCACCGGCGGCAACGACCTCACGGCCATCCTGTGGAACGTCGCTCCGCCCCAGCCCTCCGATGCGATCCGGAAGATCTGCCAGTCCGTCGACCGCGACCTCACCTCCGACGAACGGGTGTACCTGTCCGGCCACTCGACCGACCCGGTATGCCACAAGGGCTGACGCGCCCCCTGTCCGAACTACTCGACGGCGTCGGCACGCTCAGCGAGGCGCAGCAGCTCGCCCGGTGCACTCCTTCCGGCGATGAGCACGAGTTCGCGGATCGTGGCCCGGGCGGCGACGTGGGTCCGCACGGTCTCGGGCGCCAGCTCCTCAGCGCTGAGCAGCGCATCCACGGCCTCCCCGAGCTGCCGCCGCTGCGCGTGCGCCCTGCCCAGGTCGATCAGGAGCCGGGATCTGCGCTCCGCCGACAGCCCGCTCGGATCGATCTGCCGGCCGAGGTCCAGCGCCTCGCCCGCGTCCCCGAGTTCGACGGCAGTCGAGACGGCCTGGATCTCCACATTGGTGGGCCCGAACTCAAGGTTGAAGTCGTTCCGGTCCGCTCCGAGGCGCGCCGCGACCGCGCGCGCCTCGGCCATCTCCTTCCGCGCCCGCTCACGCCGACCTCCCCGGGCGGCGGCGAGCGCGAGGACGAGGTGCAGCGAGCCGAGGACGGAGAGCGTCTCCGGATCCTCGCCACCGCTCCGCGCCCGCAGAGCCGCCAGCGCGGCGGACGCCGTGTGCTCGGCCTGGTCGAGCCTGCGCAGCCGGATGAACACGTGCGCCAGACGGTAGATCCCGGCGCACACCTGGAGCGGCTCGCCGGACTGCTCGGCCGCCCGGATGGCCCGGTCGGCGGCGACCCAGGCCGCATCGTCCTCGTCCTGCCGGACGAACGCCGCGGCGAGCGCCTGATAGGTACGGCTGAGGAGGAGGTGGATCCCGGGGCGGTCCTCCGGTGCCACCGTCCTCGCCGCCCGTTCCAGGACCGGCAGGGTCCGGCCGACAGCGGCACCGAGTTCGGCGAACCGCGCCGCGTGGGTCAGGTCCCAGATCTCGTCGACGTCGGCGGCGAGGCCGGTGGGATCCCGTGCATCCACCGACCGGTCCACGCCGAGCAGCACGTCCAGCGCGGGGTGTCCCGACAGCAGAAGCCTCACCCGGTCGAGATCGTTGGGCGCTTCCTTTCCCAGCACCGGAGCTGCGGCCGGCGCCGACGGGGCGTCCGGCCGCAGGGTCTGGACCGAGACGCCGAGCTCATCGGCCAGGAGTCGGAGGACGTCGAGGCGCACCACGGGCTGGACGCCTCGTTCCACCTGCGACACCCAACTCGCCGTCCGGTTGATGGCAGCGGCCAGTTGCTCCTGGTTCATGCCGCGCTGCTTGCGCAGCTGCGCGTTACGGGCCCCGAACGCTCGGCGGTCGTCCGCCGTCACTGCTCGGCCGCCGGAGTGGGGACGCCCTTTCCGGCGGCCGCGTCCAGGAAGGTGACCTCGAAGGACGCGAGGAAATGGGGCGTACCCCTGTCGGCGGAGGCGCTCGGGGAAGTGGAGCTGTGCGCGGGCGAGCTGATCACCAACGCGATCGAGCACGCCGGCGAGCGCTGCACAGTCACCGTCCGGTGGGCCTGCGGGCTGCTGCGGATCGAAGTCGCTGACCGCTGCCCGTCGTTGCGCCTACGCGAAACGGACCCCGACGCGACCGGCGGCCGCGGCCTGCTGCTGGTGGAGGCGTTGGCCTTCGGTTGGGGGTGGGAGCGGTCCGGCCCCGGCAAGATCGTCTGGCTCACCCATGCCCCGGATCTTCAGCTCCCGGTCCACGGATGGGGCAGCGCACCGGACCTCCACCGCATCGGACGAGTGGCTTGATGAGCCGCTTCCTCGTCGGCGGGGCACTCGCGGCTCTCCTCGCCATCGTGCTCGCTACGGTGATCATCAGTGTCATCACCAGCCTGCGCATGCGCGACGCCCTGTCCCCGCCACCCATCACCCGCCACGGACGCTGGGAGCTCCGAGCACTCCCCGACGGCACCACCGAATACACCTGGATCGCCCGCCAGCCCTACCCCCACGGCGGCCACCGCATACCCCGATGACCGCTCCCGGAGTGGGAAGTCGGCCGGACCGACTTCCCACTCCTCAGGCAGCGCGGTCCCGGAGTTCACGGGGCCAGGATCTCGGGCCGGATCCTCGGCAGGGCCCAGGGGTGCACCGCGCCGCTGACCAGGTCGGCGAGGAACTGGACGGCGCCGCCGGTGTAGTGCCACCAGGCGGAGCTGCGTGACGCGACGGTGACCGTCCACTCGTCGGGGCCGGCCGGGCTGGTCGTCCAGAGGAAGAGGTCTCCCTGGTTCGACCCGGCCCAGGGCAGCAGGCCGCCCGGGTGGGGATAGGGGTGGAGCGGCACGGCGAGGTCGGCTTCCTCGCACAGCTCCGCGACGTCTTCCAGGCCCTCGATCCTCCCGAGCGCCCAGCGGCGCTCGTGGCCGGGATCCGGGCCGCCGAAACCGAGGAAGTCGCCGAGCACGAACGGCGGGTAGCGATCGCGAAGCAGCTTGTAGTCGCCCGGCAGCGCCACCCCCAGTTCGGTCTCGATCACCTGCCAGTCGACGGCCCTGCGCTCCGGCAGGCGCAACGCGGCCAAGCCCGGTACCGCGCGCTCCAGTTCTCCGACCGCGTCGGCGGGGTCGGTCAGGCGGCGGGCCGGTGCCTGGGTGCCGACAAGATCGTCCATGGGCTCAGCCTGCCAGCACGGCACCCTCCCGCCCGACGGGGAGGTCGGCTGCCGATAGGTTTCGCCGGTATGAGCGTGTCGAGGGGCCGGGGGCCGAAGAACCGGTGGGTGAAGCCGGATCCGGACAGCGGGGTGGAGGACGTCACGCTGCTGATCCTGGAATGGCTCGGCGAGCAGGGTGTGAACGCCATGATCCGGGTCGATGCGGAGCGGGTCCGGGACGGACGGCCGCCGTGGACCTTCACCGCCGGAGGCGGACCGCTGGCGGAGCCCTTCCGGGCCGACGGCGCCTCCGCCGCGGAGTGCATGGGGTACGCGTTGATCCGGCTGCGGGAGGCCGGGATCGTCGTTCCGTTCTGACCGTCGGTGCCCCGTCTGTGGCGGCGGTCTCAGATCATCCGCGACGGGGCGTGGTGGCGGTGGTGGCGGTGGGTGACGGCGGGGGCCGCCGGGCGGTGAGTGCGCTCACAGGGATTCCGTCGGCACGACGGGCGGTAGTGCCCGGGCCGATACCCGGGCGGGGGTGGCGGCGTCGCAGGTCAGGGGGCCCGGCGGGGGGCCTTCGAATCGACGGCGCACGAGATCGCTACGACGGCGCGTCGTAGCGGAGGGGTCTTGGCAGCGCCTAAACCCGTCTGGCAACAATTGGTCTCGTCGCCAGCCGCACCCGGTACCTGTCCCACCGGAGCGCGGCGCTTCACAACGACTGTCCGGTGCACGCCCCGCGACCGTTTCAGCCCCTGTCCGGCCACGGTCCGGGCGGGGCGAGCACCGGCCCAACCTGATTGAGGTCTTGTTCTTCATGCCCGCTTTCAAGCTTCGTATGCGTACCTCCGCCGCCGTTCTCGCCGGTGCCGCCGCCGTGACCGCCCTGGGCGCCGGCCTGGTTCCCGCCACCGCCTCCGCCGCGAGCGCCTCGCCGCAGACCATCGCCGCGCAGATCGTGCCGGCCAACCAGCTCGCCTCGTTCAAGCAGATCATCGCCCACGAGTCCAGCTGGAACGTGACCGCGGTCAACCCGTCCTCGGGCGCGTACGGCCTGGCGCAGGCGCTGCCGGGTTCCAAGATGGCGACGCACGGCGCCGACTGGAAGACCAACCCGACCACCCAGATCCGCTGGGCGCTGGACTACATGAACGAGCGCTACGGCAGCCCGAACAACGCCTGGGCGTTCTGGCAGACCCACCACTGGTACTAAGCCGACCAGTAGGCACATCCGCTTCCGGACCATCTGTCCCCCCTCACCCCGGGGTCGGACAGGGACCACCGGGGTGACCCACGGCCCGGCCGCGCGCGATCCGCGCGGCCGGGCCTTCGGGCGTTCCCGGACCGGTCGCGGCACGAGACACCCGAGTCGGCCCGGGGCGCTCGGATATATTCGGGCCGAGACGAAGTCCCGCCCACCGTTCGGGCCCCGCCCGGCGCCGACCGAGGAGCATCCGGTGCCCCAGTCCCCCCGCACCCCGGCGACCGCCACCACGCAGACCGTGGCGCAGGTCAACCAGACCGTGCTGCTGGAGGTGCTGCGCCGGCACGGCTCGCTGTCCCGGCAGCGGCTGGCGGCCGAGAGCGGGTTGTCGACGGCGACCGTGCACCGGCTGGTCGAGGTGCTGCGGACGGCGGGGCTGGTGGTGGTGGAGGCCGAGCGGGCGCCGTCCAGCGGCGGGCGGCCGCCGCAGCTGATCCGCTACAACGCCGGGGCCCAGACGGTGCTCGCGGTGGCGATGCGCCCGCGCCGGATCGTCGGGGTGGTCGCCGACCTGCACGGCGCCGTGCTGCACGAGGCCGAGCACCACTGGGCGCCGGAACTCGGGCCGGACCGGACCCGCGAGCCCTCCGCCGAGGACCTCACCGGGCCACTGCTGACGCTGGTGGACGGGCTGCGGACGTGGGCCGCACGGCACGCGGGGGCGCCGCGCGCGCTGGTGGTCGGGGTGCCGGGGGTGGTCCGGGACCGGACCGGGCTGGTGGAGTTCGCCCCGGCGCTGGACTGGCCCGGGCTGCGGCTGCGCACGCTGCTCCAGGAGCGGCTGGGCATCCCGGTGGCGGTCGAGAGCAATGTGGACCTGGTCGCCCTCGCCGTCCAGCACGGCGAGGCGGGCGCCGGGGTGGGCGACCTCGCCGCGGTGGTGGTCGGGATCGAGGTCGGCGCCGGCATCGTGCTGGGCGGCCGGCTGCACCGGGGCCGGCTGGGGTCGGCGGGGGCGCTGGGCTACCTGATGGGCGACCGCCGGGCGCTGGACCGCCCGCTGGGGCGCACCGGGGACACCCAGGCGCGGATCGGCGACCACGCCGTCGACCGGCGGATCGCGGAGGCCGGGCTGACCGTCTCGGGGACGTCGGCCGAGCGGGTCGCCGAACTGTTCCGGCTGGCCCGGGAGGGCGTGCCGGCGGCGGTCCGGCTGGTGGACGAGTTCACCGACGACCTGGCCCTGCTGGTGGCCAATCTGACCAGTGTGCTCGGCCCCGAACTCATCGCGCTGGGCGGGCGGTTGCTCTGGGAGAGCGGCGGCGAGCTGCTGCCCGCGATCGAGTCCCGGCTGCAGGGCCGGGTGCCGGTACTGCCGCGGCTGATGGTGGTGCACTCGACCACCACCGAGCTGGTGGGCGCCGCCGCGGCCGCCGTCCGGCTCGCCGACGGGGCCACCTTCATCACGCGCTGAGGCTCCCCCGCACGAAGGGGCCCACTATTTCTCAATGTGATAGAAACTCCTCGTGGCCACTCGACCAAAGGAGTCCCGGATGTTCGCGGCCGCCTTCGCCATGGACCCGGCCCGGTTCCCCGACGTCTACGGCCCCGAGGCCCTCGCCCGGGTGTCGGCGCGCGCGGAACTCGTCGCGGACCCGGCCGCGCCCGGCGGTGTCTGGGGCCCCGAGCGGCTCACCGCCGCGCCGGACGCGCTGCGCGACGTCGAGGTGCTGTTCACCGGCTGGGGCGGGCCCGTCCTGGACGCCGCGGCGCTGGAGCGGATGCCCCGGCTGGCCCTGGTGCTGTACGCGGCCGGGTCGGTGCGCCGGATCGCCACCGAGGAGTTCTGGGCCACCGGCGTCCCGATCGTCACCGCCGCCCACGCCAACGCCGTGCCGGTCGCCGAGTTCACCGTCGCGCAGATCGTCTACGCGCTCAAGGACGGCTGGCGGCACGTGCTCGCCGCCCGCGCCGCCCGCGCGCCCGTCCGGGTGGGCCGGGCCCCCGGCGCGTACGGTGCCACCGTCGGCGTGCTGTCGCTCGGCGAGACCGGGCGGCTGGTCTGCGAGCGGCTGCGCGGCTACGACCTGCACGTCATCGCCCACGACCCGTACGCCGCGCCGCCGCCCGGAGTGCGGGCGGTCGGGCTGGACGAACTCTTCGCC
The DNA here is from genome assembly GCF_040298605.1 of Kitasatospora sp. NPDC001527. Taxonomy (NCBI): domain Bacteria; kingdom Bacillati; phylum Actinomycetota; class Actinomycetes; order Kitasatosporales; family Streptomycetaceae; genus Kitasatospora; species Kitasatospora sp. NPDC001527. The sequence continues at coordinate 90,168 of NZ_JBEPAM010000026.1, read as the reverse complement.
ACCGCCGACGTGGTGAGCGTCCACACCCCGCTCGTCCCGGAGACCCGGGGCCTGGTCGGGCGGCGGCTGCTCGCCTCCATGAAGCCCGGCGCCACCCTGGTCAACACCGCGCGCGGCGCCGTCCTGGACGAGCCGGCCCTGCTCGACGTCCTCGCCGAACGGCCCGACCTGTTCGCCGTGCTGGACGTCACCGACCCTGAACCGCCGCTGCCCGGCTCGCCGCTGTTCACCCTGCCGAACGTCGTGGTCACCCCGCACCTGGCCGGCAGCCAGGCGCTGGAGCGGCGACGCCTCGGCGACCTGGTGGTGGGCGAGTTCGAGCGGTGGACGCTCGGTGAGCCGCTCCGCCGGGCGCTCGACCGCCGCACCTACGAACGGATGGCCTGACGTGACCGACCGACGACCCGACGTCCTCGTCGTCCTGACGGACCAGCAGACCTCCGACGCGATGAGCGCCGCCGGGAACCCGCACCTCGACACCCCGCACCTGGACGCGCTGGCCGCCGCCGGCACCCGCTACCGGCAGGCGTACTGCGCCCAGCCGCTCTGCGCGCCGTCCCGGGCCAGCCTGCTCACCGGGCAACTGCCCAGCGCGCTCGGCGTCACCGGCAACGAGGCCCTCGGCCCGGACGGAACCGCCCCCGAGCCCCTGCTGGGCCGGGTGTTCGCCGAGGCCGGGTACGACTGCGCCTACGGCGGCAAGTGGCACCTGCCCGAACTCGACCTGCCCGAGGGCCGCGGCTTCCGCCGCATCCACCCCGCCGGGGACGACGCCGGACTCGCCCGCGCCGCCGCCGCGTTCCTCCACCGCCCGCGCCCGCGCCCGTTCCTCCTCGTGCTCTCCTTCCTGGAGCCGCACGGCATCTGCGAGTGGGCACGCGGCCAGGACCCGAGGACCGGCCCGCTGCCCGCCCCGCCGCCGGCCGCCGAGTGCCCGCCGCTGCCCGCCAACTTCCCGCCCGCGCCGTACGAGGCGCGCCTCCCCCGGCTCGCCCAGCGGGCCTGGGCGCACACCCACCCGACCGCCGAGTGGCGCGAGGACGACTGGCGGCGCTACCGGCACGCGTACTACGCGCTGGTCGAACGGGTCGACGCGAACCTCGGCACCGTGCTGGACGGGCTGCGCGAGCACCGGCGCCGGACCGGACGGGAGACCGTCGTGGTGTTCACCTCCGACCACGGCGACGGCGCCGGCGCGCACGGCTGGAGCCAGAAGTGGGCCCTGTTCGAGGAGTCGGTGCGGGTGCCGTTCCTGGTCAGCGGGCCCGGCAGCGCGGCGGGCGAGGTCAGCGACCGGCTGGTGTCGACCGGCCCCGACCTCCTGCCCACCCTCTGCGACCTCGCCGGCGTCCCCGCGCCGCCCGGCCTGCCGGGGCGCAGCGTGCGCGCCCCGGAACCGCGCGAGACGGTGGTGGCGGAGACCCGCTGGGAGCTGCCCGGGTTCAACAACGCCCTCGGCCGGATGATCCGGGACGATCGGCACAAGTACGTCTGCTACGCCTGGGGCGACCACCGTGAGCAGCTGTTCGATCTCGCCGGGGATCCGGGCGAGATGGTCAACCTCGCGGTGGACGCCCGGCATTCGGCCCTGCTCGACCGGTTCCGCGCACTGCTCGCCGGGCACTGCGCCCGTTCCGGCGACCCGTTCGCCCGCTTCGTTCCGGCCGCCGCGTCGAATTGACCGGGTGTCAGGCGGAGTCCGGGTCCAGGCCGAGCAGTTCGCGGGTCCGGCGGTACTTGGCGGCGAGCCGCTCGGCGGTGGCCGGGTCGAGGCTCGCCAGCCGGGCCGGGTCGGCGTTGTGCGCGAGGTCGGCCTGCTTGACGACCAGCGCCCCGGGGGTGGCCAGGATGCGCGCGGTGTACTCCTCCAGCGGCTCGCCGGGCCGCTTGGTGAGCGCGTCCACGATGGCCTTGGTGCCGGCGCCGAGGGCGGCGCCGGCCAGCCACTCCCGGGTCAGCGCGTCGTCCTCGATGGCGTCGTGCAGCCAGCCGGCCGCGATCTGCTCCTCGCTGCCGCCGCGCGCGGCCACACCGTGGGCGACCGCCGCCAGGTGCTCGGTGTAGGGGTGGCCGTTCTTGTCGGTCTGCCCCGCGTGGGCGTCCCGGGCGATCCGCTCGACCTCGGCCAGGCTCAGGTACTCCATCCGGCCATCGTAGGTGCCGGGCCGTGCGGGGGCCTGCCCACCGCGGCCGTTCGTACGCCTGATTGACTTCCGGCGTCCCGTCCGAGCCCGGCACCGCGAAACCCGCACCGAGGAGCCATGCCCAGCCTGCACCCGCTGCTGTCCGGTTTCGCCCCGATCTGGGCGCTGACCGGCGTCGGCTACCTGCTCGGCCGGGGCGGCCTGCTCGGCGAGCACGCCGAGCAGGTGCTGAACCGGTTCGTCTTCCACGCGGCCATGCCGGCGGCCCTGTTCCTGATGATCGCCCGCACCCCGCTGGACCGGTTCGCCAACCCGTCGATGGTGGCGTTCACGGCGAGCACGCTGGTCGCGGGCGGGCTCGGGCTGCTCGCCTCCCACCGGCTGTTCGGGCGCGGGGTGCCGGAGCGGGCGCTCGGCGCGATGGCGGCCGGGTACGTCAACTCGGCCAACCTGGGGATCCCGGTGGCCACCCAGGTCCTCGGCGACGCGTCCTTCGTCGGCCCGGTGGTGCTGTTCCAGATCCTGCTGGTCACCCCGGCGGTGCTGACCGTGCTCGACTCCGGGCGTGCGGGGCTGCGGGCCGCGCTCACCCTTCCGCTGCGCAACCCGATCCTGCTGGCCGTCGCCCTGGGCACCGTGCTGTCGGCGACGGGCTGGCGGCCGCCCGCCGAGCTGAATCGTTCCTGCGAACTGCTCGGCGGCGCCGCCGTGCCCACCGCGCTGGTGGCCCTCGGCCTCTCGCTCCGCCACCCGCCCGCCGTCACCGGCGCCTCCCGCTACCTGGAGGTCGGCACCGCGGTCACGCTCAAGACCCTCGTCCAGCCGCTGACGGCCTGGGCGGTCGGCGCACTGGTGCTCGACCTGCCGCCGCACCAGTTGCTCACCGTGGTGCTGTTCTCGGCGCTGCCGACCGCGCAGAACGCGTTCACCTACGCGCGCGAGTACGGGCACGGCGCCGCGTTCGCCCGGGACACGGTGCTCGCCTCGACGCTGGTCTCGATGGCCACCCTCTCCCTGATCGCCTGGGCCCTCGGTTAGCGCCGGTCGGCCCGCCACCGGGAGGCGGCGGGCCGAGCGGGGACGGGCCTCAGCCCTCGTAGCGCAGGCCGTGGCCGAAGCGGAACAGCGGGTCGGCGGTGTCGAACGGCACGTCCGGCCGGCTCGCCTCGACGGCCGCCATCGAGGACGGCAGGTCGAACGGCAGCGAGCCCTGCGGCCGCTCCTCGCCGAACAGCACCTTCGCGAAGGCCTGCTCCTGCGCACCGAAGTTGACGATCAGCGACGCGACGTGCCCGGCCAGACCGGTCAGGATCGCCGGCCGGTCCAGGTACACGTCGACCACGGTCGGCACGGTGGCGCAGATCCGCCGCACGCGCTCGGTCTCCTCCTCCGGGAAGTCGAGCGATCCCGCGTGGAAGAAGGACTCCAGGGAGCCCTCCTCGCCGCGCGGCTCGAACGGCGCCGCCAGCCGCAGCACCGCCACGTCCGCCTCCTGCGGCGTGGCGACGAGCTGCGCCCGGCCACCGAGCGCCTCGGCGGACAGCCCCTCCGCGTAGACCTTCAGGCCGCCCGGGGCGAGCGGCAGCCGGGCCGGCCCCTCGGCGGCGTTGACCAGCAGGACGGACGCGGCCGCCTGCGCCGCCAGGCCCTCGGCGCGCGCCCCGGCGGCGCCCACGGTCGCTTCGGCGGTGGCCTCGTCCACGTACGGCCGGTCGAACAGGCCGAGCCGGAACTTCTCGCGCAGCAGCCGGCGCGCCGAGACGTCGACGCGCTGCTCGGTCACCCTCCCGGTCCTGACCAGGTCCACCAGCGCCTGCGGGCGGAACTCGCCGCCGAACTGGTCCACCCCGGCGTCCAGCGACTTGAGCATGCGCTCCTCGTACGTGAGCTCCTCCACGCCCCAGAACTTGTCGGCGAGGATGGCCCAGTCGGTGCAGACGATGCCGTCGTAGCCGAGCCGCTCGCGCAGCAGGCCGGTGATGATCCCCTTGTTGAAGCCGAAGCCGACCTCCTCGTGCTCGGTGCCGACCGGCATGCCGTAGTAGGGCATCATCTGCGCGACGCCGGCCCCGATGACGGCCTCGAACGGCTTGAGGTGGTAGTCGAACTGGTCGCCCGGGTAGACCTGCTCGCGGCCGTACGGGAAGTGCGGGTCCTCACCGTTCAGCTGCGGGCCGCCGCCCGGGAAGTGCTTGGCCATCGCCGAGACCGACTCCGCCCCGACCTCCTCGCCCTGGAGCCCGCGCACGTAGGCGACGGCCAGCTCGGAGGTGAGGTCGGCGTCCTCGCCGAAGGTGGCGCTGATGCGCGCCCAGCGCGGCTCGGTGGCGAGGTCGATCTGCGGGTGCAGCGCGACCCGGATGCCGACGGCCAGGTACTCGCGGCGCACGGTGTCCGCCCAGCGGCGCACCAGCTCGGGCGAGCCGACGGCGGCGAAGCCGAGCGGTTCGGGCCACTGCGAGAACGGGCCGGCCAGCAGCGCGGTGGCCGGGTTGTCGGTGAAGGAGTGGCGCGGGTCGCTGGAGATGGTGACCGGGATGCCCAGCGGGCGCTCCAGGACGCTGCGCTGGAGGTTGTTGTGCCAGGCGGCGAGGTCACCCGCGCTGCTCGCCCAGAGGATGTTGAAGTGGTTGATGCGCCGCTCCAGGAAGGTGGCCATCGACGGCATGCCGAAGAGGCCGGGCTCCGAGAGCGCGCCGATGTTGCCCAGCGGGTGGAACATCAGGCCGGCCTTGTCCTCGAGCGGCAGGCGGCTCAGCAGGTCCTCGACGCGCTGGTCGACGCTCAGCGTCGGGTCCTGGTAGGGGAAGCGGGCGTCGGTGCTCATGACGGGGCCTTTCTCGGTGGTGCGGGGGGAAACACGGGGGCGGGGGCGGATGCGGTCAGGCGGCGCTTCTGATCCTGGTCACAAGAAGCGCTCCGACCAGGCAGAACACGGCGGCGAGACCGAACCAGAGGGAGTAGCCGGCCCCGCCGAGCAGGGCGTTGCCGACGGGGATGACGACCACGCCCGCCAGGAACGGCGACAGCGAGCTCGGCAGCGCGTTGGCGATGTTGAGCACGCCGAGGTCCTTGGCCGTGTCGTCCCGGCTGGGCAGCAGGCTGATCGCGAGCGCGTTGTCGACGGCGAAGAACAGGCCGGCGCCGATGCCGAGGACGGCTTCGAGGACCAGCAGGGTCCCCAGGCCGGCGTCGCCCAGGTACGGGGTGACGGTCACCGCGGCGAGCACGGCCGCCATCACCAGGCCGCCGCCCATCACGAAGGGCTTGCGGCGGCCGACCCGGTCGGACAGCACGCCGCCGATGATGCTGGAGACGACCAGGGTGGCCACGCTCAGGCCGTTGGCCAGGGCGTTGAAGCGCAGCTGCTCGTCGGTGTCGTCCATGCCGAACTCCGCGGCCAGGAACAGGGTCAGATAGCCGGCCAGGGCGCCGTAGCCGAGCATGATGAGGAACTTGCTCAGCCAGGCCCAGCCGAAGTCCGGGTGCTTGCGCGGGTCGAAGACGAAGGAGAGCAGGAGGCTGCGCGGGTTCAGCGGCTCGCCCGGCGGTTCGGTGCGGACCCGGTCGGGCAGCCGGACGGCGAACCAGAAGCCGAGGACGACGGCGATGGCGGCCGGCACGACGAACCGCAGGAGGTCGCTGGGCAGCACGGAGAGCAGGATCGAGCCGATCATGATGCCGATCGGGGTGACCGCGCCGACGATGCCGGACACGCTGCCGCGCCTGGCCTCGGGCACGTGGTCGGCCACGGTCGCGCCGGCGGCGGCGAAGGCGACGTTGGCGGCGCCCTGGGCGACGCACCAGGCGATCAGCAGCACCGGGACGGTGGGGGCGAGGGCGCAGGCCACCAGGGCCACCGCCATCACGGCGACGCCGCCGACCAGGAACGGCCGGCGCATGCCGTAGCGGGAGGTGCAGCGGTCGGAGAGGCGGCCGGCGAGGGGCTGGCCGACCAGCGCGAACAGGGCGCCGGTACCCGTCACCAGCCCGAGCTGGGCGGGGGCGGCGTCCAGGCCCACCAGGTCCTGGATCTTGACCGACAGACCGCCCATCACGGGGGCGAGCACGGCCAGGTACATACCGAACTGGCCGAGCGCCAGTCTTCGCACGAAGCCGGGGGGTGCCTGCGGCGCGGGGGCCGCCGCGGGCAGGGGTGGGGATTCGAGCACGGGGGAGCTCCTTGGAGACCGGCCACGACGGCGTGGCGGACCAGAGCCGCGGCAGCGGGGGGGTGCGCGGCGTGGAGCCAATTGCTACACACGTGTAGCTTTCTGTCAAGCAACCCTGATAGCGTTCCCCCATGACCACCTCAGGAGCCGGGGCGGCGGTGTCCGGCGGCTACGCCAAGGGCCGCGCCCGCCGGGCCGCGATCATCCAGACCGCCGCCGAGCACTTCGCCCAGCGCGGGTTCCGGGCCGTCACGATCCTTGACCTCGCCGCCGCGTGCGACATCTCCCGGGCCGGTCTGCTGCGCTACTTCCCCGACAAGGACGCGCTGCTCCAGGCCGTCCTGGAGGACCGCGACCGCCTGGACCGGGAACGCTTCCGGCCCTACACCCGGCTCGGCGGCGGCCTCGGCGTGCTGCGCGGGATGGTCGACCTGGCCGGGCACAACGAGCTGGTCCCCGGGCTCATCGAGCTGTTCGTCCGACTCTCCGGCGAGGCCTCCGACCCGGAGCACCCGGCCCACGCCTACTTCGCCGACCGCTACGCGCGCATCCGCGGCGGCACCGCCGACGCCCTGCGCCGGCTCGGCGAGGACGGACACCTGCGCGCGGGCGTGGACCCGGAGGAGGCCGCCGTGCGGCTCACCGCGCTGATGGACGGGCTCCAGGCCCAGTGGCTCTTCGACCGCTCCGTCGACATGGCCCGCCATGTGCGGGCGGCGGTCCTCGCGCTCCTCACCGAGCCGGGCGCGGCCGCCTTCGAGGCGCTCACGCCGGCCGGCTGACGGCGCACGGCCTGCCGGGGCGAGGTCTGCCGGGGCGCGGTCTTCCGGCGCGCGCGGTCAGACGCCCCAGAGCGCCACCCAGCCGGCCGAGCGGCCGTCGGGCGCGTGATCGCGGTCGTGCTCGGCGAGGACCGGCGCCACGCCCGGGGCCGGGATCGCGTGCACGCCGCCCTCGGCGGTCAGGAGGACGGCGGCCGAGGCCCTGAACTCCGCCGCCGTCATCACCGCGGCGAACACCTCGTCCGCCTCCTGGAGGACCACGACCACGTCACCGGCGCCGGGGGCGACGAGCGCGGCCGCCTCGGCGAGCCGCACCACCCGGTCGGGGCTGCCGGGCACACCGCCGCGCACCGCCGCCACCACCGCGTCGTCGACGCCCCCGACGCCGACCGGCCGAAGCGCGCAGCCCCTCGGCCGCCCGCCGCTCGGCGAGCCGCCGGCGGAGCGCGGCGCGCTTCTCCGCCGCGCGCAGGCGGTCGTCCATGCGGATCCCCCGGCTGCCGCCGCGGAGGGTGCCGCCCGGCACCCGCTTCCGTCAGGCGTCCTCCCCCGGCGCGGGATCCGGCCCGCCACCGGGGTCCGCCACCACCGGGCCCGGTGCTCCGCGGTTCCGGGGGGACCGGGGGCGGCCCCACCCCCCCGGAACCGGTCCGGGTCAGCGGTCCCGGACGGCGATCAGCTCGCGGCCGCGCAGGGTGTACAGCACGCCGGCGTCGTCGGCCGCGATCCGGGCGCCGCTGTACCACTCGGCGTCGACCTGGACGAGGACGGTGGCGGCCAGCGTCGCCGGGTCCAGCCGGAACAGCGCCTTCTCGCTGATCCCGTACACCCGGCCGCGGGCCACCAGCAGCCGGGGGTTGGCCGAGGTGACCGCGCGCAGGTCCGCCCGGACGCCGATCACCGGGGGCCGGCCCGGCCGGGCGGTGCGCAGGTCGGCGGCGAAGGCCTGCCCGTTCACCGTGATGCCGAACAGCCGGTGCCCGTGCACCACCAGGCTGCTGACGCCCGAGCCGAAGTCGGTTGCGGTGCGCCACAGTTCACGCCCGGCCACCGGGTCCCAGGCCGCCAGGTCGCCGCGCGGGCCGGTGGTCTTGGCGTTGTCGCCGCCGAGGAACGCCTGGCCGTGCCCGGCCGCGACCGCCCGGACCAGCTGCTCCGGCCCCAGCGGGTCGACGTGCACGGTGGGCCGGCCGCTGCCCGGCCGGTAGGTGACGAACGAGCCGCCGCCGGTGGTGTCGGCCTGCACGCCGAGCAGCAGCAGGCGGTGCTCCTCGTCCCAGCGGACGGCCTGCGGGCGGTTCTGCTCCTGCGGCAGCTTCGCCTCCTGGACCGGCACCTCGTCGGCCCACGGCCGGTACCGCCAGATCCCCTGCGAGGAGTAGACGCCCAGGTAGAGGGTGCCGTCGTCGAGGACCACGGTGTCCTTGGCCTCGCCGGGGACGGGGAGCTTGCGCACCGTGCCGGCGTTGAGGTCGTGCAGCGCGATCGAGCCGTTGCCGCCGACGTACACCCGCCCGTACCGGGCCGCCACCGACATGCCGAGCTGCGCCTCGGCGGGCGCGCCGGCCGCCACCAGGTCGGTGGTGGTGACGGCGGCGGTGGCGGTGGCGAGGGTCCAGGCGGTACCGCCCTCGGTGACGCCGACCAGGGTGTCGCCGATCCGGCCCAGGCCCCAGGAGTTGCCGTCGGGGACGGGCACGGCGAAGGCCTCCGGGCCGTCCGTGCCGAGCCGGTGGCGCCAGACGGTGCCGTGCTCGGTGGAGGTGAACCAGACGGTGTCGCCGATGCGCTGGAAGTTGGTGACGCTCTTGGTGCCGGGCACCGGGAAGGACCGCAGTACGGTGTGGGTCGCCCGGTCCAGCAGCGCGACGTGGGCGGGCTTGCCCTCGGTGGAGACGGCGAGCAGGTCGTCGCCGAGGGCGGTGATCTGGCGGATGATGGTGTCGGCCGCGAGCTCGGGCGGGGTGATGTCGGTGACCCGCCCGGTGGCCCGCTCGACCGCGAACAGCGAGGCCAGGGTGGCCCCGCCGCCGCCCGCGAGGTTGCTGCCGACGCCGAGGTAGGCGTGGGTGGCGGTGGCCTCGACGGCCCGCCCCTGGGTGGCGTTCGGCGCGGGCGAGGCGACCTCGGTCAGCGCCCCGGTCGCCGGGTCGTAGGCGTACAGGCCGGGCCCGGCCGCCCGGCCCTTCTGCCGGCCGGTGGCGAACACCACGCCGTCGGGGGCGACCGCGACGTCCCGGACGTCCGCGCCGGGCACCGAGGCGAGGCCGCGCACGCTGCCGTCGGCCGGGTCGAAGCGGTAGAGGTTGACGGCCTTCGGCGCGTCCGTCACCCCGAGGTGGAGCACGCCGCCGTGGGCGGCCGAGCCCTGCACGAAGTTGCCGGTCGGCAGCACGGCGGATCCGGTGACCCGCCCGCTCGGCACGTGGTAGCCGACCACCCTGGCCGGGGCCAGGTTGCGCGAGCCGATCCAGAGCGTCTCGCCGATCAGGGTGGCGCTCATCAGCGGGAAGTCGGCGTTGCCCGGGCCGAGTCCGGTCACCTCGGGGGCACCGGACGGGCGGCCCGGTGCGGCCGAGGCCGGCCCGGCGCCGAGCGCCGCCAGGGTGGTCAGGGCGGTCACGGAGCCCGCGCCGCGCAGCAGTTGGCGGCGGGAGGGTCGGGCGGGCGGCGTCATGGTTCTCCTCGGGCGGGGTCGGTGGAGCGGGGTCTCAGTGCTGCCCGGCGGCGGCCAGCAGCTGACGGGTGTACGGGTGCTCGGGCGCGCTGAACAGCCGCTCGGCGGTGGCCCGTTCGACCACCCGGCCGTGCCGCATCACCAGTACCTCGTCACAGAGGTGACGGACCAGCGCGAGGTCGTGCGAGATGAACACCAGGCCGACGCCGGTGCGCCGGCGCAGGTCGATCAGCAGGTTGAGGATCTGCGCCTGCACCGAGACGTCCAGCGCGGAGGTGGGCTCGTCGGCCACCAGTACCTCGGGGCCGACGGCGAGCGCCCGGGCGATCGCCACCCGCTGGCGCTGGCCGCCGGACAGCCGGTGCGGCAGGGCGTCCAGCAACTCCTCCGGCAGGCCGACGAGTTCGAGAAGCTCCTCGATCCGTCCGAGCGGCAGCCCGTGGGCGAGCAGCGGCTCGGCGAGCGCCTCGCGGACGGTCATCCGGGGGCTGAGCGAGGCGTACGGGTCCTGGAAGACGAACTGGACCCGGCGGCGCAGCGCGCGCTCCTCGGCCGGGGTGGCCGCGTCCCAGGACCGGCCGCCGACCCGGACGGTGCCGGAGCGCGGGCGCAGCAGTCCGAGCAGGGCGCGGGCCAGCGTCGACTTGCCGGAGCCGGACTCGCCGATCACCCCGACGGCCCGTCCCGGCCCGGCGCTCAGGCCGACGCCGTCGAGCGCGGGCGCGCCGCGCCGTCCGTAGCGGACGGTCAGGTCCTCGGCGACCAGTACCGGCTCAGGGGCGCCGTTCGGTGCCGACGCCCCGTGCTCCGCCGGGGCGTCCGGGACCGCCGGTTCCTCCCCCGCCGCCACCGGGACGTGGCAGGCGAACCCGCGCTCCCCCGCCGGCTCGCGCCGCTCCACCCACCCGGGTGCCTCGGTCGCGCACCGTTCCACGGCCGCGGCGCAGCGCGGTGCGAACGCGCAGCCCGGCAGCGGCTCCCCGGCGGCGGGCGGGCGGCCGCCGATCACGGCGAGCGGTCGGCCGCGGGGGCCGTCCAGCCGGGGCACGGCGGCCAGCAGCCCGGCCGCGTAGCGGTGCCGCGGCTCGGCCAGCAGCCGCTTCACCGGGGCGCGTTCGACGATCCGTCCGGCGTACATCACCTGGACGGTGTCGCAGGTGCGGGCGACCACGCCGAGGTCGTGGGTGATCAGCAGGACGGCGGTGCCGGTCTCGTCGCGCAGCCGGACGAGCAGGTCCAGGATGTCGGCCTGGGTGGTGGGGTCGAGGGCGGTGGTCGGCTCGTCGGCGATCAGCAGATCGGGCCGGTTGGCCATCGCCATGGCGATCAGCACCCGCTGGCGCATGCCGCCGGAGAACTCGTGCGGGCGGTCGCGGTAGCGGCGGGCGGGCTCGGGGATGCCGACCAGGTCGAGGAGTTCGAGCGCGCGGGCCCGGGCGTCGGTGCGGCTCGCGCCGTGCACCAGGGCGGCCTCGGCAAGTTGGCGGCCGATCGGCATCCGGGGGTTGAGGTAGGCCAGCGGGTCCTGGAAGACCATGCCGATCCGCCGGCCCCGCACGGCCCGTACGGCGGGCTCGGGCAGGGCGAGCAGGTCGGTGCCGTCCAGGCGGACGGTCCCGGCGGTGGTCCGGCAGCCGGGCGGGAGCATCCGGTTCACGGCGAGCGCGCTGAGCGTCTTGCCGGATCCGGACTCGCCGACCAGGCCGAGGATCTCGCCGGGGCTCAGGGTGAAGTCGACGCCGTGCACCACCTCGTGGGCCCCGGCGGTGACGCGCAGCCCGGCCACCTCCAGCAGGGGCGGGGTGGCGGGCGCGCCGGACAGGGCGGCGCGGGCGGTCTCGGTCGGCGCGGTCACCGCAGCTTCTCCCGGTTGAACGAGTCGGCGAGCAGGGTCAGTCCGAACACCAGCAGGCCCAGCAGCAGCACCGGCGCGAGGGCGTAACCGGGGTGCAGGAAGAGGTACTTGCTGCCGGTGTTGATCATCGTGCCGAGCGAGGGGGTGGGCGGCTGGATGCCGAAGCCGAGCACGCTCAGGCCGCCCTCGATCTTGGCGGCGTGCGCCATCGCCACGGCCAGCAGCGCGGTGGCGGCGTCGGTGACGTTGGGCAGCACGTACCGGCGCAGGGTGCGGGCGCGCGGCACGCCGAGCACCCGGGCGGCCACCACGTGGTCGCGGGCGAGCTGGGCGAGCAGGGCGGCGCGGGCCTGCCGGCCGAAGGCTGGCAGCGCGCTGAGCACCACGGTGACGACGACGCTGCCGAGGCCGGGGTGGACGATCAGCGCGATGGTCAGGCCCAGCAGCAGTCCGTGGAAGCCGAGCAGCAGGTCGAACAGACGCTGAACGGCCTCGCCGAGCAGCCGGTTCAGCCCGCCGAGCAGCCCGAGCAGGGTGCCGAGCACGGCGGCGGCGGGGACGGCCAGCAGGCAGACCAGCAGTTCGATCCGGACCCCGTGGAGCGCGCGGGCCAGCAGGTCGCGGCCGACCTCGTCGGTGCCGAGCGGGTGGTCCCAGGACGGCCCGGCCAGTGCCTCGCGGCTCTGCTGGTAGGGGTCGGCGGAGAGCAGCAGCGGGCCGAGCAGCCCGAGCAGCACCACCAGGGCGACCAGCAGCGCCCCGGTCCGGCCGCGCCGGCCGCGCAGCGCGGCGGGCAGGGCGGGCCACCGGCGGCGTCCGGCCCCTGGGCTGTTGGCGGCGGTGGTGCTCATCGGGCCTCCCCGGTGCCGGCGCGGGCGATCCGCGGGTCCAGCCGGGCGACCAGCAGCTCGGAGCCGAGCTGCACGGTGACGGCCACCGCGACCGCGAGCATGATCAGGGTCTGTGCGACGGGGTAGTCCCGCTGGTTGATCGCGTCGAGCAGCAGCTGTCCCAGGCCGTGCCGGGCGAACAGCTGCTCGGCGACGACGGCGCCGCCGAGCAGCTCGCCCAGGTTGAGCCCGAACTCGACGCAGAACGGGGCGAGGCTGTTGGGCAGCACGTGCCGCAGCAGGATCCGCCGGGGCGGGGCGCCCTTGGCGATCGCGGTGAGCACGAACTCCTCCTGCCGGGTGCGCCGGAGCTCGGTGGCGAGCAGCCGGGCGAGCACCACCGAGCCGGGCAGGGCGAGCGCGACGGCGGGCAGCACCAGGTACTGCACGGCCAGGTCCGGCGCCGCGAACAGGTCCTTCTCGCCGCCGGCCGGCAGCACGCGCAGCAGCACGGCGAAGACGAAGACGAAGAGCACGGCCGTGACGTACACCGGCAGGGCGAGGACGGCGGTCGTGAGCGGGTCGAGCGCCCGGGCCAGCCGCCCGCGCCGCTCGGCGGCCAGCGCGGCGCCCAGCAGCAGCCCGAGCACGAGCATCAGCAGGCCTGCGGAGAAGGCGAGTTGGAGGGTGGAGCCGAGGCTCTGGCCGATCATCCGGGTGACCGGTTCGCGGTAGTGGAAGGAGAGCCCGGGGTCGCCGCCGAGCAGGCCGCCCAGCCAGCCGAGGTACTGGGCGGGCAGCGGGCGGTCCACGCCGAGCTGGCGGCCGAGGTGGTCGCGCTGCTCCTGGTCGGCCTCGGCGCCGAGCGCGGCGGAGACCGGGTCGCCGGGGGCCAGGCGGAGCAGCAGGAAGACGGCCACCGAGGCGAGCCAGAGGGTGGCCAGGGCTCCGGCGGCCTTTCTGGTCCAGTACGGCACGGGGGTTCTCCGGGGGGGTGGGCGGGGCGGCGTGCGGAGGTCGCCGTCCCCGGGAGGTGGGGGGCGTCCGGGGACGGCGGTCGGCGGAGGGCGGTGGCCCGGGGGTGGCTCAGGCGTCCCGGCGGGTGTCGGTCAGCTTGAGGTAGCCCAGCGCGCTGGTGGACACGTCCCGCACCGTGGAGGCGAAGGCGTACGTCTCCCAGGCGTGCGCGAGGGTGATGTGGAAGGACTGCGCGAGCAGGTACTCGGACAGCTCGTGGTTGACGTCGGCCCGGGCCTGCTCGTCGGCGGCCGCGAAGGCGCGCGCCTGGAGTTCGGCGTAGGCCGGGTCGGTGACGTGCGAGGTGTTCTTGCCGACCTGCAGCGGCCCGGAGACGGTGATCCCGCTGAGCGGGGAGACGCTGACCATGCCGTGGTTGGCCACGAACAGGCCCTCCAGGGTGCCCTGCTGGATCTTCGGCTGGATGGCGGCGTTGTCCAGCAGCTGCACGTCGACGCCGAAGCCGGCCTGCTCCAGGTCGTACTTGACCAGCTCCACGAGCGAGCTGAAGACCGGCGAGTTGGCGGCGGTCAGCGGCACCCGGGCGCCCTCCGCGCCGGCCTCGCGCAGCAGCCCGCGCGCCTTCTCCGGGTCGTGCCGGTAGCGGGTGACCTGGTCGGGAGTCACGCCGGGGGTGTTGGACGGCCAGGGCAGGCTGCTCGCCTCGGCGTGGCCGCCGTACACCTGGTCGACGATCCGCTCGCGGTCCACCGCGTACTGCAGCGCCTGGCGGACCCGCAGGTCGTCGAAGGGCTTGGACGCGACGTTCACGCCCAGGAACGCCTGCTGGTAGGAGGCCTTGGCGGACTGCACGGTGAAGCCGGGGTTGCCCGCCAGCACCTTGAGGTCGCGCCCGGGGACGGCGCCGATCAGGTGGCCCTGCCCGGACTGCAGGGCGGACAGCGCGGCCTGGCTGCTGGTCACCGAGCGGACGGTGATCCGCTCGAAGCGCGGGCGCCCGCTCTGCCAGTAGCGCCCGTTGCGGACGAGGTCGAGCTGGTTGCCGCCCTTGAAGGACTGCCAGCTGAACGGTCCGGTGCCGTTGACGGTCTCGCCGGCCCGCCCCTCGACGTACGTCCGCGCGTCCACGACCGGGTTGAAGGCGAGCGCGTCGAACAGGTTGCTGGTGGGCTTGGCGAGGGTGAGGGTGACCTCGCCCCGGGCGGTGGCCCGGATGTCGGCGAGCCGTTCCAGCAGCGGCTTGACCTGCGAGGTCTTGGTGGCGCCGACCAGCGAGAAGACGACGTCGTCGGCCTCCAGCGCGCGCCCGTCGTGGAAGGTGACGTCCTCGCGCAGCTTGAGCACCAGCTTCAGCCGATCGGCGCTCCACTCCCAGGAGGTGGCCAGCCAGGGCACCGGCTGGAGGGTCACCGGGTCGAGGTCGACCAGCCGGTCCAGGACGAGGTTGACGAACGCCGGGGTGTCCGGGCCCCGGTGCAGCAGCTGGGTGGGGTCGGGCGCGCTGCCGTGGACGATCTGCAGGTCGGGCGCGGACGGCGCGGCGGTGCCGCCGGGGGCGGCGCCCGCGTCCGGGTCGGTGGCCGAGCGGCAGCCCGCCGCCAGCAGGGCCGCTCCGGCGGTCAGGCCGAGAAAGCCTCTTCGGGGCAGGCCGGGGTGACGGGCCGCTTCGCTCATGGTGCTGCTACCTCTTGGTGGTTGGGGGGTTCGGTAGGGCCGGGGCGGCCGGCTCAGTACTGGGTGACGACCACGCTGTCGCTCCAGAGCACCACGTCGGGCCCGCCGGTCGGGTACGGGATGCCCTTGGCGGGGTTCCAGTTGGCGCGGTAGATCCCGGTCTTGAAGTACGGGGCCTGGTTCTGGTGGTAGTTGTTGAGGCCGCTGTGCGCGCCGACCTGGACGCCGTCGCGGTACACCGTGATCGAGCCGGGCGTGGTGGCGGTGGACCAGGTGATGTCGAACGCCCACTGGTTCCAGTGGCCGAACTGCACGGCGCCGAGCGGGATCACCGCCTCGGCGACGGTGGACGGGTCGGTCAGCCAGTGCACCTTGAGGCGCCAGTTGCCGTCCTTGACGGTGAGCGCGATCGGCGGCTTGGTGTCGCTGCCGTCGGCGAGCGGGTAGCCGTGCCACTGGGCGACGATGGTCTCCGTCGAGGTCTGCACCCAGTCGGCGGGCAGGTAGTCGGCGAGGGCGAAGCGGTAGCTGCCCCAGCCGAGGGCGTTGACGGCGACCTCGGAGCGGTAGGAGGCGCCGTCGTTGGGGACGCCGAACCGGGCGGCGAGGCCGGAGCCGCCGGCGGGCGCGCCGGTGACGGTGATGGAGCCGTTGCCGTCGATGCGCTGGCGGGTCCAGCGGGAGACGGTGCCGGACTCGAAGTCGTCGGCGAACACGGTGGTGGCGGCGGTGGCACTCACGGCGGCGGCCGGGGCGGCGACGGTGCTGGCGGCCGGGGCGGCGGTGGCACTCACGGCGGCGGCCGGGGCGGCGACGGTGCTGGCGGCCGGGGCGGCGGCGGCGCTCGCGACGGCCGCCGGGGCGGCGAGGGTGCCGGTCAGCAGGGCGGCGGCCAGCGCGGTGCCGGCGGCGCGGCGCGCGGGGATACGGGCGGACATGGTGGTACTCCTCGGTACGGGTCCGGTGGAACGGTGGGCGGTGACCGGGGCGGCCGGCCGACGACGGTTGGCAGGCGTCAGCCGGCCCGTCGACAGGAGGCCGCCGGTCCGCCGGCACCCGCCCGGCCCACCCAGGTCGGGCTGGACCAGGCCCACTGGTCGTTCAGCTGCCGCACCCGCACGTGGTAGAAGTCGCCGTCCCCGCCCGGCCGTTCGTCGACCAGGTCGAGCTCGGCGGTGAGCTCCCGGGCGGGCACCGCCCGGTCGAAGCGGTAGGCGCCGGAGACGAAGCCGCCGATGAAGCCGGTCCGCGGCCCCTCTCGCAACTCGCCGACGCTGTACGAGGTTTCGACGCCGTTGACGACCGCCGTCAGCCTGGTCCGGTCGTCGCCGGTGACCGCCAGCGAGAAGCCCTGGGTGGCGTCGGTCACGGTGTTCGGGTTGCCCTCGGTCACGGTGCGCAGCCGCAGCTCGCCCGGCCCGGTGCGCCACCAGTCGGACGGCCGGTGGCCCGCGGGCTCGGACTCGGCCGGTGCCACCGTCTCGGAGCCGCGCAACCGGGGCTGTACGTCGGCCAGTTCGCCGCCCTCGACGCGCAGGGTGACGTCCCAGCGCACGGCCGCCTCGCGCCGCCCCCAGCCGACCGCGAAGCCGAGGGTGCCGTCGAAGCCGGCCCCTCCCCCGGCGGCGGCGAGGAGTTCGTGGCGGGAGACGCGGTGCAGCGGCACGCCGTTGCGGACCAGCTCGACGTGGTCGAGGGCGTCCCGGCCGCGCACGGTGACCTGGATCCGGCGCCGGTCGGCGGACGGCGCCTCGCCGCCCATCGGTACGCCGTTGACCGAGGCCGCGAGCAGGATGCGGTCGCCGGTGAGCGCGTAGGTGCGGCGCGCCTGGACCGCGTCCCAGACCGACGGGCGGGTCAGCTCGGGCGCCCAGACGGCGAGTCGGCCGTGCCCGTGGCTGCCGGGGAAGGCGCTGTGGTGGTCGGTGGAGCCGATCAGCCCGAACCGGTGGCCGAGCCGCAGCCCGTGCACGGCGGTGCCGGCGGTGTCGCGCGGCCCCATGGTGTGCAGGTAGCTGCGCGGCGCCTCGTCGGACTCGGCGCAGCCGTGCATCGACATCATCTCCACCACCGGGGCGAACTCCTCGGTGTACGCGTCCCAGTTGATGCCGCGCCGCCCGGTGCCGTAGCCGATGTGGTGCGGGATCGCCCAGGTGCGCACGCCCTCCGCGGCGAGTGCGCGCAGCCGGACGCGCAGGGCCTCCAGGTCGGCGGCGCGGATGATCTCGCCGCGCGGGCCGTCGAAGTACACGCAGTGGTCGCCGTACGCGAGGCTGTGCCACTCGAAGGACTGGAAGGTGACGAAGCGGCCGTCCTCGTGGGCGGCGGCGGTGACCTCCTGGACGTGCTCCCAGCGGTCGGCGAGCCGGGCGAAGCCCTCGGTGTGGTAGTCGACCAGGCCGGCCAGCTCGGGGGTGCGCTCGGGCAGGTCGTGCCACCAGCCGTGGCCGGTGACACTGGCGAAGTCGAGCTGGAGGCGGGCGTTGGCGTAGGCGTCCTCGATCGGGCCGTGGCCGTAGCTGATCCCGCAGTGGTTGTGGAGGTCGCCGACGTAGAGGCCGAGACCGCCGTAGCCGGGTGCGTCGGTGGTGGGGGCTGTCATCGGGATCGGGCTTCCTCTGTTTCTTTCTCTGTTTGATCGACTCTGAGAAGAAGTCTTTCCCGATCTTGAGAGAAGGGTCAAGGCCACGCCGGGCGCCGTCGTCCGATCGCCACAGGAGGAAACATGCGATTCACAGAATCACTCCATGTGACGTGCCGCTTGCGTCCAGAGGTGCGAGGAACCGCACCCCACCAAGGGACCCCCTCACTTTCTATCGATCTGATAGAAAGTGGCGAGATTCCGCCCCGACCCCCGCGAGGAAGACCCGCCACCGATGCCGATCACCACCCCGCCCGCCGCGCCCGACCTCTCCGGCTCCGCCCTGGTCCGCGCCCCCGAACGCCCCGAGCCCGGCTACTGGGCCGGCTGCCCCGGCGTGCGCTACGAGCCCGAGCACGACCGCTTCCTGCTCACCTACCGCGAACGCCGCCCGCGCGGCGCCGGCGGCCAGGACCGGGGCTGGCGCTGCGCGGTCGCCGAGAGCCGCGACGGCGTGGAGTTCCGCGACCTCTGGTCGGTGGAGCGCGCCGACCTCGACTCGCCCTCCATGGAGCGCTTCGCCCTGCTCCGCCGCGACGGCGGGTACCTGCTCCACCTCAGCTACGTCGACCCGGCCGACGGGCGCTGGCGGATCGACGCCCTGCGCGCCGACACCCCCGAGGCCTTCGACCTCGCCACCCGCACCCCGGTCCTCACCGCCGCAGGCACCGGAACCGAGGGCATCAAGGACCCGTACCTGCTCGAACACGACGGCGGCGTGCGGATGTTCGCCACCGTCTCGCGGTCCCGCGGCTTCACCGCCGAGGAACGCGACCGCGCCCACGCCACCGCCGACATCCACACCACCGGGCTGACCGTCCAGCCCACCGCGCTCGCCGACTCCACCGACGGCCTGCGGTTCACCGCACCGCCCGGCCGCGCCGCCGAGGTGCTGGACGTCGGCCCGGACACCGCCTGGGACGGCTACGAGTCACGGATCACCGCCGTCCTGCCCGACGGCTCCGGCGGCTGGCTCGCGCTCTACGACGGCTCGGCCGACGCCTCCGGCAACTACGAGGAGCGCTGCGGGCTCGCCGCCTCCACCGACCTGCGCCACTGGCACCGCCTGACGCCGGACGGCCCGTGGCTGGACGTCCGCTACGCCGACGTGGTCGCGGCCCGGGGCCGCTGGTACCTCTACTACGAGCAGACCCGCCCGGACGGCGCCCACGAACTGCGGGTCGCCGTCCTCGACGAGTTCGCGGGCCTGCGCCCGTAACCCCTCCCCCGCCCGGGCGGAGCGCCTCACTCCGCCCGGGCCGCGGCCACCACCCCGGTCATCGCCTCCAGGAACCGCCGCGCGACCGCGAGTTCCTCGTCCCCGAACGCGCCCATCGCGGCCACCAGATCGGCGATCAGCCCGCCGAAGAAGCCCTCACCGAGCTCGATCGCGCGCTGCTCCACCAGCAGCCGCACCTTGCGGCGGTCCCCCGGATCACGCTCGCGCCGGATCAGCCCGAGCCGCTCCAGCCGGTCGACCAGGCCGGTCGTCCCCGCCGAGTTCAGCCCCAGCGCCTCGCCCAGCCGCCCCGGCGTGACCACCGTCCCGGCCCGCGCGGCGTCCAGCAGGTGGATCAGCGCCCGCAGATCGGTCGGGTGCAGGCCGTTGCGCGCGGCGAACTCGGCGCCGAACAGGTCGAGTTCGACGGTCAGCCCGCGCAGCAGATGGACCAGCCGCATCGGCGTCCGCTCCGGCTCCACCGCATTCTCCTTCCCTCGAAGGTCCCCTGGACGTATTCTCTCGCTGAGCGAGATACATGCCCGCCGAGCGAGTACGTCAAACCCTGGGGGAAGACTATGTCCGCACACCCCGCCGCCCCCGCACGGGAGGCCTTCCTCGCCGCCTACGACGAGGCCCTCTCCCGCTGGCCCCTCCCCGTCGAGGCGCTCACCGTCCCCACCCCGTTCGGCGCCACCCGGGTCAACGCCTGCGGTCCGCGCGGCGGCCGCCCGCTCGTCCTGCTGCACGGCGGCGGCGCCACCGCCACCTGCTGGTCCGCCACCGCCGCCGGCCTCGCCGGAGCCGGCCACCGGCTGCTCGCCGTCGACCTCGTCGGCGATCCGGGCCGCAGCACCCTCGACCGCCCCCGCCTCGCCGGCCTGCCCGACCTGCTCGGCTGGCTGGACGCCGTCCTCGACGGACTGGACGTGCCCGCCGCCGACCTGGCCGGCCACTCCTACGGCGGGTGGATCGCGCTGCGCTACGCCCTGCGCGCCCCCGCCCGGATCCGGCGGCTCGCGCTGCTCGACCCGACCCGGTGCTTCGCCGGCTACCGCGCCCGCTACCTGCTGCGCGCCCTGCCGCTGCTGCTCCCGCCGCGCCGCGCCGCCAAGGCCCGCGGCTACCTCGACTGGGAGTCCGGCGGCACCGGCCTCGACCCGGCCTGGCGCGAGCTCTACGCCCTCGGCTACGCCGGCTTCCCCGCCGCCCGCCCCGTCACCGGCCCCCGCCCGGGTGCGACGGAGCTGCGCGCGCTGACCGCCCCCACCCTCGTCCTGCTCGCCGAACGGAGCCGCACCCACGACGCCCGCGCCGTCGCCGCCCGCGCCCGCCGGGCCCTGCCCGACGCCTCGGTCGCCGTCCTGCCCGACGCCTCCCACCACACCCTGCTGACGGCCCACCCGGACGAGGTGACCCGCCGCCTCACCGCCTTCCTGGCACCCGGCCACCCCTGACGCGGGACCGGAGGAAAACCGGGTTGCCGTTCCCGGGCGGCCGGCCGGAGGATCTCCTCCTGTGACGACTGCCGAGAAGACGTTCGACACCGCGAGGCCGGTCGCCCTGGTGACCGGCGTGGGCCGGTCCGTCGGCATCGGCGCGGGAATCGCCCGCCGGCTGGCCGAGGCGGGCTGGAACATCGCCTTCACCTACTGGACGCCGTACGACGCGCGCATGGCCTGGGGCGTCGAGGCGGACGCCGCGGCGACCATCGCCGGGGCCCTGGAGGGACGGGGTGCCGACACCGTCGCGGTCGAGGCGGACCTGGCCGACCCCGAGGCGCCGGGGCGGGTCTTCGACCGGGCCCAGGGCAGGCTCGGCCCGGTCACCGCGTTGGTGATGTGCCACTGCGAGTCGGTGGACTCCGGCCTGCTCGACACCACCGTGGAGAGCTTCGACCGCCACTTCGCCGTCAACGCGCGTGCCACCTGGCTGCTGATCCGGGAGTTCGGCCGTCGCTTCGCCGGCGCTCCGGGAAGCGGACGGGTGATCGCCCTCACCAGCGACCACACCGTCGGCAACCTGCCCTACGGGGCGAGCAAGGGCGCGCTCGACCGGATCACCCTGGCCGCCGCCCACGAACTCGCCCACCTCGGGATCACCGCCAACGTGATCAACCCGGGCCCGGTCGACACCGGCTGGATGTCCGACGACATCCGCGACCACGTCCTGAGCCGGACGCCCCTGGGACGCCTGGGCAGCCCTCAGGACACCGCCGACCTGGTGGACTTCCTCTGCTCACCGCGGGGCCGGTGGATCAACGGCCAGTTGCTGAAGAGCAACGGCGGTCTCGCCGGCTGAGCCGCCGGCCTGCGCCGACCACGCGGCCGGATCAGTAGATCAGGTACCCCGGCCGGTGCCCCTCGTCCTCGATCTCCCCGTCGGCCTGGGCCCGCAGCTTGCGGGACAGCGCCTCCAGCGCGCGCGAGGCCGCGACCTCCTCGCCGATCCTGGCGAGCGGGCGGTCGTCCACGCTCCTGGTCGACTCCCCGTGCGCGGTGAGGCCCGGGGCCCGGGCTCCGGTCAGCCTCGCCTGGCATCCGGTGTGGACGCCGTCCTCCTCGAAGCTCAGCTCCACATCCCACTGGTTGTGCATGGCCGCACCTCCTGGCGCCGCCCCCGTCGCGCCTGATCGGGCCGGTACGGGCGGTGCTCCGCGGCGTCCGCCCACACCAGCGTGCGCCTCCCCGCACGGCGGGGGCAAACCGGGCACCGGGCCCCGCGCGGGCCGCCCGTGCGACGCGGTCACCGCACCGCCCCGACCGCCCGCGACCCGCCGGGCGGGGCCGCTCCACGGGTCGGCGCCCCACCCCGGCGGTAGGCTGACCCCAACGCGCCGATGCCGCGGGACACCCCGCTCCGGACCACCGGGCCGCGCGGCCGGAGCCGCCCGGGGCGCCGTCCCCGGAGCCCGGCGGCGGTGCGGTGCGGTGCGGTCAACAACCCTCGGGTGGTTCCTCCGTGGCGGTCTTCATCCTGGCGCTGAGCGCCGCCTGCTTCCTGGGTCTGGGATTCGTCCTCCAGCAGCACGCGGCGCAGCAGGCCCCGCGTGCCGACCTGCTGCACTGGCGCCTGCTGCTGGACCTGCTGCGGATGCCGCAGTGGCTGCTCGGCACCGGTTTCATGATCACCGGGCTGATCCTGTCCGCGCTCGCCCTCAACCACGGCGAGGTCTCGCTCGTCGAACCGCTGCTCGCCACCAACCTCATCTTCGCGATGGCGCTCGCGCGGGTGCTCACCCGCCAGACGCTCGGCCGCTCCGGCTGGGCCGGGGTGCTGTTGCTGGCGCTCGGGGTGACGGCGTTCATCGTGGCGGGCCGTCCTAGCGGCGGCGGCCCGCCGGCCGGCGAACTGCGGCACTGGCTGGTCGTCGGCACGGTGGTCGGGCTGACGCTGCTGCTGATCTCCACGGCCCGCCGGCTGCCGCTGTTCGAGGAGGCGACGGTGCTCGCCCTGGCCGCCGGTCTGCTCTACGGGCTCCAGGACGCGCTCACCCGCACCACCACCCAGCGGCTCGACCACGAGGGGCTGCAGGCCGTGCTGCGCAGCTGGCAGCCGTACGCGGTGGTGGCGGCGGGGGTGGTCGGGCTGCTGCTGGTCCAGAGCGCCTTCGAGGCCGCGCCGCTGCGGATGTCGCTGCCCGCGCTGACGGCCGCCCAGCCGATCACCGGGATCGCCTGCGCGGTGGGGTTCCTCGGTGACCGCCTCCGGGTCACCCCCGGCGCCCTGGCCTGGCAGGCGGCCGGGCTGGTGGCGATCGTGGTCGGCGTGGTGGTGATCGGCCGCCACCCGGCCCTGCCCGGCACCGTCGGCGACGTCCTGGAGTCCACCGGCGAAGTCCCGGAGAACGCCGCCGAGGACTCTGCCGAGGACTCCGACGACGACGCGGACGCCGCGGACGCCGACGCGGCTGCCGAGGGCCCGCCCGGCGAACGGACCCACGACCGGCCCCGCGACCGACCCGCCGACCCCGACTGACCGGCCGCAGGAGCCCCCATGTGCTGGAGTGCCCGGGCGGACCTCGTCGTCGGCGGCGCGGTGACGGCCGTCGGCGTCCTCTGCCTGGTCCGCACCCACCGGGCGGGCCGGCCGGAACGCCTGCCGCTCGCCGCGCTCCCGCTCGTCCTCGGCGTGCACCAGCTGATCGAGGCCGCGGTCTGGCTCGGCGCCGACGGCGACCTGCCCGCCGGCCCGGCCACTTGGGCCCGCACGGCCTGGGCGGTGATCGCCCTGCCCCTGCTCCCCCTCCTGGTCCCGGTCGGCGTGCGCCGCGCGGCCCTCGACGCGGGCCGCGCCCGGCGGCGGCTGCTCACCGCGCTGGTCCTCCTCGGCATCCTGGTGGCCGTGCCGCTGGCCCACGCCGTCGCCACCCACCCGGTCGCCGCCACCGCCCACGCCCACACCCTCGACTACCGCATCGGCGTCCCCCACCCCGCCCTGCTCCTGGCGGGCTACCTCCTGGCCACCGTCGGCGCCCTCCTGCTCAGCGGCGACCGCGTCCTGCGCCGCCTCGGCGTGCTCACCGCAGGCGCCGCCCTCCTCTGCGCCCTGCTCTGGCGGCTGGCCTTCATCTCCACCTGGTGCGCCCTCGCCGCCCTGGCCTCCGCCCTGCTCCTGCACTGGACCTCCGCCCCCGAGCGTCAGCGCCGCGAGGGCGACTGACGCACAGGAATCCGGTCGCGGCACGGATCACCGGCCGAGGCCGAGGGGGAAGGGTCCATGAGAACGCTGCCCGCCGTGACCGGCCTCGACGACTTCGACGCCCTGGTCGTGCGGACCGACCACCGGGACGAAGCGAGCGGGCAGGCGGTGGCGGCGGAGCTGGCCAGGCCCTGGGGCGACCGGCACTACGCTCCGACGAGAACCTGGCGGTCGTCTTCCTCGCCGACCGCGCGACGATGCGGGGGGCGGCCCGGGATCGCCCCGACGGGTCACGGCGGAGATGGTGAGCCCACCCGCCGACCGGGACAGCGGCGGACACTCGGTCCGGCCGTCGGCCGGCCCTCCGACGAAGGTCACCAGGACGGTGATCGAGTTCGGGAGCGGGGTAGCGGGCGTCTCCACCACCGCCTTGTCGCTCGGGGCCGCCGCGTGCCCCAGGCTGCCGCGGCCCGCGAAGGCGGCGGCGTTGCGCGCACACCGGTCCGCGCACGTCCCCGGGCCGCGTCCGAGCGGTCGCCGCACCGTGTCGGTCCGGGCCCCGACGGTGTCGGCGCGCATCAGCCCGAACCCCTCCATGACCGCGTCGGCCGGCGCGTGGAGGGCTCCCCCGGGGCGGCGGGACCGGACGGCCGCCGCCCGCTGATCGACGTCAGCGACGGCTCAGATAGGTGAGGACGGCGAGGACGCGGCGGTGACCGCTGTCGGCCGGCGAGAGGCCGAGCTTGGCGAAGATGTTGCCGATGTGCTTGTGGACGGCGTTGTCGGTGATCACCAGCCGGGCCGCGATCGTGGCGTTGTCCTTGCCCTCGGCCATCAGGGCGAGGACCTCGCGTTCGCGCGGGGTGAGGACGGCGGTCGGGTCGTGCGCGGGGCGGGTCAGGAGCTGCCCGATCACCTCGGGGTCCATGACGGTGCCGCCGGCGGCGACCCGCCGCAGCGCGTCGACGAACTCGCCCACCCGGCTCACCCGGTCCTTGAGGAGGTAGCCGACGCCGCCGCGCCCGTCGGAGACCAGCTCGCCGGCGTACTGCTGCTCGACGTACTGGGAGAGGACGAGCACGGGCAGGCCGGGGTGCTCGCGGCGGGCGCGGATCGCGGCGTGGATGCCCTCGTCGCGGAAGCCCGGCGGCAGCCGGACGTCGACGATGGCGACGTCCGGCCGGTGTTCGGTGACGGCGGCGACGAAGCCGGGGGCGTCCCGGGTGATCGCGGCGACCTCGAAGCCCTTGGCCGTCAAAAGGAGTTCCAGCCCGCTGGACAACAGGACGTTGTCCTCGGCGATCACGACCCGCACGGCAGGCTCACCTTCATCGTGGTCGGGCCGCCGCCGGGGCTGTGGAGGTGGACGGTGCCGTCGAGAGCCCGGGCCCGGTGGCGGATTCCGGCGATGCCGCTGCCCTGCGACTCGTCGGCGCCGCCGACCCCGTCGTCGGTGACCTCGACCGACAGCCGGTCGTCCTCACGGGCCACGCGCACGGTGGTCCGGGTGGCCCGGCTGTGCTTGGCGGCGTTGGTGAGCGCCTCGGCGATCGCGAAGTAGGCCACCGCCTCGACCGCGGCGGGGACCGTGCCGAGGGCGCCGACGTCGAGGGTGGTGTCGATCGCCGAGCGGGACCCCAGCGCGGAGAGCGCCCCGGCGAGGCCCCGGTCCGCGAGGATCGGCGGGTAGATCGTCCGGATCACCGCACGGAGCTCCGCCATCGCCTCCTCGGTGTTCTCCTGCGCCTCCGCCAGGAGGCCGGCCACCGTCGCGGGGTCCTCGTCCAGCAGCTCGCGGGCCACGCCCAGCCGCATCGCGATGGCCACCAGCCGGGCCTGGGTGCCGTCGTGCAGGTCGCGTTCGATCCGGCGGAGTTCCGCGCCGTGCGCCTTCAGCGCGCCGGCCCGCGTCTCGGTCAGCGTCTCCACCCGCCGCGCCAGCCGCTCGGCGGCCGACGGGGACAGCAGCGCGACACAGGTCCGGGCGTGCAGGCGGGCCAGCCGCGGCGCGAGCCAGCGGGTCAGGGCGGCGAGCAGGACCGCCTGGGCGGTCCCCAGGGTCAGCGCCGTCCCCCACCCCGACAGCGGGACACCGGCGCCGAAACCGCCCGCGCGGGTGCCGTCGGGCAACGCCCACCACAGGGGCACCGTGACGGCCGTGCTCACCGCGTTGCCCGCACAGAGCACCATGACGATGCCGAACGCCAGACTGCCCACGGTGCAGGCGGCCAGCCATCCGAGCACCCGCCGCGCACCGACCCGGACGGGGCCGGAGGCCGGGGCGAGCAGCAGCCGGTCGGCGCGCCGGCGGTGCCAGGACGCCCAGGCGCGGGCCGGCCCCGGCACGAGGAGTACGGGTAACGCGACCAGGGCGACCACGGCGGCGCACAGGCTTCCCAGGAGATACCCCAGAGCACGCCACATCGCCCAAAGCCCGCCCGCCCCGTGATCGTTCACCCGCACAAGTCTGGGCCATCGGGACCGGGCCCGGCACTACAGCCCACTACCCCTTTTTCCCACCCGTGGGCGGTACCGCCCACCCGCCCCGACCGGACCTAGCGTCAGGACCCATGACGAGTTCACCGATTCCTCCCGCCCGGCGGACCGGCCGGTGGAGCCTGGCGCTGGCCGCCGTCGCGGCCGGCGCCCTCTCCACCGGTGCTCCCGGCGCGACGGCCGCCCCGCAGCACGACGACCGCGCCCAGCTCCGCCTCCGGCTCCAGCGCGACGCCGACGCGCTCACCGCGCTCGGCGTGACGGGAGTCCAGGCCCGCCTGGCCATCGCCGACGGCCGGACCGTGACCGCCACCAGCGGCGTCGCCGATCCGACGACCCGACGGCCGGTCCCCGGGGACGGCCACTTCCGGATCGCCAGCGTCACCAAGGCGTTCGTGGCGACCGTCGTCCTGCAACTCACCGGCGAGCACCGGCTCTCCCTGGACGACCCGGTCGAACAGTGGCTGCCCGGTGCGGTCTCCGGCAACGGCAACGACGGCCGCGCGATCACCGTTCGCCATCTGCTCCAGCACACCGGCGGCCTCCACGACGACTATCCGGACTACACCTCGGCGGAGGACTTCGCCCGGCACCGGTACGACACCTCCACACCCGAGCAGACCGTCGCCCGGGCGATGCGGCACCGCCCGGACTTCCTGCCCGACGACAAGACCTGGGGCTACTCCAACACCGGCTACGTCCTGCTCGGCATGATCATCGAGCGGGCCACCGGGCACCCCTGGCACGAGGAGGTGCGGGACCGGATCGTCCGGCCCCTCGGCCTCGCCCACACCTTCCGGCCGGGCAGCTCGCCCGCCCTGCCCCGGCCGCACGCCCGGACCTACCAGCGGTTCGCGGCCGGCGAGCCGCCGGTGGACGTCACCGAGCAGGTCGGCCCGGGCATCAACGGCGAGGCCGGACTCGTCTCCACCACCGCCGATCTCAACCGGTTCTTCCGCGCCCTGCTCGGCGGCCGGCTCCTGGCCCCGGCGCAGCTGGAGCTGATGACCCGGACGGTGGAGATCAGCGAGCAGTACGAGCGGTTCATGCCGGGCGCCCGGGACGGGCTGGGGATCTTCTCGCGCCCACTGACCTGCGGCGGGGTGTACTGGGGCCACGAGGGCGGCGACGCCGGCTGGATCACCGCCACCGGCGTCACCGGCGACGGCCGGCGCAGCGTCACGGTCTCCCTGTCGGGCGTCATCGCCGATTCCGAGGACGCCGTCCTGCGCGTGGCCGAGGCCGAGAACCGGCTGGTCGACGACGCCCTCTGCGCGGGCACGACGGCGACGACCGAGGACCGGCGGCACTGAGGCGCCGTCAGGCCGACCACCGGATCGTGGCCGCCCCGGCGCCCCCGCGCCGTCACTCCGCCGGCTCTCCGGCCGCCGCGCGCACCGGCGCGGGCGGCGGCGATGCAGACGGCGCCGGCAAGGCGGGCGACGCGGGCGGGGCGGCCCCCGCCCCGGCGTGACCGCGCTCGCGGTCCATCTCCCGCCACTCCGGTCGCAGCCCGGACAGGGTCGTGGTGGCGAAGTACAGCGCGCCGGCCCCGAGCAGCACCGGTATCAGCCCCGTCATCGTCACCAGCGCACCGGCCAGCAGGCCGCCCAGCGGGATCCCGGCCCAGGCGAGCGAGTCCCCCAGGGCGTTGACCCGCCCGAGCAGGTGGCGCGGCACCCGCTCGAACAGGACGGCGCCGAGGATCGGGTTGATGAACCCGGAACCGAAGCCGCCCACCACGAACACCACCAGCACCACGCTGATCGGCACGTCCAGGGCCAGCACGACGAACCTCGGGGCCCCCGTGAGCAGGAAGCCGACGAAGTACACCGTGCGCCGTGGCAGCCGGTGGGCGACCGCCGCCGCGATCAGGCTGCCGGCCACCGCCGCGACCCCCCAGACCGTCCCGGTCAGGCCGATCGCGCCCGGGCCGCCACCGGTCTCCTGGGCCCAGACGGGGACCAGTACGGCCACGAACGCCACGTCCAGGAGGTTGGTCACCGAGATCATCACGATGATCGTCATCAGCAGCGGGTCGCGCCGCAGGAAGGCGAAGCCCTCCCGGAACAGCTGCCAGTAGCCGGCCGGCCGCTCCTCCTCGCCGGCGCCGGCCGGGGGCGGTACGGCGGCGCGGCCCGCCCCGGCCGGCAGGACGACGGCGATGACCAGCGAGCCGAGCGCGAAGGCGATCGCATTGGCCGTCAGACCGGCCATCGGACCGAGCAGGGCGACCAGCCCGCCGCCGACCGCCGGGCCGGCCGTGGTGGCCAGCCGCTCGGTCACCCCGGACAGGCCGGTGGCCCGCTCCAGCGGGATCCGGCCCAGCTCGGCAGCCTCGGGAACCATGACCTCCTTGGCGAGGTCCCCCGGGCCGCGGGCGGCGCCGATCACCGCGACCATCACCAGCAGCAGCCAGAACGGCAGCAGCCCCAGGGCGTGCAGCAGCGGCACGAGGCCGGCCGCGACGGCGCTCACCGCGTCCGTGGTCCAGGAGACCGTCCGCGGCCCGAGGCGGTCGACCACCGGGCCGGTGAGCGCCTTGACCAGCACGTAGGGCGCCATTTCGACGAACGCGACCACACCGGTCATCGTGGCGCTGCCGGTGGTGGCGAGCACGAACCACGGCAGGGCGATCGCCGACACCCTCGTCCCGGTCAGCGAGACGGCCATCGCCGTGAGCACGCCGGCCAGCGGCCGCAGGCTGCGCGGCGCGGGCACGCCCTCCGCGGCCGGTGAGGGGACGGAGACCCGGGCGGTCATGACCGCCCCGCCGGCTCGTCACCGGCCGCGCCGCGCTGCGGCTCGGGCAGCACCTGGACGACCACGGCCACCCGGTCCGTGCCCTCCGGCCCGGGCGCCGCCGGATCGACCCGGCGGTAGCGGGCGATCACCGCCGACAGCTCCCCGGCCAGGGACCGGGCCTCCGCCGGGGTGAGCTGGAGCACCATGTCGCTGAGGTCCAGCGCGTGGCGCCACTCCACCGGCATGGTCTCGTACGCGTTGAGCGCCGTCTGGGTGGTCAGGGTGTGCGCCGCCGCGATCGAGCGCAGATAGCCGGCCGCCGCCTCCGGCTCCTGCTCCGCGAGGTCGGTGTCCGTCCACCACGTCACCTGGTGGACCGCCTTCCACCAGCGGTCGCGGGCGTTGCCGCGCTCGGTGTCCTCGGCGACGAAGCCGGAGGCCGCCAGCTGGCGGAGGTGGTAGCTGGTCGCGCCGGAGTTCAGCCCCAGCTGCTCGGCCAGCCTGGTGGCGGTGGACGGGCCGTTCTTGCGCAGCAGCCCGATCAGCCGCACGCGCACGGGGTGGGCCAGGGCCCGCAGCCCCTTGGCGTCGATCACGACGTCGGTCTGCGGATCCGGACTGTGCGGCCACCTTCGGTCATCGGTCATGGCAGCACGATAGAACCGCAAATGATCCTTCGCAAAGGGTTTTTGCGAAGAACTCTTTGCGGATTCGAACTCAGTCCCGCGCCACGCTCAGCACCACGACCACCGTGAGCCCGCCGCCGGGCGTCTGCTCGACCATCAGCCGGCCCCCGGCCGCCCGGACCAGGCCCGCCATCGACGGCCCCATCCGCTCGGCCCCGCCGCCGTACCCCCCGGCGCCGTCCGCCCCGCCGAACAGCCAGCGCCGCGCCTCCGGCGGCTGGGACGCGCCCCGGTCCACCACCCGCAGCTCGACCCGGGCCGGCTCCACCCCCCACGGATCCGACCCGCCGAAGAACGCGGCGAACCCGGCCCCCGACGACCCCGCCCCCGACGACCCGGCCCCGGCCGTCCCGTCCCCGCCGCCCGACCCGCGCCGCCCGCCGGACCGGCCGTCCGGCCCCGGCAAAGGATCGGCCCGCACCAGGACCCGGGCCCCCGGCGGATTGCGGCGGATCGCGTGGTCCACCAGCCCGGCCAGCGCCGCCTCCAGCCGTACGGAGTCCGCGACCACCACCGGCAGCCCCACCGGGACCCGCGCGGTCACCGTCGCCGCCCGCCCGCCGCCCCGCAGCACCCGCCCCACCAGCTCGGCCGGCTGCACGTGCCGCGCGTCCGGCACGCAGCCGCCGGCCCGGTCCGTCCAGCGCAACCGTTCCAGCTCCGGACGGGTCAACAGCTGCGGCCCCGCCATGCCGCCGGGCCCGGGACGCCCCGGCCCGCCCGCGCCCGGCCTCCCGGCCACACCGCCGACCACCCCCGCGCGCCCGTCCGCTTCCGGCCGCCCGCCCCCGCCGACGCCCTTGAGCAGCCGCGCGCCCGCCAGCGCCCCGGACCGCCCGAGCGGGCCGAGCCCGCCCAGCGCCCGGGCGCCCGACGCGACGTAGCCCCAGAGCCTTCCGCCTGCCATCGCCATTGCCCCTCGTCCCGCACGGACCGGACGCGCCGCCACCGCGGCGGCCCGGTGCGGGCCGCTTCCCCGGCCCTGCGCCAAGCCTGCGCTTCCGCCGCCCGGGTGACAATCCGGCCCCGGGGCCCCGGGAGCCACTGCCACCCCTCCGACCAGCGGGGCCGTCACCCCCCGACCGGCGGGAGCACCGCACCGGCGCGCGCCCTCCGCCGTGCGCCCCCGAACCCGTCCGCCGGCCCACCGACGCACCGGGCCAACGGCCCTCGACCGCCCGGCCTGTTCAGCCCGGCCCGTTCAGCCCGGCGAACCTAGACTGACCCCATGGCCCGGCTCAACGACAAGGTCAGGGAACTGCTCCAGGAGTACGCCGACCTGATCTCGATCACCGGTGGCGACGCCTTCCGCGCCCGCGCCTACGAGAAGGCCGCCCGGGCGGTCGGCGGCCATCCCGAGGACATCGACGGCCTCGACGTCAAAGGGCTCCAGCAGATCCCGGGCGTCGGCAGGTCCACCGCCGAGAAGATCGCCGAGTACCTCGCCGACGGGCGGATCGGGGCGCTGGAGGAGCTCCGGGCCAGGATCCCGGCCGGGGTCCGCGCGATGATGTCCGTCCCCGGCGTCGGCCCGAAACGCGCCCTCGCCCTCTACCGCGACCTCGGCATCGCCTCCGTCGAGGAACTCGCCGAGGCGATCCGCGCCGACCGGCTGAGCGAGGTGCCCGGCCTCGGCGAGCGCAGCGGCGAGAAGATCCTGCACGGCATCGAGCTGATGCGGCAGTCCGGCGGCCGGACCCTGCTGGACGCCGCCACCGCGCTGGCCGACCAGCTCGTCACGGCGCTGCGGGCCGTCCCGGGGTGCACCCGCTGCGCGTACGCGGGCTCGCTGCGCCGGATGCGCGAGACGGTCGGCGACATCGACGTGCTGGCCACCGCCGAGGACTCGGCGCCGCTGATGACCGCGCTCGCCGGGCTCCCCTTCGTGGCCGAGGTGATCGGCACCGGGCCGACCAAGACCTCGGTGCGCACCACGGACGGCGTCCAGGTGGACCTGCGGGTGGTCCCCGAGGAGGACTGGGGCGCGGCGCTGGTGTACTTCACCGGCTCGAAGGCGCACAACATCAAGCTGCGGACGATGGCGGTCCGGGCCGGGCTGAAGCTCTCCGAGTACGGGCTGTTCCGGGTGGAGGGCGGCGAGAAGGTCGTCTCGGAGAGCGAGGAGGAGGTGTACGCGGCGCTCGGCCTGCCCTGGATCGCGCCGCCGCTGCGCGAGGACCGCGGGGAGATCGAGGCCGCGCTGCGCGGTGAGCTGCCGGAGCTGGTGACCGAGCAGGACCTCCGCGGCGACCTGCACACCCACACCGACCTGACCGACGGGCTGGCCACGCTGGAGGAGATGATCGACACCGCGGCCGCCCGCGGCTACGCGTACTTCGCGGTCACCGACCACGCGCCCGACCTGGTGATGCAGCGGATGACCGACGAGAAGATGCTCGCCCAGCGGGAGCGGCTGCGCGAACTGGCCGGACGCCGCCGGCGGATGCGGCTGCTGCACGGCACCGAGCTGAACATCGGACCGGACGGCACGGTGGACTGGCCGGCTGGGTTCCTCGCCGGGTTCGACGTCTGCGTGGCCTCCGTCCACTCCCACTTCGGCGCCGACCGCGACGCCCAGACCCGCCGGCTGATCCGGGCCTGCGAGAACCCGCACGTCCACGTCATCGGCCACCTCACCACCCGGCGGATCGGCCGGCGCGGGCCGATCGACGTCGACCTCGACGCCGTCTTCGCGGCCGCCGCCCGGACCGGCACCGCGATCGAGATCAACAGCTCGCCCCAGCGCCTCGACCTGCGGGACGAGGACGTGCTGCGGGCCAAGCGCCACGGCGTGAAGTTCGCGATCGACAGCGACGCGCACGCCACCCCGCACCTCGCCTACCCCCGGTACGGGATCGGCACGGCGCAGCGCGCCTGGCTGACCACCGAGGACGTGATCAACACCTGGACGTGGCAGCGTCTGAAGCGGTTCCTGCGCAAGGACGCGCTGCGCGGCTGACCCCCCGGGCACCCGGTGTCCGTTCGAAGGGGATTCTTCGCATTCGTGGGGAATTCTTCCCGGAGCCCCCTGGTGCATCCGCCGTCACCGGCGCATGATGGGAAGTGGACCTGCGGGGTCAGAGGAAGTTCGACCGCAGGAGGCAGTGGCGACAGATCCAGAAGGATCAGGGTCTGCCGCTGGTACCTCGGTCGACGATCGAACCTACACGGCCGGAGGAGCGATCCGGAGGCCGATCTCGACCCCGCAGGTTCCGTCCGCCCCGATCGCGCCGCCCCGATCACGCCTCACGGCGCGGAGGGCACCGCGTACCCCATCTCCCAGGCGTGCACGGCGATGCCGACCCGGTTCTGCACCCCGAGCTTGCGCTGGATGCTCGCCACATGCGTCTTGACCGTGCCCGGGGAGATGAACAGCTCGGCGGCGATGTCCGCGTTGGTCCGCCCGGCCGCGACCTGGCCGGCGATCTCCACCTCGCGTTCGGTCAGCGGCGCCGCCGGGGCCGAGCGGCGGTCCACCCGCCGGGGCGCGGTGACGTGCTGCAGCAGCCGCACGGTGACCGACGGACTGATCAGGCTCTCCCCGCCCGCCGCCGCCCGGACCGCCTCGGCCAGCAGCGCCGGGCCGGACCGTTTCAGCAGGAACCCGGAGGCCCCGTGCCGCAGGGCCGGGTAGACGTACTCGTCGAGGTCGAAGGTGGTCAGCACCACCACCCGCACCGGCGTCACCGCCCCGGGTGCGGCCAGCCGCCTGGTCAGCTCCAGACCGTCCATCCGGGGCATCCGGATGTCCACCAGCGCGACGTCCGGGCGCAGTTGGGCCGCGAGTTCGAGCGCGGCGAGCCCGTCGGCCGCCTCGCCGACGACGGTGATGTCGGGCTGGGCCTCCAGGATCCGCCGCACGCCGCGGCGCACGGCCTCCTGGTCGTCGGCGATCAGCGTGCGGATGGGCTCCGGGTGAGGACTCGTCACGCACGGCAGTCTCGCACGGCCCCGCCGTGGGGCCGTGGCGCAGGGCCCCCGCACGCGCTCCCGGACTCAGGCGCTCCCGGCGCCCTTGAGGTCGGTCGCCCGGCCGTCGCGCAACACCGTGACGTGCGGCGGGACTTCGACGCGGAACCGCGCGTCGCAGTTGGCGATTCCGGAGCAACTCGCCACCAGGGTGAGCGTGTCCCCCTCCAGGGACCAGCTGGTCCGCTCCGTGCCGATCCCGTCCGCCTTGAACCAGCGGGTGATCTTGACGTCCTGACGGTCCGTCGCGACGAGGTCGGTCGGGACGTGATGCCGCGCCACGACGTTCAGGGTGCTGCCGCCGAAGCCGAAGACCGTCGACTCGGGCTCGGCGTCCCCGGCCCTGGCGCAGCCGGCGACGGCGGCCAGCAGCACGGCCAGCGCCAGGGCCGCGCCCGCGACGGGCACCCGGCTCACGGGCCGCCCCGGCCGCCGCCCGCCCCGCCCCCGACGGCCCCGACGGCCCGGGGCCGACCCGGAAGCCCCCGCGGAAGCGACGGAAGCGGCGGGTACGGCGGAAGCGGCGGGAACGACAGGTACAGCGGCCATGGCGGCTCCTCCTTCGACGGGCACGTCGGTCACGCCCACGAGCATCGCCTCCCGCCGCGCCGCCGCCATCTGCCGATCGGCAGATCTTCGACGCCCGTCCCCGGTCCCGCCCCTACCGAACGGGCAGTTCGCAACCGGTCCGCCACCCCGACGGCCGCAGCGGCCCCGCCTCCAGCGTGCCGCCGTGCGCGGCGAGCCGTTCGGCGAGCGCCACCAGCCCGGTGCCGCCGCTGCCCGGTCGGCGCCGGAGCAGCCCCCTGACGCCCGACCGGCTCCCGCCGTCGTCGCTCACCGACACGACCACCCCGCGCACCGCGCCCCCGTCGCCACCCGTCCGCACCTCCACCCGCACCACCGCCTCGGCGGCGCCGGGCGCGTGCCGCCGCACATTGGTGAGCGCCTCCAGCACCGCCGCGTACGCGGCGGCCTCCGCCTCCCCGGAGAGCAGGCCCGCGGCCTCCGGTGCCGCCTCCAGCCGGGCCCGGACCGGCCCGGTCCCGCCGAACCGTTCCACCAGCTCCGGCAGGTCCGCCAGCCCGTACACCCGGGTGGCACCGGCCGCCGCCACCGGGGAGCGCGACTCTCCCCCGTCCTCGCGCGGCTCCCGCAGCGCGCCGACCATCGCGTCCATCGAGTCCAGCGCGCGCAGCCCGGCCTCCTCCAGCCGCCGCAGCAGCGCGGCCGTCTCCTCCGGCGTCTGGCCCGGCAGTTGCCCGGCCTGCGCCTCCAGCACGATGCCGGTGACCTCGTGCGCGACGAAGTCGTGCAGCCCGCGCGCCACCTCCAGCCGCTGCTCGCGCCGGGCCCGGTCGACCGCCCGCTCGCGCCGCACGTCCTGCACCCGCAGGTAGAGGGCCACCCCGACCACCACGGTCAGCGGCAGCAGCGAGAGCAGCAGGACGGCCACCGCGCCGGACCAGCCACCCTGCGGGCTCCGGAGGATCCAGCGCAGCGGTACGGCCAGGACCGCCGCGACCGTCAGCACGCCCGCCGCGACCGCCCACCGGCCCCGGGAACGCCGGGCCACCCGCCCCGCCAGCACCAGCAGCGCCGTCCACTCGAACGGCAGCCAGAACGCGGGCAACCGGTACGGGCCCGGGTAGCCGAGGTCGAGCAGCAGCGAGAGTGCCGCCACCCCGCCCGCCGCCCCCGCGAGCGTCACCCGCCGCGACGGCCACGGCGCCGCCGCCACCAGCGCCGCCACGGCGGCCGTCACCGCCAGGAGCAGCGCGGCCCCGCGCTGCCCCGGGTGCGCCAGCACGACGGGCAGGAGCGCGAACAGCGCCGCCACCGGCGCCGCCGGCCGCCGCAGCCCGGCGAACCGGCCGGCCGGACCACCCCGCTCGCTCACGGCAACGCGGATGCCGTGAACGGGGGATGCGCTGGCGGACCGGCCCGGGGACCGGTCCGCCGAGGATTCGGCAGGCATGCGTCCGAGCCTATGCTCCGCTCCCCCGGCCACGCTGACGCGGGCCACCCGCCGGGGGGAGGCGGAAGTCCTCCCCGGGCAGGGGCAAGCCCCCACCACAGCGGGAGGTGTGACGGCCGGCGGGCGGGCACGGTGGTGCGTGACCGAACGGGCGGAACGAACCGCCCTCCCCGCTCCACCTCCGGCCCAGGAGAGGACCGACCCGATGCGCTTCCGCCCGACCACCACCGCCCGCGCCGCCCGCGCCGCCTCCGCCACCGCGCTCTGCCTGCTCGCGACGGTCGCCGCCGCGGCACCCGCCTCCGCCGCGGAGGGCTCCGGCGCGGCCTCCTCCTCCGCCCGGCTGCGGGGCAGCGGCGGAGCCACCCTCACCAAGGACTTCCGCGGCATGGAGGGCGATGCCGTCCACTTCGAGATCGACGCCCGGACGGACCTCAACAACGCCCCCGGCCACGCCCGGGGCCACTTCCACGTCACCCACCACCGCCCCGACGGCGCGCTCGTCGCCGACTTCGAGGGCGACCTCACCTG
Source organism: Kitasatospora sp. NPDC001527 (assembly GCF_040298605.1). Classification (NCBI taxonomy): domain Bacteria; kingdom Bacillati; phylum Actinomycetota; class Actinomycetes; order Kitasatosporales; family Streptomycetaceae; genus Kitasatospora; species Kitasatospora sp. NPDC001527. Next base: position 54,150 of record NZ_JBEPAM010000026.1, on the reverse strand, counting down.
CCTCGCCGTGGGCGGACGGACCGCGATCGCCACCGGTGTGATCACCAGTGGCACCGTCCCGTGGTTCCCGGACGTGCCGTTCCTGGGCTCGAAGGTCTCGCTCACCGTCCAGGACGAGGGGCGCAACGACCGCCTGGGCTGGCTCTGGGGCGCGTTCGGGACACCCGTCTCGGACTGCCAGGGCACGGTACCGTTCCTCCGGACCGACACCAGCAGCTTCACCGTCCGGGGCTGACGCCCCACCGCCCGCCGGTCCGCGCACCCGCCGCCCCACACCCCGGAGGACCGGTCCGATGAGCGAAGCGCCCGACTACGGCCGGCTCGCCGCCCTCGGCCCGTACTTCGCCCTGGACGCCGCCGGCACGCCCGGCCAGGGGCCGCCGCCGGGCCACCGACCGCTCCGGGATCTCTACGCCCCGGGCCCGGACGGGCTGTTGGCGGGCCGGGTGCAGGAGGTGGCCCGGCGGCTGGGCACCACCGAGGCCCGGGTCGCCGCCTCGACCCTGCACCTCGGCCTGGCGGCCAGGTTCTGTTCGGTGGGACTCGGCGCGGCCGCCCTGCTCGGCGAGGTGCCCGACCTGACCCCCGACCGGGCCTGGGTCCGGGTCCCCGAGCAGGGGCCGATCGATCTCTGGGTGCCGTACCGGTCCGGGTCGACGGACCGGGCTGCGCTCGCCGACCGCTTCCGGCGGACCGTCGTCGAGGGGCAGCTGGCGGAGCTGGCGGCGGCCGTCCGGGGCACGGTCCCGCTCGCCGAGGGGCTGCTGCGGGGCAACACCGCCTCCGCGCTGGCGGGCGCGCTGCGCGTGCTGGAGGCCCACCCCGCGTACGGGGCGGGCCGCACCCCGGCCCGTGCGCTCGTCGCCGAGGTGCTCGGCCGCCCACCACTGGCCGGGACCGGCGCGTTCGCCGGGACGCCGGCCGGCCCCGCGTTCCGGCGCACCAGCTGCTGCCTGTACTACCGGGTCGGCCCGGGCGCGGGTGTCTGCGGCGACTGCTGCTTCACCCGCCCGCCGGGCCGCCGCTGACCGGGGCGCACCGGCGCCGCCGGGCCGTCCGCGCTACCGCTCCAGCGTCGCGGCCAGCAGGTTCGGGTCCGCCAGGGTGAAGAATGCGGCGCTCGGCACGTACACGGTGTCGCCGCCGATCGCGACCGAGGTGGGGTTGGAGAGGCCGTCCGCCGCGTCGAGGACCGTGTGGCGGGTGCCGTCCGAGGCGAGGTGCACGACCTCGCTGGAGGGGTTGAGCGTCGCGAGCACGTCGTCCCCGGCGCCGACGAAGGCGAAGTCGTCGAACCCGTCGAGGCCCGTGGCGCGGACCTCCACCGGGCCGGCGGTGCCGTCCGGGCCGACCGGGATGCGCAGCAGGGAGCCGGTGTCGGTGTTGCCGACCCACACGGCGCCGTGGTGCACCTTGAGTCCGTTGGCGCCGAAGGCGGTGACCGGCTTGAGCAGGGCGTCGTCGGACCAGACCTCCGGGGCCCCGCCGTCCAGCGGAACGGCCCGGACCAGGCCGAGCACCGAGTCGGCGGAGTAGAGCACGCCCGCGTGCTCGTCCAGCGCGAGGCCGTTGGGCAGGCCGTCCGCGGGGAACGCGGCGATCCGCTCGGGCTCGCCGCCGGGGCAGAGCCGCCAGAGGCCGGTGAGGTCCTCGGTGCCGGTGGCGTAGGTGAAGTACAGCGTGCCGTCGTGGGCGCGGGCCAGGCCGGAGACGACGGCCGCGCCGAGCATGGGGGTGGCCGGGTGCTCGGGCGCGGGCAGGGTGGCCAGGACGGTGAGCCGGCCGTCCGGGCCGACCCGGCCGACCTGGCGGGCCAGGGAGAAGGTGAGGTCCACCGAGCCGTCGGGCTCCAGGGCGATGTTCTCGGGCTGGAGGTGCTCGGCGATGTCGAAGTGGGCGACGATCCGCGGGTCGGAGAGCGGTGGCGCCACGGCCACGGCCGGGGTGGCGGCCAGCAGCGCCAGCGCGAGGGCGGCGGCCGGCGCCGCGGAGAGCAGGGCGGCGCGGGCCGGGCGGGCGGATCGGTGGAACGGTCGGGGCACGGCGGTACTCCTCGGGAGGACGGACGGCCGGGCAGCGGCCTGGCGTCAGCAGAGCACGCCGCACCCGGCCGCTCCGGCGCCGCCGGGCCGTGCCGCCGCGAGGATCCCCCGGCCGGCCGCGCGCCGTCCGGACGGACGGTCAGACCGCGACCGCCGACTCCTCCATCTCCTCCTCCGCCCCCGGCTCGTCCCGGGACCCGAGGGCACCCCCGGCCCCGGCCAGGCCGCGCCTCTCGTACAGCGCCGCGGCGGTCACCAGCGCCCCCGCGGCCGCCAGCCAGAGCACCAGCACCAGCACGTTCCCGGCGAACCCGGCGCCGCCGTCGAAGTACAGCAGGCTGCGCGCGCCCTCCAGGAAGCCGGCGCCGGTCCAGAAGGAGTGCAGCCCGCCGAAGAACCCGTTCTGCAGGTCCGGCCGGTAGACACCGCCCGAGCTGGTGAAGTTCAGCATCACGAACAGCACCATCATGACCAGCGTGGTCCACCGCTTGAGGAAGCCGTGCAGGCCGATGCCGATGCCGATCACCCCGGCCGCGTACAGCCAGCCGAGCGCCCAGACCCCGGCCAGGTCGTGGTCCACCACGTGGAAGACCGGCCCGGCGGTGACGATCCCGATCACGCTCACCACGAGCGAGACGCCGAGGCCGACGAGCACCCGGATCCGCATGCTCAGCGCCGCCCCGGCCGCGCCGATCACCGCGACGCTGCCGTAGGAGCCGATGCTGAGCGCGACCAGCAGGAAGAACAGCCCCTGGCCGGTCGGGTCGCCCTGGCTCGGGGTGGTGAGATCGGTGACGGCCAGCGGCGCGCCCTGCTGTCCGGCGACGCGCTGGATCACCTTCTCGGCCGCCATCGCCGAGGTGTCCGAGTTCGCCTTGGCCACCAGCAGCTCCGGGCGGTCCGCGTCCGGCACGAAGGCCCCGACCAGCTCACGGTCCAGCAGCTGCCGCTCGGCGGCCGCCCGGTCGGGCAGCGTCGCGACGTCCAGCGCGTCGCCCGCCGCGCCCCGCACGGCTCCGGCCAGCTCCCGCGCCTGTGGGGTGGTGCCGACGACGGCGACCTTCAGGTGGTGCGGCCCGGGCTGGTGGAAGGCGCCCTGGTAGGCGAGCGCCATGCCGAGGCACATCAGCAGCGGGGTGAGCAGGTGGAGTGCCAGGTGCTTGAGCGCGTGCCCAGGGGCGGGCGCCGCGGTGGTGGTCCGGGATGTGCTCATGGGATTCGGTCCATCCTCCGACGGGAAGATCACTGCGTGGATCATTGGGTGGTAAATGCAACTATCTGGATGCAGTCTACAACCACTGCGGGGACGGACCGAAGTCCGCCCCCGCCGATCCGTCCTCGCCCGCTACGGCGTCACCCCAGCTCGAAGACCCCGTACGAGAACCCTTCCGCCCGCAGTTCGCCCGCGGCGCCGATCGTCACCCCCTGGACGTCCAGCGGCCGCGCGGTCCGACGTGCCCCGTCGGCCCCGCCGAACGCCGCCTCCGCCGGGACGACCGCCGGCTCCCGCCGCGGGTTGACCGCCACCAGGTAGCGTCCGGCCCGGGTGTAGACGAGCGGGTACCCGGCGTGCCGCACCTCCACCGAGGCCCGCGTGCCCAGGCCCGGGTGCGCCCGGCGCAGCGCGATCAGCCGCCGCACGGTGTGCAGCAGCGAGGTCGGGTCGGCCCGCTGGGTGGCGACGTCCGGCCGGTGCGGGTCCGGGTCGACCGGCAGGTAGAGCCGGTCGGCGGGCGCGGCGGAGAAGCCCGCGTTCACTCCGGGCGCCCACTGCATCGGGGTGCGCGAGCCGGCCCGGTTGTACGTCGCGCCGAGCGCGCTGCCCTCGGTGTCCGGCAGGTCCGGCACGAAGCGCATGCCGATCTCGTCGCCGTAGTAGACCGCCGGCAGGGTCGGCCAGGTGAGCAGCAGCGCGAACGCCGGGGCGAGCTGGTCGGCGGTGCGCGGCCCGGTGGCCAGCCGCGAGAAGTCGTGGTTGGCGGTGGGGAGGGCGATGTGCCCGGCGCCCTCGGTCAGTTCGGCCGCCGAGCGCCAGGCGTCCAGGAACACCCGCGGGGTGCCGCGCCCCTCGGCCTCGAAGTAGCACGGGCCCTGCTGCCAGTACTCCTTCACCGTCCCCGCGTTGTTGTTCCACAGCGAGCGCAGCGGCAGGCCGTCCCCGCCGCCGAACTGGAGGAAGAAGTCGGCGTGGAAGCCGGCGGCGACGGCGGCGGCCGGGTCGCCCCACTCGGCGAACAGCGCGGCCTGCGGGTGGTCGCGGTCGAGCCAGTCGCGCAGTTCGGTCCAGAGCTTGCCGGTCTCGACGAAGCCGGGGTCGTCCTTGACCAGCGAGGACGCCATGTCGACCCGGAAGCCCGCCACACCGAGGCCGAGCCAGTGGGCCATGATCGCGCGCAGCGCGGCGCGGTTGGCCCGCGGGCCCTCGGCGTCCACCGGCTGGCGCCAGGGCTCCCGCGGGTCCTCCCGCGCGTAGCCGAAGTTGAGCGCCGGCTGGCAGTCGAAGAAGTTCGGCCGGTACCAGCCGGCCCGGCTGCCCGGGGAGGCGACGAAGCCCTCCACCGGCCGCTCGGACCAGATGTAACGGTGGTCCGACGGGTCCTGCGCCGACGTCCGGAACCAGGGGTGCTGGTCGGAGGTGTGGCCGGCGACCAGGTCCAGCAGGATCCGGATGCCCCTGCGGCGCGCCGCCCCGACGAGGGCGGCGAGGTCGTCGGCGGTGCCGTAGCGCGGGGCGGGGGCGAAGTAGTCGGTGACGTCGTACCCCGCGTCGCGGAACGGCGAGTCGAAGCACGGGTTCAGCCAGACCGTGTCCACGCCCAGCCAGGCGAGGTGGTCGAGGTGCTCGGTGATGCCCGCGAAGTCGCCGATGCCGTCACCGTCGGAGTCGGCGAAGGACTGGGGGTAGATCTGGTAGAGCACGGCGTCGGTCAGCCAGTCGGGGCCTGGGCGGGTCGAGGTCATGGGTGGATCCTCCTGCCGGGTGCCGGGGGGCTACCGATTCTCGTCGAATCCCGGCCGCCCCAACAGTCCGGCCCGGCCACTCCTGGACCGTCGCGCGGTTCCCGGAAGCAGCGCCGGGCCGGGGCGCGCGCCGTCCCGAGCCCCTTCCGCTCCCGCGCGCGCCCACCCACCGCGCGCTCCCGGCCGGTCGGACGGCCACCGCTCCCGGCCGCCCGACCGCGCCACGACCCGCGCGACCGCCCGCTACCGCGCCGCGCAGGCCTCGGTGAACGCCCGCGCCCGCCGGGTGATCTCGGCCCAGTCCCCGGCCGCGACCACCTCCGGCGCCACCACGTCCGTCCCGGCGCAGACCGCCAGCGCGCCCTGCGCCAGGAACTCCGCCGCGTTGCCCGCGTTGACGCCGCCGGAGGCGACCAGCGGGACGTCCGGGTACGGTCCGCGCAGGTCCTTGAAGTAGCCGGGGCCGAAGGCCCGGGCGGGGAAGATCTTCACGGCGGCGGCGCCGAGGTCCACCGCCTGGGCCACCTCGGTCGCGGTCAGCGCGCCGAGCACCACCGGGACCCGGGCCGCGTGCGCGACGTCCGCCACCTCGGGCCGCAGCCCGGGGGTGACCAGGAACGACGCGCCGACGGCGAGCCCGCTCTCGGCCTGCTCGGCGGTGAGCACCGTGCCCACCCCGACCCGGTGGCCGGCCTGCGCCGCCTCGCGCAGATGATCCGTCACATCCGGTGTGGTGAAGGTGAATTCGGTCCAGGTGATGCCCCCTTCCGCGAGCGCGGCGCAGAGCGCGGCGGCGTCCGGTATCCGCGGGGCGCGGACGACCGCGATCACCGGTTCGGCGGCGAGCGCGCCGCGGGCCGCCGCCACCATGGCCTCGGCGGAGGTCTTCCGGCCGACCGGGCTCGGGTTCGGGTTCACGGGATTGGCTTTCACAGGGCTTCCATCCATTCACTGGGATTCACGGAGCACTCGACGTCATGGGCCCGGACCTCACACGGCCTCCGCCCCCCGCCCGGTCCGGCGCAGCGCCCGCCCGGGGCGCGCGCCCGTGGCGCGGCCCCCCTCGACGACGGCGGTGCCGTTCACGTAGACGTGCTCGATGCCCGCCGCGGGCCGCCTGGGCTGCTCGAAGGTGGCGGTGTCCCGGACGCGTTCGGGGTCGAACAGGACGAGGTCGGCGTGGTACCCGGCGGCGATCCGCCCGCGCCGGTGCAGCCGCAGCCGGGCGGCCGGCCGCCCGGTCATCCGGGCGACCGCCTCCTCCAGCGTCAGCACGCCCGACTCCCGGACGTAGCGGGCCAGGTAGCGCGGGAAGGTGCCCCAGGCGCGCGGGTGCGGCCGGGCGCCGACCAGCAGCCCGTCGCTGCCGACGGTGTGCGCGCGGTGGCGCATGATCGCCCGGACGTTCTCCTCGTGGCCGACGTGCTGGAGGATGGTGGTCGCCAGCCCGTCCCGCAGCAGCAGGTCGAGGAAGACCTCGGTGCCGCTGCGGCCCTGCTCGGCGGCGAGTTCGGCGACGGTGCGGCCGACCGCGCCGGCGAGTTCCGGGGCGCCGACACCGGAGAGCTGGATGGTCGCCCAGTCGGTGACCACTCCGTGGCAGCCGTCGCTGCCCTTCTCCTCCACCTCGTAGCGGATCCGCTCGCGCGCCGCCGGGTCGCCGAGCCGGGTCAGGGTGGCCTCCGGGCCGCCCTCGGTGGCCCAACTGGGCAGCAGCGCCGCCAGGGTGGTGGATCCGGGCAGGTAGGGGTAGCTGTCCAGGGTGAGGTCCACCCCGTCGGCGAGCGCCCGGTCGACCAGGTCCAGCAGCTCGCCGGCCCGGCCCTCGTTGACGCCGAAGTTCATCGTGGCGTGGGTGAGGTGGAGCGGGCAGCCGGACCGCCGGGCGATCTCGACCATCTCCGCGTACCCCTCCAGCGCGCCCGCGCCGTAGGAGCGCTGGTGCGGCGCGTGGAAGCCGCCGTATCCGGCGACGACCCGGCAGAGCTCGACCAGTTCCTCGGTACCGGCGTACATCCCGGGGGTGTACGTCAGACCGCTGGACATGCCGACCGCGCCCTCGGCCAGGCCCTGCGCCAACAGCTCGCGCATCCGGTCGAGTTCGGCCGCGCTCGGGGCCCGGTTCTCCCAGCCCACCGCGAGCATCCGCAGCGAGCCGTGCGGCACCAGGTAGCAGGCGTTGACGGCGGGACCGGTGCGGTCCAGCCGGTCCAGGTAGCCGCCGACGGTCCGCCAGTCCCAGTCGAAACCCTCCGGGTCGCCGTTCCAGCCGGCGATCTGGCGGCGCAGCGCGGGCAGCGTGGTGTCGTCGACCGGCGCGTAGGACAGGCCGTCCTGGCCGAGGACCTCGCAGGTGACGCCCTGGGTGACCTTGGCCGGGTGCTCGGGTTCGCGCAGCAGGGCGAGGTCGGAGTGGGCGTGCATGTCGATGAACCCGGGGGCCAGCACCAGCCCGTCCGCGTCCACCGTGCGCGCCGCGCCGCCCGCCGCGGTGCCGGGGTCGGCGACCTCGACGATCACCCCGTCGGCGATCCGGACGTCCGCCCGGTACCGCCCGGCGCCCGTGCCGTCGACGACGGTGGCGCCCCGGAAGACCGTGCCCCGGGCGGTCGCGCCCCGGACGGTCGTGCCACGGGGGACCGCGCCACGGCCGTCGCCCGGTGCCCCGCCCATCAGAAGAACGTCCTGACCAGCCCGGTGACCTTCGGCTCCGCCGCCGAGGCGTCGTCCAGCACGGGGATCAGCGCCCACTTGTCGAAGGCCGTGCACGGGTGCGAGACCCCGAGCCGCAGCACCGCGCCGACCGGGGCGAGGTCGCCCGCGTCGCGCAGGAAGGCGTGCTGGTCGTTGAGCGCGGTGATCCGCGCCGCCGTGCCCGTCAGCTCGGCGCCGCCCCGCACCGCCTGCGGCTCCGGCAGGCCCTCGTCGAACGGCAGGTCGCGCTTGCCCGCGTCCAGCAGGGCCAGCTGCGGCTCCGGCCGGGATACCACCCGGGCCCAGCCGTGCAGCGCGGCCCGCAGCGCCCCGCCGCCGGAGGCACCGGCGGCCCCGCGCGCCAGTGGCGAGATCCCCCGGTAGAAGCCGTCGTCGTGCGCGATGTACGCGCCCGAGCGGAGCACCACGAACGCCTCCGGCAGCGCGCCCAGCTCCTCGGCGACCAGGTCGAAGTAGGCGCTGCCGCCGGCCGTCACCAGCGGCGCGGCCCCGTCCGCGTAGCGGCCGGCGAGCCGCCCGTGCAGCTCGGCCAGCGACCGCAGGTAGCCGCGCACGGCGGCCAGCCCGGCCTCGCTCGCGTCGTGGGCCAACGCGCCCTCGTAGCCGCCGATGCCGGCCAGCCGGAGGGTCGGCGCGGCGCGGACGGCGTCCGCGATCCCGACCGCCGCGTCGACGCCGCGCGCGCCGGTGCGCCCGCCCGGGCCGCCGAGTTCGACCAGCACCTCCACCGGGCGCTCGGCGCCGGCCGCGCGCAGCGCCCCGTCCATCAGCCGGACGCTCTCCACGGAGTCCACCCAGGAGACGAAGGCGAAGTCCGGGTCGGCGGCCAGTTCGCCCGCCAGCCAGCGCAGGCCCGCCGGGTCCAGCAGGGAGTTGGCGAGCAGCACCCGCCGGACGCCGAAGGCCCGGGCGACCCGCAGCTGCGGCAGGTTGGCGAGGGTGATGCCGTGGCTGCCGGCGGCCAGCTGGGCCTGCCAGAGCGCGGGCGCCATGGTGGTCTTGCCGTGCGGGGCGAGCGCCACGCCGGCGTCGGCGCACCAGCGGGCCATGGTGCGCAGGTTGTGGTCGAGGGCGCCCGCGTCGAGGGTGAGCAGCGGGGTGCCGAGGTCGGCGAGGGCGGGGCCGGTTTCCAGGTACTGGCGGACGGTCAGGCCCGCGGCGGCCGGGGGCAGCGCTTTGAACCGCCAGTCGAGCACCTCCTCGGCCAGCGCCGCCACCGCTCGGGTGTCGAGGCCGGGGCCGGTGCCGCTGCTTGCGAAGGTCTGGTCCACCGTCTTCCTCCATCTGCCATGTTGCAACATGCGCAATGAGGGTTGCACATGCTGGCAGCACGGTTCTAGCATCGGCGCCGGACGAAGGTCAACGACAGCCGCCCGCCGTACGCGGGTCAGGCCGGCTCGCCGCAGCACCCCCACCCGGCCGGACCGCAGCACTCCGAGGAGCCCAGCAGATGCCACGCCAGGACGCCGCCGTGAGCCCGGGCACCCCACCGCCCGGCCGTCCGGCGGCCGCCCCGTCCGCCCCCGGCCCGGCATCCGCCCCGGAACCCGCCGCCGCCGACCCCGCGCGGCCCGCCGCCCCGGTGGCCGTCTGCGTGGGCGAGTCGATGGCCGTGCTCCTCCCGGACCGGCCCGGGCCGCTGGAGTCCGTGGAGAGCTTCCGCCTCTCGGTCGGCGGCGCGGAGTCCAACGTGGCCGGTGCGCTGACCGCCCTGGGGGTGCCGAGCGCCTGGATCAGCCGGGTGGGCGACGACGGCTTCGGCCGCCGCCTGCTCGGCGAACTGACCGCCCGCGGGGTGGACGTCTCCGCGGTCGCCGTCGACCCGCACCGCCCGACCGGCCTGTACCTCAAGGAGGTCGGCGGCGCCACCGGCGAGCGCCACGACCTCGGCCCGGGCCGCAGCCGGCTGCACTACCACCGACGGGGCTCGGCCGCCGCCGCCCTCTCCCCCGCCCTGCTGACCGACCCGGCCGCCGCCCGGCTGCTGGCCGGGGCCCGGCTGCTGCACCTGTCCGGCATCACCGCCGCCCTCTCCGACGACTGCCTCGCCCTGCTCCGCGCCCTGCTCGCCGACCGCCGCCCCGGCCGGCTGGTCAGCTTCGACCTCAACTGGCGCCCCGCGCTCTGGCGCGAGCGCGACCCCTCGGTGCTGCCGCCGCTGCTGGACGCCGCCGACCTGCTGCTGCTCGGCGCCGACGAGGCGGAGACCGCCTTCGGCACCGGCGATCCGCACGCGCTGCGCCGGCGTTTCCCCTCCCCCGCCACCCTGGTGGTCAAGGACGCCGCCCGGCTGGTCACCGCGGTCGAGCGGGACGGCAGCGCCGTCACCGAACCGGCGCTGGCCGTCGAGGTGGTCGAGGCGACCGGGGCGGGGGACGCCTTCGCCGCCGGCTACCTGGCCGGCACCGTCCGCGGCCTCGACCAGCGGCGCCGGCTGCGGCTGGGCCACCTGAGCGCGGCCTGCGCCCTGACCGCCCACGGCGACCAGGCCGAGCTGCCCCCGGCCGAGGTGGTCGCGGCCCTGCTCGACGCCGCGCCCGAGGACTGGGCGGCCACCCGGGTGTCGGCGGATGGCATCGTGTCCCCTGTCCTGTCCGCACCGGCCACCGCCCCGGCCCTTGGAGCACCATGAGCCAGACCGTCACCCGCGCCCTGCGCATCCTCGCCGAGCTCGGCGAGGGCGAGCGTTCCCTGGACCAGCTGGCCGAGGTGCTCGGCGTGCACAAGACGACCGTGCTGCGACTGCTCCAGTCCCTCGAAGAGGAACGATTCGTCTACCGGGACGCCGGCTACCGCTACCACCTGGGCGCGGGCCTGTTCGCCCTCTCCGGCCTGGCCCTGGAACAGCGCGGGGTGCGCCGGATCGCCGCCCCGCACCTGGCCGAGCTGAACGCCGCCACCGGCCAGACCGTGCACCTGGCCGCGTACGAGGGCGGCGAGGTGGTCTACATCGACAAGTACGACTCCCGCCACCCGGTGCGGATGTACTCGCGGATCGGCCTGCGCGCCGCGCTGCACAGCGCCGCCGTCTCCAAGGTGCTGCTCGCCGACCTGCCCGCGCCGGAGCGCCGCCGGGTGGTGGCCGGCATCGACTTCGTGCCGCACACCCCGCGCACCCTGGCCACACCCGAGGCGCTGCTCGCGGAGCTGGAGAAGGTCGCCGCCCAGGGCTGGGCGCAGGACCACGCCGAGCACGAGGCGTTCATCAACTGCGTGGCCGCGCCGATCCGGGACGCCAGCGGCCGGGTGGTCGCCGCCGCCTCGATCTCCGTGCCCGACGTCGTCCTCCCGTACGAGCAGGTGCTGGAGCTGCTGCCGCAGTTGCTCGCCACCACCCGGGCGGTCTCCGCCGACTGCGGCCAGCTCCCGCACCACCCCTGACCCCGCCCCGGACCGTCCCCCGATCCCCGACCGCACCCCACCGAGGAAGCGAACCGCATGAGCGACAAGACCGAGATCCGCACCGACGGCGCCCCCGCCCCGGCCTGGATGTTCTCCCAGGGCGTCCGCAAGGGCCCGATCCTGCAGGTCTCCGGCCAGGGCCCGCAGGACCCGGCCACCGGCGAGTACCTGTACCACGGCGACGTGAAGGCGCAGACCCGCCGGACGCTGGAGAACGTCAAGGCGATCGTCGAGGCGGGCGGCGCCACCATCGAGGACGTGGTGATGTTCCGCGTGTACCTCACCAAGCGCGCCGACTTCCCCCTGATGAACGAGGTCTACGCCGAGTTCATCGACGAGAACATCGAGCCCGGCGGCGTGAAGCCCTGCCGCACCACGATCTTCGTCGAGCTGCCGCAGGAGCCGATGTTGGTGGAGATCGACGCCCAGGCCGTCATCGGCTGACCCCCGCGACGAGCGCGCCAGGGCCCGGACCTCGTGTCCGGGCCCTGGCGCGTCATCCGCCCCCGGCGGCGCCTTGCCCTCCCCTCCCCCGACTCATTAGGTTAGGCTCACCTAACTATCAGGCAGGCAGCCCGCCGGAGGTCCCGCACCCATGAGCCCGCACCCCCTCGACGCCGAGACTTCCCCGACCGGCGAGACCGGCGAGACCGCCGGGATTCCCGGGCCGGCCGACACCGCCGAGGTCCCCGAGCCGAGCGCCGCCGAGCGGATCGCCGGCCTGCTCACCGCCGCCTCCTCGGTGGTCCTCCGCGCCTGCGGCGAGCACCATGAACTCTCCACCCCCGTCTCGGTGCACGGCTCCCGGCTGCGGCTGCGCGCCCCGCTCGACGCCCCGCTCACCGTCGCCATCGCCCGCGAGCAGGACGGCCTCGCCGTCGTGCTCGACCTCACCGACATCGCCCCGGTCGCCGTGCGCGACCGGGTCCGCGGCCGCCTCACCCTGGCCGGCCGGCTGCACCTCGCCCACCTCGCCGACGACGGCCTGAGCGTCCACCTCCGCCTGGACGTCGCCCACGCCGTGCTCTCCACCCCGTACGGCACCAGCGCGATCACCGGCGCCGACCTCGCGGCCGCCGGCCCCGACCCGCTGGCCCGCTACGAGGCCGGCCTGCTCACCCACCTGGCCGACGACCACCCGGACGCGCTCGCCGTGCTCACCCGCCTGCTCGACCCGGCGCTGCTCGCCGGACTCCCCGCCGTGCGCCCGCTCGCCCTCGACCGGTACGGCCTGGTGCTCCGCCTGGACCACCCGCACGGCCACCGCGACGTCCGCCTGGTCTTCCCCGAACCGGCCCGCGACGCCGACGACTTCGGCCACCGGGTGCACCAGCTGCTGACCGCCGCCGAACAGGCGCTGCCGGCCCGCCGGCCGTGACGCGGCGTCCGCCGGCGCGTCGTCATATCCCCACCGGCGCGGCCTCGTCGGAGCGCTCCACCGCGTCCTCCAGGACGATCCGCCCCATCCGGGCGTACCGCTCCGGCCGGCGGGCGCGCATCCACAGCGCCAGCCCGATCCCGCCCAGGAAGGTCCCGATCACCAGGTACGGGATCAGCCGGAAGAGCGGCGTACCGGCGGCCGCTCCGGCGGCGGCGTCCTTGTGGATCACCAACAGGGCCACCACCCCCGCCATCGCCACCCCGCCGGCCAGCGGCGCGACCAGCGTCCGGAACCAGTGCCCGGTCCCCGGGTGCCGGCCCTGCACGTGGAAATAGCCGACCACCGCGAAGGAACAGAGCGTCTGCACGATCAGGATCGCCATCGTCCCGAGCAGCGCCATCAGCGTGTACAGGTGCACGTACGGATCCAGCCCGGCCGCCAGGAACCCGGCCACCAGCGCCACCGCGATCAGCGACTGCACCACCGAGGCGACGTGCGGCGAGCCGTACCTGGGATGGGTGCGCCCGAGCGCCGGGTGGATGAACCCCTCGCGCCCGATCGCGTACAGGTACCGGGCCGCGCACTGGTGGAAGGCCATCGCGCAGGCGAAGGAGCCGCTCACCACCAGCCACTGGAACACCGTGACCGCCCAGCCGCCGAGGTGCTCGCCGAGCGGGTCGAAGAACAGGCTGGTGCCGTCCTTGCCCGGCACCAGGCCCTGGGCGACCTCCACCGCGTGCCGCACGCCGTTGCCGGAGACGATCATCCAGGAGACGAGGACGTAGAACAGCCCGACCCCGACCACCGAGATCAGCGTCGCCCTCGGCACCACCCGCTTCGGGTCGCGGGACTCCTCGCCGTACATCGCGGTGGACTCGAAGCCCACCCAGGAGCAGAACGCGAAGAACAGCCCCAGCCCGGCGCCCGCCGACCCGGCCCCGTCCACGCCGCGGAAGGCGTTCAGCGGATCGACCGCCCGCCCGACGATCCCGTCCGGCCCGCCGCCGGTGAGCAGCACGGCCAGCGAGACGGCGCCCAGCACGGCGACCTCCAGCACCAGCGCCACCCCGAGCACCCGCGCGGTCAGGTGCAGGTCGAACCAGGCCATCACCCCGATCACCAGCAGCCCGAGCGCCGCGTACCAGCCCCAGGGCGGCTCCACCCCCAGCTGCGCGGCGACCAGCCCGCGCAGCGCGTACGCGAAGAAGCCGATCACCGCCGCCTCGAAGACGATGTAGGCGAGCACCGCCAGCAGACCCGACGCCATCCCGACGACCCGGCCGAGCCCGTGCGAGATGTAGCCGTAGAACGCCCCGGCCGAGGTGAGATGGCGGGCCATCGCCACGTAGCCGATCGAGAAGACGGTGAGCACCAGGGTCGCGAAGACGTACGCGGCGGGCGCGCCGGCGCCGTTGCCCTGGCCGATGACGATCGGGAGGTTGCCGGTCATCGCGGTGATCGGCGCCGCCGTGGCGACCGCCATGAACACCACGCCCGGCAGGCCGACCGAGTCCGCCTTCAGCCGGTCCACCTCCGGGCGCGACTCCGCCTGCCCGCTCTGGTCGGCCATCCGGCCCCCTTCACCCGCCGTGGCTGTGCCGCCCGCCGGACCGGTCGGACGATGACTGCCCGACAGCATCGGGGCGCGGCGGGCGAGCCCGCAACGAGAGGTGACCCGCCGTCACCCTCACAGGGTTGACGCGCCGTTCGAAGCCCCGGTCGTCCCGTTCGACCGGAAACGGCGACGGCCGGCCCGGCCCGCGAGAGGTCTCGCGAACCGGGCCGGCCGGACGGGCGTGTCCCGCGCCCGTCGGTCCACTGGAGGTGCGGCGATCACCCGGTCGAGCGGTCACCCGACATGACCATTCCGGAGGAGTCGTTTCGCCCCGCACCCAGCGGTGGCTGGTGCGATCCGGCCCGAGGGTCAGATCGAGACGCCGTGCGCCCGCAGGTAGGCGATCGGGTCGATGTCCGAGCCGTACTCCGAGCCAGTGCGGACCTCGAAGTGCAGGTGCGGGCCGGTCACGTTGCCGGTCGCGCCGGAGAGGCCGATCTGCTGGCCGACGGTGACGGTCTGGCCGACCTTGACGCCGATCGAGGACAGGTGCGCGTACTGGGCGTACTTGCCGTCGGCGAGCTTGATCTCGACCTCGTTGCCGTAGGCGCCGCCGTTGCCGGCCTTCACCACGGTGCCGGCCGCGATGGCGCGCAGCGGGGTCCCGGTCGAGGCGACGAAGTCGGCGCCGGTGTGGTGACCGGAGGCCCACATCGAGCCGGCCACGCCGTAGGCGGTGCCGAGCTTCGGGTTGGCCAGCGGGGCGACGAAGCCGGAGGTGGCGGCGACGACCGGGGTCGCCACCGGGGCGGCGACGGTCTGGGGCTGGACGGCGGGCTTGACGGCCGGGGCGGCCGGCTTGGCGGCGGTGGTGGCGGGGGCGGCCGGCTTCGGGGCGGCCGGCTTCACCGCGTCCTGCGAGACCTTCGGCTTGGCGGCGGGCGCGGCCGGCTTGGCGGCCGGGGCGGCCTTGGCGCCGAGCGCGAGCTGCTGGCCCGGGAAGATGAGGTTCGGGTTGGCGCCGATGACCGAGCGGTTGTGCTCGTACAGCGCCTGCCAGCCGCCGTCCACGTTCTTCGCGGCGGCGATCTTCGAGAGGGTGTCCCCACCGACGACCTTGTAGCTGTCCGCGACCGGGGCGGCGGCCGGGGCGGCCGGGGCGGCGGGAGCGGCCGGAGCGGTCTTCGCGGCCGGAGCGGTCTTCGCGGCCGGGGCGGCCGGGACCTCGTGGGCCTGGGCGGTGACGGTGGTCACCAGCGGGAGGGCGAAGGCGGCACCGGTGACGGCGGTGGCGATGCCGATCCGGGCGGCGCGGGGCAGGGCGATACGACGAGCCTGTGCGGGCATGGAAAATGTCCTCTCCGACGCCTGCGAGGTGAGCTGTCGGGTTCGGGCTGGAGTTGCCCGGCCGCGTGAAAGGCGGCTTCACCCCAAGCCGGTCCGCGAAGAATTCGGGTCCGGCGACTTACCTGTGGGTCCCCCGCTCCTGCCGTACAGAGTTCGTTGCGTACCACCGGGCAGCGGCAGGACTAGGCGTTCCACCCGGTGGCCACCCGGGCTGACGCCGGGCGGTCGCTGAACTAAAACTCATCCGTTCGGGTGAAGCAATGTCGATCTCCACGACCCGGGACCAAAGTCCGCACCCCCGTGACACTCCGCCGAAAAGGCATGCACAGTACGCACACAATCCATTCACAGTGCGCAGGTGATCCACGACCCTGCGCCGACATCGGAGTCGGTACGCACACGATCACTCACGCAGCGGAGATCCCCCGACACACCCCCGGTGACCCTTGTCACGTCGGCCCCGCGGGACGGACCATGGGCCGTGGCCACCTCCGAGGCCGGCACCCTGCGGTTGAGCACCGCGCGGGGTCGCTGGGTACTTCTGGCGACGGTGCTCGGCTCCAGCATGGCGATGCTCGACGGAACCGTCGTGAACGTCGCGCTGCCCCGGATCGGCGCCGATCTCGGCGCCCAGCTCGACGCCCTGCAATGGACGCTCAACGCCTATCTGCTCACCCTGGCGGGCCTGATCCTGCTCGGCGGAGCGCTCGGCGACCGGTACGGCCGGCGCCGGGTCTTCCTGCTCGGCGTGGTCTGGTTCGCCGCCGCCTCCGCGGCCTGCGCCGCCGCGCCCACCATCGAGGTGCTGATCCTGGCGCGTGCCGTGCAGGGCATCGGCGGGGCGCTGCTCACCCCCGGCTCGCTGGCGATGCTCCAGGCGGTCTTCCACCCGGAGGACCGCTCGGCGGCCGTCGGCCTCTGGTCGGGGTTCGGCGGGGTCTCGGCGGCGGTCGGCCCGTTCCTCGGCGGCTGGCTGGTGGACGGGCCCGGCTGGCGCTGGATCTTCCTGCTGAACCTGCCGCTGGCGGCGCTGGTGGTGGTGGTCTCCGCCCGGCACGTGCCGGAGAGCCGGGACGAGTCCGCGACCGGCCGCTTCGACGTGCTCGGCGCGGTGCTGGCCGCCCTGGCGCTGGGCACGGTCACCTATGCGCTGACCGCCGCCGGGAACGGCCTGTCCGCCGTGGTCTGGGTCACCGGCGTGGCGGGCCTGCTGCTGGGCGCCGCCTTCATCACCGTCGAGCGCCGCACCCCGGAGCCGATGCTGCCGCTCGGCCTCTTCTCCTCACGGCTGTTCACCGCCGTGAACCTGGTCACCCTCGCCGTCTACGCGGCGTTCAGCGGCGTCTTCTTCCTGCTGGTCGTCCAGTTGCAGATCGTCTCCGGCTTCTCCCCGCTGGTCTCCGGGCTGGCCCTGGTGCCGATCACCGTGATCATGCTGGCGCTGTCCGCCCGGGCCGGCCAGCTGGGCAAGCGGATCGGCCCCCGGCTGCCGCTCACCGTCGGCCCGATGCTCTGCGCGGCGGGCGTGCTGCTGATGCTGCGGATCGGCCCCGACGCCTCGTACTGGACGGACGTGCTGCCCGCCGCCGCGGTGATGGGCAGCGGCATGGTGCTGCTGGTCGCCCCGCTGACCGCCACCGTGCTGGCGGCGGTGGAGGTGCGGCACGCGGGCATCGCCAGCGGCGTCAACAACGCCGCGGCCCGGGCGGCCGGCCTCTTGGCGGTCGCCGCGCTGCCCGCGCTGGCCGGCCTGAGCGGCGACGCCTACCGGGTCCCCGACGCGGTTGACTCCGCCTTCCGCACGGCGATGCTGATCTGCGCCGGGCTGCTCGTGGCCGGCGGTCTGATCGCGCTGGTCACCGTGCACGGCAACGTCCTGGCCCCGGAGGACGCGCACCCGGTGGCCGAGCCGGACTGCCGCTACGCGTGCGCCACCAACGCCCCGCCCCTGGACCCCGGCCACCCCGCCGCCACCCGGGCCGAGCACGGCGAGAGCCCCGCCGTCTGACCGGCGACGGGGCGGTGACTCGCCTGCCCGGGGCGCTCCGGCCATTCGGCACCGGCGCCCCCCCGGTTCGGGGCGTCACCTGCCCGCCCCGAACCGGGGCGGGCAGACGGCGCTTCGTCAGAGAATGTCGCCCGGCGCGTACTTGGCGGCCTCCGGGTACGCGGCCGCGACGGCCTCGATCTGCCGGACGACCTCGGCGACCTGCGCCCCGGCCGCACCGGTGAAGGACAGCCGGTCGGCCAGCAGCGCGTCCAGCGCGGCCCGGTCCAGCGGGATCCGCTCGTCGTTCGCCAGCCGGTCCAGCAGCTCGTTCTCCCGGGCGCCGGCCCGCATCGCGAGCGCGGAGGCGACGGCGTGCTCCTTGATGACCTCGTGCCCGGTCTCCCGGCCGACGCCCGCCCGAACCGCGCCCATCAGCACCTTGGTGGTGGCCAGGAACGGCAGGTAGCGGTCCAGCTCGGCCTCGATCACGGCCGGGAAGGCACCGAACTCGTCGAGGACGGTCAGGAAGGTCTCCAGCAGGCCGTCGAAGGCGAAGAAGGCGTCCGGCAGCGCGACCCGGCGGACCACCGAGCAGGAGACGTCGCCCTCGTTCCACTGGTCGCCGGCCAGCTCGCCGGTCATCGACGCGTAGCCGCGCAGGATCACGGCCAGGCCGTTGACCCGCTCGCAGGAGCGGGTGTTCATCTTGTGCGGCATCGCCGAGGAGCCGACCTGGCCCTCCTTGAAGCCCTCGGTCACCAGCTCGTGGCCGGCCATCAGGCGGATGGTCTTGGCCAGGCTGGACGGCGCGGCCGCCAGCTGGACGAGGGCGGTCAGCACCTCGAAGTCCAGCGAGCGCGGGTAGACCTGGCCGACGCTGGTGAGCACGTTGTCGAAGCCGAGGTGCGCGGCGACCCGGCGCTCCAGCTCGGCGAGCTTGTCGGTGTCGCCGCCGAGCAGGTCCAGCATGTCCTGGGCGGTGCCGACCGGGCCCTTGATCCCGCGCAGCGGGTAGCGGGCGATCAGCTCCTCCAGGCGGCGGAAGGCGACCAGCAGCTCGTCGGCGATCGACGCGAAGCGCTTGCCCAGGGTGGTGGCCTGCGCGGCCACGTTGTGCGAGCGGCCGGCCATGACCAGCTCGGCGTGCTCGGCGGAGATCCGGCCCAGGCGGACCAGCACGGCGACGGTGCGGTCGCGCACGTGCTCCAGCGACTGCCGGATCTGCAACTGCTCGACGTTCTCGGTCAGATCCCGGGAGGTCATGCCCTTGTGGATCTGCTCGTGGCCGGCGAGTTCGCTGAACTCCTCGATCCGGGCCTTGACGTCGTGCCGGGTGACCCGCTCGCGGGCGGCGATGGAGGCGAGGTCGACCTGGTCGATCACCCGCTCGTAGTCGGCGACGGCGGTGGCGGGCACCTCGACACCGAGGTCCTGCTGGGCCTTCAGGACGGCGAGCCAGAGGTGGCGCTCAAGGACCACCTTGTGCTCGGGGGACCAGAGCTGGGCCAGGGTCGCCGAGGCGTACCGGGAGGCCAGGACATTGGGGATCTGGGGCTTCGCGCTCACGCTTCGCAAGCCTAACAGCCGAGGTCAGCCGGAACGGCCCGGGCTCGGGTAGGCTGGGACACTTGAGCAGTCGTCAACAAGGGTTGCACAAACTCCTCACCGCAAGGATACCACACCCATGAACGGATCTCCAGCGGTTCCCTCCGGACCGGCCGGAACGGACGACCGCCTCGCCGAGGCGCTGCGCACCGAACAGGCCCGTCTGACCGGCCTGTACGCCCACCTGGACGCCGCCCGCGAGCGCGCCCGCCGCACCCTCGCGGCGGCCGGTCACGAGGCCGGCCCGGGCGGCACCCACCAGGCCCGGCTGGAGCGCGAGGTGCGCGCCGCCGAGGCCGCCCGCCGCTCCGCCCGGCTGGAGGCCGTCGAACGCGGCCTCTGCTTCGGCCGCCTCGACCACCGTGACGGCACCGTCCACTACCTCGGCCGGATCGGCCTCACCGACGAAGCGGCCGGGACCTACGAGCCGGTCCTCGTCGACTGGCGTGCCCCCGCCGCCCGCCCATTCTACACCGCCACCCCGGCCGACCCGGGCGAACTGGTCCGCCGCCGCCACCTGCACAGCCGCGGCCGCACCCTCACCGGGCTGGACGACGAGGCGCTCGACCTCGGCGCCCTGGACGAGCGCGGCCGGCGCGGCCTGGTCGGCGAGGCGGCGCTGCTGGCCGCCCTCGACCGCGAGCGCACCGGCCGGATGGCCACGGTGGTCGCCACCATCCAGGCCGAGCAGGACCGGGTGATCCGCGCCCCGCTGCCCGGCGCCCTGGTCGTCCAGGGCGGCCCCGGCACCGGGAAGACGGTCACCGCGCTGCACCGCGCCGCCTATCTGCTGTACACCCACCGCGCGGTGCTGGAGCGGCGCGGCGTCCTGGTGATCGGGCCCAACCCGGCGTTCCTGCGCTACATCGACCAGGTGCTGCCCGCGCTCGGCGAGACCGAGGTGGTGCTGCGCACCGTCGGCGAACTGTTCCCCGGCGTCCGCGCCACCGCCGAGGACGCACCCGCCGCCGCGGTGGTCAAGGGCGGACCGTGGATGGCCGAGGTGCTCCGGCGCGCCGTCGCGGCCCACCAGCGGCTGCCGGAGGGCGACCTGCTCCTCGGCGAGCACCTGCGGCTGCCCCGCCGGGTCTGCGCCGAGGCCCGGGCGGCCGCGCGCGGCCTGCGCCTGCCGCACAACCGGGCCCGCGGCTTCCTCCTGCGCACCCTGCTCGACGCCCTGGCGGTGGCCCAGGCGCTCTCCCTCGGCCGCCCGTACGACGAGGAGGAGGCCCGCTACGCCCCGCGCGAGCTCTGGTCGCAGCCCGAGGTCCGCGCCGGACTCGACGCCCTGTGGCCGCTCCTGACGCCCGGCCGGCTGCTCGACCGGCTGCTCTCCGACTCCGCGCTGCTGGCCGCCGCGGCCCCCGGCCTCTCCCCCGCCGAACGCGCCGCCGTCCTGCGCCCGCCCGGAGCGCCGTGGACCACCGGGGACGTCCCGCTGCTCGACGAGGCGGCCGAGCTCCTCGGCGAGGACGGCGCCCTGGCCCGGGCCCGCTCCCGCGCCGCCGACCGGGCCCTGGACGAGGAACGGGCCTACGCCGAGGGCGTGCTCACCGTCACCGGCCAGCGGGGCGACGCCACCCTGGACGCCGGACTGCTCGCCGAGCGCTTCCGCGACTCCGGCCCGGAGCGCACCACCGCCGAGCGCGCCGCCGAGGACCGCACCTGGGCATACGGGCACGTGGTGGTCGACGAGGCGCAGGAGCTGTCCGCGATGGCCTGGCGGGCCGTGCTGCGCCGGGTGCCGACCCGCTCGCTGACCATCGTCGGCGACCTCGCCCAGACCGCCTCGCCGGCCGGCGCCCGGTCGTCCTGGGGCGAGCTGCTGGACCGCGAACTGCCGGGCCGCTGGCGCGAGGAGCGGCTCACCGTCAACTACCGCACACCGGCCGCGATCATGGCGCCGGCGGCGGCCGTGCTCCGTGCCCACGCCCCCGGCCAGGAACCGCCCGAGGCCGTCCGGGAGACCCCCGAGCGCCCGGGCGCCGTCGCCGTTCCGGACGGCGACTACGCCGCCGCGCTGGCCGCGCTGCCCACCGGCACCGGCACCCTGGGGGTGATCGCCCCGGACGCCGGCGCCGCCGCCCTCGGGGCGCTGACCGTCCGCGAGGCCAAGGGCCTGGAGTTCGACGCGGTCGTGCTGGTCGACCCGGCCGCACTGCTCGCCCAGGGCGCGCCGGACCTCTACGTCGCCCTGACCCGCGCGACCCGGCGCCTCACCCTGCTCCACCACACCCCGCTGCCGCCCGCCCTCACGGCGGCCCTGGCGGCCCTGAGCGGCTAGGAGCGCCCGCTGAGCACCGGGAGGACCTGGAGGCAGATCGAGTGCAGCGCCGCGCGCTGCTCGCCGCTGAGGATCTCGAAGGCCTGGTGGGTGCGGCTCATCTCGCCGCGGATCCGCGCCAGGATCTCCCGGCCCTGCTCACTGATGACCACGATCTTGACCCGCCGGTCCCCCGCCGAGGCCTCCCGGCGGGCCAGTCCGAGCGCCTCCAGCCGGTCGACGATCCCGGTCACGTTGGAGGCGTCGCAGCCGAGCCGCCCGGCCAGCGCGCGCATCGGCACCGGCTCCTGGACGGCGCCGAGCGCCTTGGCCTGCGAGGAGGAGAGACCGTGCCGGGCCGCGGCGGCGGCGAAGTCCTGGAAGTAGGCACCACCGACGGCGGCCAGTGCCTCCATCAGCTGGGCGTTGGTCGGTGCGGTCGTGGTCGTCGTCGAACCCATGGAGGTCAGCCTACGACCGACTGCTTCAGCAACTCAAGATTTGAGCATGGCAAAGGTCCGGTGACCAAACCGCCTGCCCCGGGGAACCGGGCCCGCTCAGAGCACCAGCTGGTCGAACAGGCGCCGCAGCTCCGTCTCCGGATCGGCGGTCAGCCCGGTGTGCACCGGCCCCGGCTGCACCACCGCGCTGCGCGGGGCGGTGAGCCAGCGGAACCGCTGCCCCGGACCGTCCGCCGCGGCCGGTCCGGCCTGCGGGCCGCCCGCGCAGACCGCCTCGATCCCGTGCAGCGCCCGCCGCACCGCGGACACGTCGGCGACCGGGTCCAGCGCCAGCAGCCGCGCCTGGTCCAGATGGGTCCGCGCGGCCAGGTGCGAGCTCTGCCGGCAGTACAGCAGCACGCCCACGTTGACGCACTCGCCGCGCTCCACCCGGGGCACCGCCCGGATCACCGCGTACTCGTACTCGTGCAGCTCGGCCCGGAGCGGCAGCGCCGAGCGCGCCGCTTCGCCCGCCCGGAGCTCGGCCGGCCCGGAGTCCGCCGACCAGGACAGACGGGACCCGGACAGGCGGGACTCGGACAGGCCGAACTCCTCGAAGCCGGACTCGGTCATGCGGACACCTCCGGCAGCCAGTCGCGCGGACCGGCCAGTCGCGCGGTCAACCGGGCGCGGTAGGCCTCGCGCACCGCCCCGGGCGAGTCGAACCCGGGCTCGTCCGCCAGCCAGACGTCCGGGATCAGCGCCACGGCCTCCTCGATCGCGCCCTCCGCCAACGGGGCGAGCGCCTTGTCGGCCGCGAGCAGGTCCGGCTCGGCGCCCAGCAGCGCGTGGTCGGAGGCGTCGTACGGGCGGCGGGTCCAGCCGTCGGCGCCCGCCCAGTGGTGGTGGAAGATCAGGCTCGCGCCGTGGTCGATCAGCCGCAGGCCACCGGTGGCGACCAGCAGGTTGGGGTTGCGCCAGGACCGGTCGACGTTGCCGATCAGCGCGTCGAACCAGAGCACCTGCCCGGCCAGCCCGGCGTCCACCTCGAAGCAGACCGGGTCGAAGTTGAGCGCTCCGCTGACGAAGGCCATGCCCAGGTTGAGCCCGCCGCTGGCGCGCATCTGGTCCTGGATCTGCGGATCCGGCTCGCTGCGGGCCAGCACCGGGTCCAGGTCGACGGTCACCAGCTCGGGCACCGGCAGGCCGAGCCGCCGGCCGAGCTCACCGGCCAGCACCTCCGCGACCAGCGCCTTGCGGCCCTGGGCCGCGCCGACCCACTTCAGCGCGTACAGCCGCCGGTCGTCGGCCTCGACCAGGCCCGGCATCGAGCCGCCTTCTCGCAGTGGCGTCACATAGCGGACCGCCGTCACCTCGGGGAGCACGGCGGACAGCCTATCGGGCATATGCACGGGGCGGGTGTCGCTCGGCGCACTCGCCCGCCCGGGTCGTCCCGGTGGCAGCCCCGGCTGCTCCGTGCGAGTGTGGCGGACAGTAATCGGGGCACCCGACGGCCACGACCCGCAGCACGACGGCTGCGCCGTGAGGTAACGACCTGTAACTGTGAGGGACGCACGATGGAACGAGCCCGGATCCTGATCGTGGGCGGCGGCTTCGCCGGACTGGAGTGCGCGCGCCGCCTGGAGCGCAAGCTCTCCCCCGCGGAGGCGGAGATCTCCCTGGTCACCCCCTTCAGCTACCAGCTCTACCTGCCGCTGCTGCCGCACGTGGCGGCCGGCGTGCTGACGCCCCAGTCGGTGGCCGTCTCGCTGCGCCGCTCGCTGCGCCGCACCCACATCGTCCCCGGCGGCGCGATCGGCGTGGACCCGGTCTCCAAGGTCTGCGTGGTCCGCAAGATCACCGACGAGGTGGTGGCGCAGAAGTACGACTACCTGGTGCTGGCCCCCGGCAGCGTCACCCGCACCTTCGACATCCCCGGCCTGACCGACTACGCGCGCGGCATGAAGACGCTCGCCGAGGCGGCCTACGTCCGCGACCACGTGATCGCCCAGCTCGACCTCGCCTCGGCCAGCCAGGACCAGAAGGAGCGCGAGTCCCGGCTGCAGTTCGTGGTGGTCGGCGGCGGCTACGCCGGCACCGAGACCGCCGCCTGCCTGCAGCGGCTCACCACGGCGGCCGCCCACCGCTACCCGCGGCTGGACGCCCGGCAGATCAAGTGGCACCTCATCGACATCGCGCCCAAGCTGATGCCCGAGCTGGGCGACGCGCTGGGCACCGCCGCCCTGGAGGTGCTGCGCGAGCGCGGCATCGAGGTGTCGCTGGGCGTCTCGGTGGCCGAGGTCGGCGCCGAGTCGGTCAAGTTCACCGACGGCCGGGTGCTGCCCTGCCGGACGCTGATCTGGACGGCCGGCGTCGCGGCGAGCCCGCTGATCGCCACCCTGGACGCCGAGACGGTGCGCGGACGGCTCGCGGTGACGGCGGAGATGCGGGTGCCGCAGTTCGAGGGCGTCTTCGCGCTCGGCGACGCCGCCGCCGTACCGGACCTCGCCAAGGGCGACGGCGCGGTCTGCCCGCCGACCGCCCAGCACTCGGCCCGCCAGGGCCGCGCGGTGGCCAGGAACGTGATCGCCGCGCTGCGCAACCAGCCGCTGGAGCCGTACTACCACAAGGACCTGGGCCTGGTCGTGGACCTCGGCGGCAAGGACGCCGTCTCCAAGCCGGTCGGGGTGGAGCTGCGCGGCGTGCCGGCCCAGCTGGTGGCCCGCGGCTACCACCTGATGGCGATGCGCACCAACGCCGCGAAGTTCCGGGTCGGCGCCAACTGGCTGCTCAACGCGACCGCCGGCGACGACTTCGTGCGCACCGGCTTCCTCGCCCGCCAGCCCGCCCGGCTGCGGGACTTCGAGTACACCGACGCCTACCTGTCGAAGGACCAGGTCAGGGAGCACGCCCAGGCGCTGCTCGCCAAGGGCTGACCGGCTCCGGCGGCGGTGCCCGCCCCTCCTCCCGTCGCGCACGGGAGGAGGGGCTCTTGCCGGGCCGCTTGCGCCGGGCTCCCCCGCGGTCGGGCACATCCCGCCCGCGTCCTGGCCCGCGGTGTTGCGCCACCCTTGAGGCCGGACGGGATCAGACCAGCCGGGACGGCGCGCCCTCCACGCCCAGCACCGCCGCCAGGTCCCCGGCCAGCCGCCCGGCGTCCGCCGGATCGAGCCGGGCGACGGTGATCCGCAGCCCGGGCGGCGACTGCAGCCGGTAGCGCGCGCCGGGCGCCGCGACCCAGCCCCGCTGGACCAGCGCGGCGAGCGCGACGGCCTCGTCCGGCACCGGCACCCAGACGTTCACCCCGCTCGCCCCGTGCGCCGCGATCCCCCGCTCGGCCAGCGCGCCGATCAGCGCCTCCCGGCGCTCCCGGTAGGCGGCGGCCACCCGGCCCACCGGCGCGGCGTCGGCGCGCCACAGCTCGGCCACCGTGTGCTGGAGCAGGTGGCTGACCCAGCCGGCCCCCAGCCGCTGGCGCCCGAGCACCCGGCCGACGGTGTCCGCGTCCCCGACCGCGACCGACAGCCGCAGGTCCGGCCCGTACGCCTTGGCCGCCGAGCGCACCACCGCCCAGTGCGCCGAGCCCGCCCCCGCCAGCGGGTGGTAGGGCAGGTCGACGATGCCGTGGCCGTGGTCGTCCTCGATCAGCAGCACGTCCGGGTGGGCGGCCAGCACCGCGCGCAGCTCGGCGGCCCGCCCGGCGGTGAGCGCCGCGCCGGTCGGGTTCTGCGCCCGGCTGGTGACGACCACCGCCCGCGCGCCGGCCTCCAGCGCCCCGGCGAGCGCCCCGGGCAGCGGGCCGGCGTCGTCGAGCGGGACCGGCACGGCGCGCAGCCCGAGCGCCGGCAGCAGGTCGAGCAGGCTGCCCCAGCCCGGGTCCTCGACGGCGACGGCGTCGCCGGGGCGCAGCCGGGTGACCAGGATCCGCTCGATGGTGTCCAGCGAGCCGGAGGCGACGGCGAGCGGTCCGGACGGCAGACCGTCGGCGGCGAAGGCCGCGCCGGCCAGGGCGAGCAGCCCGGGGTCGGCGGCCGGGTCGCCGTAGCGGACCGGGCTGCGGCGGGCGGCCTCGGCGGCGGCCGCGAGGGCGGCGGTGAGGTCCGGCAGCAGGGCCGGGTCGGGGTTGCCGTCGGAGAGGTCGCGGGCGTGCGCCGGGACGGGCAGGCGGATCTGGTCGCGCGGGGTGTGGGCCGGGCGGGGGCGGATCCGGCTGCCCTTGCGGCCGGCGGTCTCGATCACCCCGCGGTCACGGAGCAGCCGGTAGGCGGCGGCCACCGTGTTGGGGTTGACGCCGAGTTCGGCGGCGAGGTCGCGCAGCGGCGGCAGCGGCGTCCCGGGTGCGAGCCGGCCGTCGCTGACGCCCCGCTCGACCTCGGCCGCGATATCGCTGGCACGCCGTCCGGTGATCCGATAGTCTCCTAGCACAAAACAGAGTATGCACTAGTACATAGAGGTTGTCATGTCGACCACGCCGGACGCCGACCCGTCCTACGCCCGGACCCCGCGCACCACCCCCACCCGCTACAAGGACCGCGCCACCTGGGAGCGCGAGGTGATCCACGCGATCCTGGACGCCACCTACCTCTGCCACCTCGGCTTCGTCGCCGACGGGGCGCCGGTCGTCCTGCCCACCATCCACGCCCGGGTCGGCGGCCGCCTCTACGTGCACGGCTCCACCGGCAGCCGCCCGCTGCGCTCGGCCAGGGGCGAGCAGGGCCTGCCGGTCTGCGTCACCGTCACCCTGGTCGACGCCCTGGTGCTCACCAAGTCGGCGTTCAACCACTCGGTCAACTTCCGCTCGGTGGTCGCCCACGGCACCGCCCACCAGGTCACCGACCCCGAGGAGCTGGCGGTCGCGCTGGACGCGCTGGTCGACCAGGTGGTCCCCGGCCGCTCCGGCGAGGTCCGCCCGGCCAACGCCAAGGAGCTCGCCGCCACCGCGGTGCTCCGCCTGGAGCTGGACGAGGTCTCCGCCAAGACCCGGGCCGACCTCGCCGAGGACGACCCCGAGGACCTCGCCCTGCCGCACTGGGCCGGCGTCGTCCCGGTCACCACCGGCTACGGCACGCCGGTGCCGGACGCCTCCACCACCGTGCCGCTGCCCGCGAACCTCGCCGCCCTCACCGCCCCGCGCGACATCCGTCCGGAGACGTCATGCTGATCCGCTCCTGGGACCGCGGCGACGAGGACGAGTGGCGCGCCTGGCTCGCCGAGGGCCGCGACTTCGGGCTGCTCGCCGCCAACGGCGGGCCGGGCCGGGGCCCCGTCCTGGTGCCCACCCACTTCCTGCTGGACGCCGGCCGCGGCGAGATCCTGCTCCACCTGGCCGCCCCCAATCCGCTGCTCGCGGCCGTCCGGGCGGACCCGGAGGTCACCCTCGCGGTCACCGACGACTACGCCTTCGCCCCCGGCCACTGGCGCGGCGCGCCCGGCACCCCGACCAGCTTCTACAGCTCCGTGCAGTTCCACGCCACCGCCGCGCTCGTCGAGGACGCGGCCGGCAAGGCGGAGATCCTCAACCGCCAGCTGGCCCACTTCCAGCCGGAGAGCCCGGACACCCGGGTGGCCCCGGGCGAGGGCGAGCTCGGCCGGCTGCTCCCCGGCCTGACCGGGCTGCGGCTGACCGTCCGCGAGGTGCGCGCCAAGTTCAAGTACGACGACAAGAAGCCGGCCGCCGAGCAGCTGGCGCTGGCCGACCGGCTCGCCGAACGCGCCCGCCCGCTCGACACCGGCGCCCGCACCCAGCTGCTGCGCCGCAACGCCCGCAGGACGGCACGCAACGCGCAGTCCGCGCGGGGCAACCGCACGCCGAGCTGACGCACCGTCACCCGTTCGGCCCAGCCACCGCGACGCGCGCCCCCTCCCGCTGATCGAATGTGAGACGAACCCTGCCCTCCCGGCCGAGCGGGCGGGACCGTCGACCCCGGGGAGCGCGCGTGTCCACGACCCACACCCATCCGGCTTCCGGCGAGGCGCACCTCGGGCACGTCGTGTTCATCTCCGCCGCCGCCGCGATGGGCGGCTTCCTGTTCGGCTACGACAGCGCGGTGATCAACGGCGCGGTGACCGGCATCCAGAAGCACTTCGGGGTGGGCAACGGCACGACCGCCTTCGTGGTGGCCATCGCCCTGCTCGGCTCGGCCGCCGGCGCGGTGGTGGCCGGGCGGCTGGCCGACCACCTGGGCCGGGTGCGCACCATGCTGCTGGCCTCGGTCCTCTTCGCGGTCAGCGGCATCGGCTCGATGTTCCCGCCGAACATCGAGGTGCTGGCCACCTGGCGGGTGGTCGGCGGCGTGGCGATCGGCATCGCCTCGGTGATCGCCCCGACCTACATCGCCGAGGTCGCCCCGACCGCCTACCGGGGCCGGCTGGCCTCCTTCCAGCAGATGGCGATCGTGCTCGGCATCACCGTCTCCCAGCTCGCCAACTGGGCGCTCAACCAGGCCGCCGGCGGCGAGTCCACCGGCCACCTCGGGGGCGTCCAGGCCTGGCAGTGGATGCTCGGCGTGGAGGCGATCCCGGCCCTGGTCTACGGCCTGATGGCGCTGGCCATCCCCGAGTCGCCGCGCTACCTGATCGCCGACCACCGGGAGGCGCAGGCCCGCCGGGTGCTGGTGGAGGTCGAGGGCGAGGACGTCGACCTCGACGCCCGGGTGGCGGAGATCCGCGCGGTGCTGGAGTCCACCCGCAAGCCGCGGCTCAAGGACCTGCTGGGCGGCCGGTTCGGCCTGCTGCCGATCGTCTGGGTCGGCATCGGCGCCTCGGTGTTCCAGCAGTTCGTCGGCATCAACGTGATCTTCTACTACTCCTCCTTCCTGTGGCAGTCGGTAGGCATCAACGAGTCCAACTCGCTGCTGATCAGCCTCTCCACCTCGATCATCAACGTGATCGGCACGGTGATCGCGATGGCCCTGGTCGACCGGATCGGCCGCAAGCCGCTCGCGCTGGCCGGCTCGGCCGGCATGGCCGCCGCGCTGGGCACCGCCGCCTGGGCCTTCTCCTACCGGGAGGGCAGCGGCGACGCCGCGACCCTGGACAACACCCACGCGGTGGTGGCGCTGATCGCCGCGCACGTCTTCGTGCTCTGCTTCGCCTTCTCCTGGGGCGTGGTGGTCTGGGTGCTGCTCGGCGAGATGTTCCCGAACCGGATCCGCGCGCTCGCCCTGTCCGTCGCCGCCTCCGCCCAGTGGATCGCCAACTGGGCGATCACCGTCAGCTTCCCCGACCTCGCCGACTGGAACCTGTCGGCGACCTACGTCATCTACGCGGTCTTCGCGCTGCTCTCCATCCCCTTCGTGGCCTTCTGCATCAAGGAGACCAAGGGCCGCGCCCTGGAGGAGATGGGCTGAGCCCGCGCCGGGCGCCCCCGGGCCCCGCCGTTCCACGCCCCCGGCCACCGACCCGCCGCCGTGCCCGGCGGTCCGTCCCCCGAGAGGAAGCCATGCCTGACCAGGGCGGCTCCCGGCAGAACGTCACCTTCCCGAGCAACGGCCGCGAGGCCCACGGCTACCTGGCCCGCCCGCCGCAGGGCGTCGGCCCCGGCCTGGTGGTGGTCCAGGAGTGGTGGGGCCTGACCCCGTACCTGGCCGGCGTGGCGGACCGGTTCGCCGCCGAGGGCTTCACCGTCCTCGCGCCGGACCTCTTCGGCGGCACGACCACCCACGACGCCGCCGAGGCCGCCCGGCTCAAGCGCGAGCTGCCGGTCGAGCGGGCGGTACGGGACCTGCGCGGCGCGGTCGGCTTCCTGCTCGGCCTGGAGGGCGTGGTCGGCGACGCGGTCGGGGTCGTCGGCTTCTGCATGGGCGGCGGCTTCGCCCTGCTGCTGGCCGCCGCCGAGGGCGACCGGGTGGCCGCGGCGGTCCCGTTCTACGGCCTGCCGCCCGACCCGGACTTCGAGTACCGGGGCCTGAGCGCCCATGTGCTGGGCCACTTCGGCGAGCACGACCGCGCGATCCCGATGGCCGCCGTGGACGAGGCCGCGATCCGGATCGGCGAGGCCACCGACGTCCGCCCGGAGATCCACTTCTACCCGGCCGGCCACGCCTTCATGAACGAGGAGAACCTGCTGGGCACCTACGACCCGCTGCAGGCGGAGATCGCCTGGCGGCGCACCCTGACCTTCCTCTGGGGCCACCTCGGCTGAGCCCCGGGGCCGCCGTGGCGGCGCCGCCGCCCCCGTCCGGATATCGGATGGACACGGACCATCCGCCCCGGCATAGTCACGGGGTGCAGAGCCAACCCCCGCCTCCGCCCACCGCCCGCCCGGCCTGGGCGAGCCGCAACTTCCGGATCCAGACCGCCGCCACCGTGGTCAGCGGCCTCGGCAACGCCGGCGCCCCGATCGCCACCGCCTTCGCCATCCTGGACGGCGGCGGCTCCACCGCGGACGTCGGCTACGTCACCGCCGCCCGGCTGCTGCCGACCGTCCTGCTGCTGGTGCTCGGCGGCGCCCTCGCCGACCGGCTGCCGCGCCACCACGTCATGGTCGCCGCCAACGTGTTCAGCGCCGTCTTCCAGGGCGCCCTCGCCGTCCTGGTGCTGACCGGCGAGCCGGCCCTCTGGCAGCTGATGCTGCTCTCGGCCGGCGCCGGTGCCGGCTACGCGTTCTACTCCCCCGCCGCCGGCGGCATGATCCTGGAGAGCGTCGCCCCCGAGCACGCCGCCCGGGCCTTCTCGGTCTACCGGATGGGCTTCAACGGCTCGCAGATCGGCGGCGCCGCGCTCGGCGGCGCGCTGACCGCCACGGTCGGCGCCGGCTGGGTGCTCGCCCTGGACGCGGTCTGCTTCCTGGCCGCCGCGGCGCTGCGCTTCCTGCTGGAGCCGCAGGCCCCCGCCGCCCCGGCCGGGGGCGGCGGCATGCTGCGCGACCTGCGCGAGGGCTGGCGGGAGTTCTCCTCCCGCCGCTGGCTCTGGGTGATCGTCCTCCAGTTCTCGGTGCTGGTCGCCTGCGTCGGCGCGGTCGAGGCGGTGTACGGTCCCGCCTTCGCCAAGGAGCGGCTCGGCGGCGCCGGCGACTGGGGCCTGGCGATGGCCGCCTACGGCGCCGGCCTGGTCGCCACCGGCCTGCTGATGACCCGCTGGCAGCCGCGCCGGATCCTGCTGGTCGGCAACTGGGGCGTCTTCCTGTTCGGCGTGCCCGCGCTCGCCCTCGCGGTCGCCGCCCCGATGCCGGTGCTCTGCGCGGCGATGTTCGTCTCCGGCGTCGGCGTCACCGTCTTCGGCGTCAACTGGATGATCGCCCTGCAGCAGGAGATACCGGCCGAGGCGTTCTCCCGGGTCACCGCCTACGACGAGCTCGGCTCGCTCTCGCTGGCGCCGGTCGGCACCGCGCTCGCCGGACCGGTCGCCGACCGGCTCGGCCTGTCCGGCGCGCTCTGGGCCTGCGCGGTGATCTCCCTGGTCCTCAGCGCCGCCGTGCTGCTGGAGCCGGAGGTCCGCCGGCTCTCCCGGCGCCCGGCCGCCCCGGACGCCGCACCGCCCGCCCACGCCCACCCGGTCCCCGCCGCCGACGCCGTCACGGGCTGAACGCTCCGGCGCACCCCGTGCGCCCCCGTGTGCGCCCTCCGGCCGGCAACCGCCGGAGGGCTCGGCACGTCCGTCCAGGTGACGACGGATGAGACCTGGGGGACCCCCGATGCCCAAGCCACTCCTGTTCCTGGACGTCGACGGCGTGCTCAACCCGGTCTGCCCCGCGCCCGGGGCCGACTTCGACGCCCACACCCTGTTCGGCTACACCGTGCTGCTCTCCGCCCGGCACGGCGCCTGGCTGCGCGAGCTGGCCGGCACCTACGACCTGGTCTGGGCGACCACCTGGGAGGAACACGCCAACACCCACATCTCCCCGGCGATCGGCCTGCCCGAGCTGCCCTTCGTCCGCTTCACCGGCTACGTCCCGCAGCCCGGCGACCCGCGGGTGCCGCTGATGGAACTGCTCTCCGCCCGCAAGTGGGCGCCGCTGCTGCGCTACGCGGCCGGCCGCCCGTTCGCCTGGGTCGACGACGTCATCCCGCCCCGGCTGGTCCGCAACTCCCTGGTGCGCCGCGACCGCCTGCTGCTGGCCGTCGACCCCGGCCAGGGCCTCGAACGCCCCCACGTGGACCGGCTGCTGTCCCGCCCGCCGCGCCCCGGGGCGGTGTCCGCGCTCACCCGGTGGGCAGCCAGCTGACGTGCCCGGCGAGCAGCGCGTAGCCGACGAACGCCACCGTGTCGATCAGCGCGTGCGCCACCACCAGCGGCATCACCCGCCCCCAGCGCCGGTACAGCAGGCAGAACACCACGCCCATCACGATGTTGCCGACCAGCCCGCCGATCCCCTGGTACAGGTGGTACGAGCCGCGCAGCAGCGAACTCGCCACCAGCGCGGCCGGCCACGACCAGCCCAGCTGCCCCAGCCGGCGCAGCAGGTAGCCGAGGACGACGACCTCCTCCAGGATCGCGTTCTGCCAGGCCGACAGCAGCAGCACCGGGATCCGCCACCACACGTCCGGCAGCCCGGACGGCGCGACCGTCAGGTTGTAGCCGGCCGCCTGCGAGGCCAGGTAGAGCGCCAGCCCCGAGCCGCCGATCGCCGCCGCGACGGCCGCGCCCCGGCCGAGGTCGCGCAGCTTCTGCCCGAGGTCGAAGCCGAGCACCCGCAGCGCCGTGCCCTCGCGCACCAGCAGGTAGCCGACCAGCACCACCGGCATCAGCCCGCGGCCGATGTAGTAGAGCTGCCAGACCAGGTCCAGCCAGGGCCGGCCGGGGGCGCGCGAGCCGTTCAGGGTCGCCACCTGCTGGCCCAGCTTCAGCGTCTCGGTGAGCGAGGCGGTGAAGCTGATCAGCGCGCTGATGCCGCTGGCCCCGAGCGAGAGGCCGAGGACGATCAGCAGTTCCGCCCCGAGCAGGCGGCGGGTCGGCTTCGCGGTCTCCGGTGCGGTCGGGACGGTGGTCACGGCGGTGCTCCAGCACGGACGGGCGGCGGACGGCGGACGGTCGGCGGCCTCCGGCGCCGGCGGGCGGCCGTCGGCGGTCCGGAGCGATCATCCTTCCACAGCGCCCCGCGCGCGCCCTGAGGTGCTACCCCACCGGCCAGGTGTGCACCGGCTCGCCGCCGCGCATGTGCTCCATGTACCGCCGGGTCATCGCCGCCAGCGCGGCCGGCCGGTCCATCCCGTACTGCTCGCGCAGCCGGTGGAAGGTGGCGCTCTGCCAGGAGGCGCCGTTGGTGCGGCGCAGGCAGCGCTGCTCGATGATGCCGAGGTAGCGGTCCCGGTCGGCCGGCTCCACGCCCCAGGCGTCCAGGCCCTGGTAGGCCATCGGCAGCAGCTCGTTGAGCACCAGGTCGACGGCGGGGACGGTGGTCAGCCCGCCGCCGCGCCCGGCCCGGCCCTGCCGCGGCCACTGGAACACCGCGTCGACGCCGTAGCGGGCCGCCTGGCGGAAGTTCTCGTCGGCCCGTTCGAACGGCAGCCTGGTCCAGATCGGCCGGGACTGCTCGGCCAGCACCCGCACCACGCCGTAGTAGAACGCCGCGTTGGCGAGCGTGTCGGCCACGGTCGGTCCGGCCGGCAGCGCCCGGTTCTCCACCCGCAGGTGCGGCACCCCGCCGCTGACGTCGTACACCGGGCGGTTCCACCGGTAGATGGTGCCGTTGTGCAGCCGCATCTCGGCCAGCCGCGGCACGCCGCCGGAGGCCAGCACCTTGGCCGGGTCCTCGTCGTCGCAGATCGGCAGCAGCGCCGGGAAGTAGCGCAGGTTCTCCTCGAACAGGTCGTAGGCCGAGTCCACCCAGCGCTCGCCGAACCAGGTGATCGGGCGCACGCCCTGCGCCTTGAGCTCCGCCGAACGGGTGTCGCAGGCCTGCTGGAAGAGCACCGGGCGGGTCTCGCGCCACAGCTCCCGTCCGAACAGGAACGGCGAGTTGGCGCCGAGCGCGAGCTGCGGCCCGCAGATCGCCTGGGCGGCGTTCCACACCGAGGAGAACCGCTCGGGCGTCACCTGGAGGTGCATCTGGAGCGAGGTCGCGGCGGCCTCGGCGACCATGGTGATCGACTCCAGCTGGAGGTGCTCGACGCCCTCGATGTCCAGCGTGATGTCCTCGCCCCGGGCGGCCAGGATCTGGTCGCTGAGCAGGCTGTACCGCTGGTTGTGGGACATCGCGTCGAGCCCGGTGTGGTCGAGTTCCAGGGTCGGGAGGATGCCGACCATCACGATCCGCGCCCCGGCCTCCCCGGCCCGCCGGTCGGCGTACTTCAGCCCGGTGTCCAGCTCCTCGCGCAGTTCCTCGAAGACGTGCCCGCAGAGCCGGTGCGGCGCGATGTTGACCTCGATGTTGAAGCGGCCCAGCTCGGTCTGGAAGTCGGCGGAGCCGATCGCGGTGAGCACCTGGGCGTTGTTCAGCAGCGGCAGGCCCTGCTCGTCGGCCAGGTTGAGCTCGATCTCCAGGCCCATGACGCCCTTCGGGCGGTCGAAGCGCTCCTCGCGCAGCATCCGGCCGAGCGCCTCCAGACAGGACTGGAGCTTGCGCCGGTACATCTGCCGGTCCGAAAGGTCCGCCTGGGTCGCCACGACCTTCTCGCCCATGGTCTCCTCCTCCTGAGCCGGCCGGCCCCCGACCGTGCAAGCATCATGCCCACCCCGAAGATCGATACCCGAACGCTTGGATTGGCTTGCAATGCAAGGAAACTGATGCCGTATCAGCCCATCTGAAGACTTGCCCGGGGGCACCGCCTGTGATAAACAGGTCACCCTGCGCACCTGTTCGAGTAGAATTCGCACTGCGCCACGGCCCGGCCCGCCATCGCCGCGAGACCCCGGAGAGAACGGCCGCGCCGGCATCGCGATCCTGCCCAACCGGACAAGGCTCAGGTCCCGTCACCGTCGACGCACCAGCCATGCCGGTATGCCGCACTCGCACGCCGATCTCGCACGGAGAGGCGACCTTGCCATGACTCTGCAGACCCCCCAGCCCCCGCCCAGTGCCCTGCGCGCGGTCCTCGCAGCGCTCGACTCGGAGACCGCGCTGCGCCAACCCGCCGCCGCCGCGCTGCGTCATCCGACCGGGCCGCTCCTGCCCGCGCACCCGCTCGCCGTCCACGTCCTGGAGGGTCCGCGCGCCGAGCTCGCCGCGGCCCGGCGGACGGGCTGGCGCTTCCTCATCAAGGACGGCACCGAGGTGGCCGCCGCCGCCGAGGTGGTGCAGGGCGCGGAGGGCCACACCTTCTCGCACTTCACCGCCGGCCCGTACCTGGACTCCACGCTCCGGGCGCTGCGCGAGGCCTGGCAGCTCGCCCAGTCCGCCCGCTCCCGCTGCCAGCCGCGGCTGCTGACCTTCCCCGGCCAGTACGCGACGGCGCTGTGGCTGCACAGCCCGGACGGCGGCCCCGGCACCGACCTGCTGATCCCGCTGGCCCCGGCACCGATGGGCGTCACCGCGCACCGCGCCCACCCGGCCGCCGAACTGCTGCCGCTGCTGGCCCGGACGCCCGCCGCCCGCCCCCAGGCCGCGCCGCGCCCGCTGCTGCTCGGCACGGCGGACTCCGCCCGGCTCGCCTCCGGGGCGCTCTGAGACCCGGGACCGTCCGCCGCCCGATCCGGCGCCCCCCGGACGGGTCATCCGGCATGGCCCGACCGGGCCGCCCGCCCGATGGCCCGTCCGGTGCCGCCTTCGGCCCCGGACCACCTGAACGGGTGATCTCTGCCCGGGGGTTGTGGCGCATGTCACGAAATCGCTGCGCGCGCGTCCGCAGATGCCGACACTGGGAACCAGCGTGGAAGGACCTCCTGTCCTACCCACTTGAGCGCCGGTCCACACCTGGCCCGGCGCCGGACAGAATCCGACCACCGCGGCGGCGCCCGCCGGCCACCGGCGACACCTCGTCACGGGGAGGATCGCAGAGCGAAGCGAGGGTACGCATGTGCCAGCACCGTCCTGAGTGCCCGTCGGCCGAGTCCGAGGACCGCGAGGCCGCCGTCCCGGTGGCCTGCCACCCCGAGCAGGGCTGGAGCCTGCTCTGCAACGGCGTCCTGCTGTTCGAGGACACCGGCGAGCTGCTGCCCGACGGCCGGGTGATCGCCCCGCGCCGCCCGGCCGCGAGCGCGGTCTGAGCCGCCGGGCCGCCACGGCGGAACGAGCGCGACGGGCAGGGCCCCGGCGGACGGATCCGCCGGGGCCCTGCCGTGTGCCGGGCGTCGGTCAGACGCCGTACTCGTCCAGCGGCGGGCAGGAGCAGACCAGGTTGCGGTCGCCGTACGCGCCGTCGATCCGGCTGACCGGCGGCCAGTACTTGTCCGCCGGGTTCACGCCGGCCGGGAAGACCGCCTCCTGGCGGGTGTAGCCGTGCGCCCAGTCGCCGGCCAGCGCGGCCGCGGTGTGCGGGGCGTTGCGCAGCGGGTTGTCCTCGGCCGCCCAGGCGCCCGAGCCGACCTTCTCGATCTCGGCCCGGATCTCGATCATCGCGTCGCAGAACCGGTCGATCTCGTACAGGTCCTCGGACTCGGTCGGCTCGATCATCAGCGTGCCGGCCACCGGGAAGGACATCGTCGGCGCGTGGAAGCCGTAGTCGATCAGGCGCTTGGCGATGTCGTCCACGCTCACGCCGGTCTCCTTGGTGAGCGGGCGCAGGTCGATGATGCACTCGTGCGCCACCAGACCGCCGGGGCCGGTGTAGAGCACCGGGAAGTGCGCCGCGAGCCGCTTGGCGATGTAGTTGGCGTTCAGCACCGCGACCTGGGTGGCGCGCTTGAGGCCCTCGCCGCCCATCAGCCGGACGTACGACCAGGAGATCGGCAGGATGCCCGCCGAGCCCCACGGGGCGGCCGAGATCGGGCCGACGCCGGTGGCCGGGCCGGCCTCCTCCTGCAGCGGGTGGTTCGGCAGGTACGGCGCGAGGTGCGCGCGCACCGCCACCGGGCCGACGCCCGGGCCGCCGCCGCCGTGCGGGATGCAGAAGGTCTTGTGCAGGTTCAGGTGCGAGACGTCCGCGCCGAACTTGCCCGGCTTGGCCAGGCCGACCAGCGCGTTCAGGTTGGCGCCGTCGACGTACACCTGGCCGCCGGCCTCGTGCACCAGGCCGCAGATCTCGGTGATCTGGGTCTCGTACACGCCGTGGGTGGACGGGTAGGTGACCATCAGCACGGCGAGGTTGTCGCGGTGCTGCTCGATCTTGGCCTTGAGGTCCGCGACGTCGACGTCGCCGTCGACCAGGGTCTTGACCACGACCACGCGCATGCCCGCCATCACCGCGGAGGCGGCGTTGGTGCCGTGCGCGGAGGACGGGATGAGGCAGACGTCGCGCTGGGTGTCGCCGTTGGCGTGGTGGTAGGCGCGGACGGCCAGCAGGCCGGCCAGCTCGCCCTGGGAACCGGCGTTCGGCTGGATGGACACGGCGTCGTAGCCGGTCACCTCGACCAGCTGGCGCTCCAGCCCGCGGATCAGGGTCAGGAAGCC
Source organism: Kitasatospora sp. NPDC001527 (assembly GCF_040298605.1). Taxonomy (NCBI): domain Bacteria; kingdom Bacillati; phylum Actinomycetota; class Actinomycetes; order Kitasatosporales; family Streptomycetaceae; genus Kitasatospora; species Kitasatospora sp. NPDC001527. The sequence continues at coordinate 17,022 of NZ_JBEPAM010000026.1, read as the reverse complement.
CTCGGCCTGGTCGACCGGCGCGAAGGGGTGCAGCTGGCCGAACTCCGGCCAGGTCACCGACTCCATCTCGGTGGTCGCGTTGAGCTTCATGGTGCAGGAGCCCAGCGGGATCATGCCGCGGTCCAGCGCGTAGTCCCGGTCCGACAGGCGGCGCAGGTAGCGCAGCATGGCGGTCTCCGAGCGGTGGCTGTGGAAGACCGGGTGGGTCAGGTACTCGTCCTCGCGCAGCAGCGCGGCGGGCAGCGCGTCGGCGCTCTCCGCCACCTCGACGCCCTCGACGCCGAACGCGGCCCAGACGCCCGCCAGGTGCTCGCGGGTGGTGGTCTCGTCGGTGGAGACCGAGATCCGGTCCGCGCCGTCCTGGAAGACGTTGATGCCCTGGGCGCGGGCGGCGGCGGCGATCTCGGCGGCGCGGCCCGGGACGACCGCGGTGACGGTGTCGAAGAACTCGCCGTGCAGCAGCTCGACGCCGCCGGCCCGCAGGCCCTCGGCGAGGGCGGCGGCGTAGCGGTGGGTGCGGCGGGCGATGTCGGCCAGGCCGTCCGGGCCGTGGTAGACGGCGTACATCGAGGCCATCACGGCGAGCAGCACCTGGGCGGTGCAGATGTTGCTGGTGGCCTTCTCGCGGCGGATGTGCTGCTCGCGGGTCTGCAGGGCCAGGCGGTAGGCGCGGTTGCCGTCGGCGTCGACGGAGACGCCGACCAGACGCCCGGGCAGCGAGCGCGCGTACTCGGCGCGCACGGCCAGGTAGCCGGCGTGCGGGCCACCGAAGCCCATCGGCACGCCGAAGCGCTGGGAGGTGCCGCAGGCGATGTCGGCGCCGAGCTCGCCCGGGGACTTCAGCAGGGTGAGGGCGAGCAGGTCGGCGGCGACGGCGACGATCGCGCCCAGGCCGTGGGCCTGCTCGATCACCGGGGTGAGGTCGCGGACCACGCCGGTGGCGCCGGGGTACTGGAGCAGCACGCCGAACACGCCGCGCTCGACGATCTCGGCCGGGATGCCCTCGGACAGGTCGGCGACGACCACCTCGACGCCGGTGGGCACGGCCCGGGTGTTGATCACCGCGACGGTCTGCGGCAGGGTCTCGGCGTCGACCAGGAAGACGCCGCCCTTGACCTTGGTCACGCGGCGGGCCAGGGCCATCGCCTCGGCGGCCGCGGTGCCCTCGTCCAGCAGCGAGGAGCCGGAGGTGGGCAGGCCGGTCAGGTCGGAGACCAGGGTCTGGAAGTTGAGCAGCGCCTCCAGGCGACCCTGCGAGATCTCCGGCTGGTACGGGGTGTACGCGGTGTACCAGGCCGGGTTCTCCATGACGTTGCGCAGGATCACCGGCGGGGTGAAGGTGCCGTAGTAGCCCAGGCCGATCATCGACGTGAGCACGGTGTTGCGGCCGGCCAGCTCGCGCAGCTCGGCGAGGACCTCGGCCTCGCTGCGCCCGGCGGGCAGGTCGAGGGCCGTGATCGAGCGGATCGCCTCGGGGACGGCGGCGGTGGCCAGCTCGTCCAGCGAGCCGTAGCCGACCTGGGCCAGCATCTTCTCCTGCGCGGCGGCGTCGGGGCCGATGTGGCGGTTCTCGAAGGGGCTGGCCTGTTCGAGCTCGGTGAGGGTCGCGGGGGTGGTGGGGCGTCCCGAGTTCGGCTGGGCGTTCATGGTGGTCGAGGCCTCCTGGTCACGGACCGGCGGGGGTGCGTACGCCGGGCGCCACACCCGCTGCGGACAACAGCGGCGCGGCCCGGTCGGACGAACCCGACAGGCCTCCCCCTCTGTCATCGGGACCTGAGAGCTTCGCCCGCACGGAGCGCCGTGGGACGCCCCGCCGGCTTGCACCGTCGGTGAGGGTGGGGTCCGCCGGCTCCCTCGCCCGCGATCCTGCCCTGCTTTCCAGAGTGACCTATCCCGCACGGTACGGATGCCTGAGAGATTCCGGGGAGGAGTTGCTCCTTCGGCGCCCCGACCAGTGGTTTCCCGCTGTCGGGGACTCTCCCGAGCGGGCTCGGCGGTCGCGCCCAGGGTACCAGCGGGAGGCACCGCCATCACGGGTGCGTCAGGTCCTTCGACGACTTTGCCGCTGACCGCGCCGGTGACCCGGTCGGCGCAGCCCCCGGCCCGTCCGGACGCACCCCGCTCGCGCGCGTCCGGTTCATGGCTTTTGGTGTGAAGTGCCGCTGTCCTGCGGGCGTTCCGCGAGCTCACCGCGCACTGGAGGAAAAGAGTGCAGACCGACATCGACCCCCGGGACCTCATCGGCCACAAAGCGGTCGACCGCAACGGGGACAAGATCGGCACCATCGACGAGGTGTACCTCGACGACGCCACCGGCCGGCCCGAGTGGGCCGCCGTCCGGACCGGCATCTTCGGCCGCGACGCGTTCGTCCCGCTGACCACGAGCGAGTTCTCCGGCGACGAGCTGCGGGTGCCGTACGACAAGTCCCTGGTGAAGGAGTCACCGGACTTCGGCGTCGGCCAGCACCTGTCGCCCGCCCAGGAACTCCAGCTCTACCGCTACTACGGGCTGGACACCCCGGCGGACGGGCGGCCGTCGGCGGCCGGCGAGGACTCGGGGACGGAGCCGGCCGACCTCGACTTCGGCACCACCGCGGGCACCGCCGCGGGCAGGACCACGGACTCCGGCACCGCCGCCGCGGCTCCACCCGCCCCGAACGGGACGGCCACCACCAACGGGACGGGCTCCGCCCACGGCACCAACGCGGCGCGCCCGGCCAAGCAGCTCACCTTCCACCGGTCGGCCGACCTCGGCAAACCGGCAGACCCCACCCCGGAGACCCCCGTGCGAACCCCCGTCACCCCCGCCCCGACCACCTCCGCACCCGCCGGCCCGGCCCCGGCGACCGCCCCCACGCCCGCGCCCGCACCCGTCGGCGCGGCACCCGCCGCGCCGCAGCCTGCCGTCGAACCGCAGCCGCCGTCGCCGCCGCGCGCCACCCGGCCGGAGACCGACCCGGCCGCCGCCTCCCCGGTCGGCCGGGTGGAGATCACCAGCCGCGAGGAGCGCCTGGACATCACCACCGAGTGGCACGTGGTCGGCACCGCCAGGCTGCGCAAGTACGTGACCAGCGAGCAGGTGGAGCGCCGGGTCCCGGTGGTCCGCGAGCGGGTCCGGGTCGAGCGGGTGCCGGTCGGCGAGGCCGAGCGGGCCCTGCTGGACGAGAAGGAGATCGCCGAGGCCGTGGAGGAGGTCACCCTGCGCGAGGAGCGCCCGGTGGTCCGCAAGTACCTGGCGCCGGTCGAACGGGTCCGCCTGGTGGTCGAGCGGTACACCACCGAGGAGGTGATCCGCGAGGAGCTGCGGCGCGAGCAGGTCGAGGTCCACGACAACGCCACGACCACCAGGACCTCCCCGGCCGCCCCGGCCTCGCCTCCGCCCGCCGCGCCGCCCGCCCGCCCGGTACCGGCCCGGCCGCTCGCCTGACCCCACCCGCCCCCACGAAGGACCCCGGCCGCTCTCCGGCCGGGGTCCTTCGTCTTTGCCAAGGCTTAACCAATGAATATTTGACACTCTGAAGTATCTCCCTGCATGGTTACTTCAGTTCATTCACTATGTACGGGAGGAAGCAACCGTGAGTGAGGCACCACAGCCCACCACCGCGGCCGAGAAGCAGAGCAGCGCCCGGGTCCTGCCGGCCCTCATCCTGGCGATGCTGTCGTTCAGCGTGGTGCAGACCGCGGTCGTCCCGATCCTGCCCTCGCTCGCCAGGGAACTGAACGTCTCCGGCTCCAGCATCACCTGGCTGATGACGGCCAACCTGCTGTCCGCCGCCGTGCTGACCCCCCTGCTGGGCCGCTTCGGCGACCTGCGCGGCCGCAAGCCGATGCTGCTCATCTCGCTCGGCGGCCTCGTCGCGGGCTCCGCCCTCGCGGTCTCCACCCACTCCTTCACCTGGCTGGTCGTCGCCCGCGTGCTCCAGGGCGCCGGCGGTGGCGTGCTGCCGCTCGCCATCAGCATCGTCCGCGACGAGTTGCCCAAGCAGAAGGTGACCGGCGGCGTCGCCGCCATCAGCGCCTCCATGGGCGTCGGCAGCGGCCTCGGCCTGGTCGCCACCGGCCTGCTGCTGGAGCACTGGAGCTACAAGTCCATCTTCTGGATGGGCCTGGTCTTCGGCCTGATCGCGGTCGCCCTGGTCGCCCTGCGGGTGCCCACCGACCCGGTCACCGACAAGGACGGCGGCGCCGACCCGCTCGGCGCGATCACCCTCGCCGGCTGGCTCTCCGCCCTGCTGGTCGCGGTCAGCCAGGGCAACCACTGGGGCTGGACCTCCACCAAGACGCTCGGCCTGTTCGCCGTCGCCGCCGTGGTCGCCCTGATCTGGGGCGTCATCGAGGTCAAGGTCGCGCACCCGCTGGTCGACATGACGATGATGTCCCGTCCGGCCGTCGCCTTCACCAACCTGGCCGGCCTGCTGATCGGCTTCGGCATGTACGGCTCGTTCATGGTCATCAGCAACTTCGCCCAGACCCCGGAGAAGCTCGCCCACTACGGCTTCACCGCCACCGTGCTGCACGCCGGCGTGATGCTGCTGCCCTCCGCCCTGGGCTCGATGGTCGCCGCCCCGGTCGGCGCCCTGCTGATCGCCCGCCGCGGCCCGCGCCTGCCGCTGGTCCTCGGCGGTGTCCTCGGCGCCGTCTCGATGGGCTACCTGGCCCTGCGGCACAGCCACGAGGGCGACATCTACCTCGCCTCGGCGATCTTCGGCCTCGGCATCGGCCTCGCCTTCTCGGCGATGCCCGCCTACATCAACGGCGCCGTCCCGGCCGAGCAGAGCGGCATCGCCAACGGCATGAACGCCGTGCTGCGCACCGTCGGCGGCGCGATCGGCACCGCCGTCATGGCCGCCATCCTCACCGGCGACACCATGAAGCTGCCGATCCCGGTCTCGCTGCCCACCCTGGACGCCTACGAGCACGCGTTCTGGGCCGCCGCCGTGGTCTGCGTCGTGGCCGGCGCCGTCCCGTTCCTCATCCGCACCGTCAAGCCGGTCACCAGCGTGACCACCGGCAACCGGACCGCGGACCAGACCTCCGGCCGCAAGCCGGTGAAGACCGACGCCTGACGAGGCGTCCGACCCGCGCCCAGGGACAGGGCGCGGGGACCGGACCCGGACGGTCACCGAGGGCATCGCGACCGTCCGAGGCCCGGAACCGCACGCGGCCCCACCCGGCTCCCCGCCGGGTGGGGCCGCTTCGCGTCCCCGCCTACTCCTCGTCCTCCCCCGTGGGCCACCCCTCGCGCAGCGGCAGCGGCCTGGCCGGCTCCAGCTCCGGATCCTCGATCGCGAAGGTCCGCACCCGCCCCGGCCCGCTCCACGGCGTCTCGAAGCGCACCGTCACCCGCCCCACCCCGCTGCCCTGCACCCACCCCGGCCCCAGCTCCGCGTGGCGCACGTCCTGCCCGGGCAGCCAGCGCCGCACCACCACGGCCTCCTCCCCGGCCGCCTCCGGCTCCTCCTCGGCGCCGACCGCCTCGGCCGCGGCCTGCGCCTCCTCCCGGACCGCCTGCGCGAACAGGTCCTCCTGGGTGTAGTCGGCCAGCTGCGCCACCCCGACGCCCAGCAACCGCACCCCGCCGGTGATGTCCACCTGCGCGGCCAGCCGCCGGGCCGTCTCGACGATCACCGTCTCGTCGTCCGTCGGACCGCGCAGCGTCTCCGAGCGGGTCAGCGTCGAGAAGTCGAAGCGCCGCACCTTCAGCACCACCGTCCGCCCCGAGCGCCCGGCACCGCGCAGCCGCCGCACGCAGCGCAGCGCGAGCGTCTCCACCTCCCGCAGCACCCGGTCCCGGTCCGCCAGGTCCACCTCGAAGGTGTCCTCCACCGAGACCGACTTGGCGTCCTGGTCCGCCACCACCGGCCGGTCGTCCAGTCCGGTCGACATCTGGAACACGCCCGCCCCGTGCGCCTTGCCCAGCAGCTGCACCAGCTCCGCCTCGCCCGCCTCCGCGAGCTCGGCCACCGTGTTCAGCCCCGCCCGGCGCAGCACCTGCTCGGTGGCCGGCCCGACCCCCGGCAGCGCCCGCACCGGCATCGGCCCGAGCACCGCCCGCTCCTGCCCCGGCTCGATCAGCACCAGCCCGTCCGGCTTCGCCTGCTCGGAGGCGATCTTGGCCATCAGCTTGGACCCGGCCAGTCCGACCGAGGCGGTCAGCCCGGTGCGCCGCTCGATGTCCGCCCGGAGGTCCTCCGCCAGGGCCAGCACCAGCCGCTCCCCCGTGCCGTGCTCGGCCTCGGCCAGCACCGGACCGTAGGGGCCGGCCTCCAGGTCGACGAAGGCCTCGTCCAGGCTCAGCGGCTGCACCAGCGGCGACAGCTCCCGCAACAGCGCCATCACCAGCTCGCTCACCTGCCGGTACGACTCGAAGCGGCCGGCCAGGAAGGCCGCGTTCGGACAGAGCCGGCGCGCCTGCGCCATCGGCATCGCCGAGTGCACCCCGAACCGCCGGGCCTCGTAGGAGGCCGTCGAGACCACCCCGCGCCCGCCCAGCCCGCCGACGATCACCGGCTTGCCGCGCAGGCTCGGCTTGGCCGCCTGCTCCACCGAGGCGAAGAAGGCGTCCATGTCGAGGTGGATGATGCTCGGCAGTGACCGCACCTGCCGATCATGCCGTACGGCTCCGACAACGCCGCCGAACCCGGCCGTCGCCTCAGTGCGCGGCCCGGACCCGGCCCGCGTCCGCCAGCGCCTGCGGTATGCCCGCCTCGCGCGGGCCCAGGAACAGCGGGTCCGGCCGCAGCCAGGCGTTCAGCGCGGCCTTCCCGGCCCCCGGGATCTCCCGGAACCCGCCGTACAGCCAGGTGACGTCCCGCTCCTCCGGCACACCCACCGCGTAGGACTCGATGCCCGCCGCCTCGCAGAGCGCCAGCGCCCGGCGGACGTGGAAGTCCTGGCTCACCAGCACCGCCCGGTCCACCCCGAAGATCCGGTGCGCCCGGGTGCAGGAGTCCCAGGTGTCGAACCCCGCGTAGTCGCCGACCACCCGCACCTCCGGCACCCCGTGCTCGATCAGGTACCCGCGCATCGCGTCGGTCTCGTCGTAGCCCACCCGGCCGTTGTCACCGGTCACCAGGATCGCCTGGACCTTGCCCCGCCCGTACAGCTCCACCGCCGCGTCCAGCCGGTGCGCCAGGTACGGCGAGGGCCTGCCGTCGAACAGCCCGGCGCCGAACACCACCGCCACCGGCGCCGAGGGCGCGCTCTCCACCGTCCCCACCCGGTCCCCCGCCGCCAGCCACAGCCAGGCGCTCGGCGCGAGCGCCACCGCGCAGGCGGCCGTCACCAGCTGGAACAGCCGCCGCTGCGCCGACCGCCGGCGCAGCCGCAGGCCGAGCCGCACCGCCCGGCGCGCCAGCAGACCCGGGATCCCGGAACCGAACCGCACGTGCCCCTCCCTCGTCGTGGTCACCGGGCACGACGACGCCGCGGGCCCGGACGGTTCCCCGTCCGGGCCCGCGGCGCCGCGCGTGACTCCTCCTCGGCCGTCCCTAGACCGCCCGGTTGCGCCGCTGCGCCAGCTCGTCCGCCGGGTCGTGGCCGACCACCGTCTCACCGGTGTCCGTCCGCTCCCCGTGCAGCCGCACCAGGGTCAGCTCCAGCTCCCGCCAGACCGCGCCGACCGCGATCCCGAAGACCCCCTGGCCGCCCTTCATCAGGTCGACCACCTGCTGGGGCGTGGTGCACTCGTACACCGTCGCGCCGTCGCACATCAGCGTCAGCCCGGCCAGGTCGGCGATCTCGGCGGCCTGCAGATGGGCGACCGCCACCCGGATGTTCTGCAGCGAGACGCCGGCGTCCAGCAGCCGCTTGACGATCTTCAGCAGCAGGATGTCGCGGAAGCTGTAGAGCCGCTGGCTGCTCGCCGGGTACACCGAGCGGACGCTGGGCTCCAGCAGGCCGGTGCGGGCCCAGTAGTCCAGCTGGCGGTAGGTGATCCCGGCCGCCGCGCAGGCGGTCGGCCCCCGGTAACCGATCAGCTCGGACGTCGGCGAGAACCGCTCCAGGGCCGGCTGGCCGGGCTGCACCGCCGGGAACCGGCCCACCCTCGGCAGCTCCGCCGTCCGGGGCAGCTCGGTCACCGTGCGGGGGGTGCGCGGCAGGTGCACGGCGCACAGGCCTCCCGCGGCCACTTCGTCGCCAGTGCCGGTCATGCCTACCTCCGTCCACTCGTGCTGCGGGCAACCCGGGCCGCAGGCGAATCGGACACCCGGGCAGCCCCTCCTGACGGTAGGCAGTCCCCTATGGCCCGTCAACGATCGCCACGCCGGGCCGAACAGACCACATCACTCAGGAGAGTGGTTTTTCGTGCCCCTAGTGTGGGTAGGGGGACGGCTTTTGGCAAAACAGCCGCGCCGCCTGCGGCACATCGGCCCGCCGGCCGGATCCGCGGCGACCCCGGGGACGCTCCGACCGCTACTGCGGGCCGCCCCCGCCGAAGTCCTCCGGCGACACCTGGTCGAGGAACTCGCGGAACTTCTCGACCTCGTCCTCCTGCTCGTCCGGGATCGCGATGCCCGCCTCGGCGAGCACCTCCTCGCTCCCGTAGATGGGCGTGCCGGTGCGCAGCGCCAGCGCTATCGCGTCGGACGGCCGGGCGCTCACCTCCACCCCGCCGGCGAAGACCAGCTCGGCGTAGAAGACGCCCTCGCGCAGATCGGTGATCCGGACCTCGGTGAGCTGCTGGCCGAGCGCCTCCAGGACGTCCTTGAAGAGGTCGTGCGTCAGCGGGCGCACCGGCGTCATGCCCTGCTGGGCGAAGGCGATCGCGGTCGCCTCGCCGGGGCCGATCCAGATCGGCAGGTACCGATCGCCCCCGACCTCCCGCAGCAGCACGATCGGCTGGTTGGAAGGCATCTCCACCCGGACACCCACGACGTCGAGCTCATTCACACAGGCAACCCTATGGCCCCCGACCCGGATATGAAAGCGCAGCGCCGACGCCGCTGGTCAGGGCGTCGGCCCGGGCGGGCAGGTGTTATGAACGGATCCGCAGGCCCGCCTGGACCATCGCCGCGTGCAGCCGGACGGAGAGCGTCGCGAGCTCCCGCGCGGTGGCCTCGGCGTGCGCCCTGGTCTGCGGGTTGCGGTGCCGCCGCAGCGGCGCCACGACCTGCTCGACCAGGGCGATCTCCCGGTCCGCGGCGGCCTTCATGGCCCGCAGGTGGCGAGGCTCCAGCCCGTACCGGCCGAGTTCGGCGACCAGCCGGGCGACCTGCAGCGCCTCGCCGTCGTAGCCGCCGTCCGGGCCGGGGGCGACCAGCCCGTAGGACTCCCACTCGGCGAGCTCGGCCTCGCCGGCCTCGGCGGCCGCCAGCAGCTCGGCCCGGCCCAGCCGGACCCCGGCGGAGGCCTCGGCCGAGGCGGTCAGCTCGCGGTCCGCCTCCTCCATCGGCCCGGGCCGGGACTCCGCGGCCCCGGGCAGCGCGGGCGGGCTCTCGCCGCGCTCGATCGCGTCCAGGTGCTCGCGGATCACCCGCAGCGGCAGGTAGTGGTCGCGCTGCATCCGCAGCACGTAGGCCAGCCGCTCGACGTCGGCCGGGCTGAACTTGCGGTACCCCGAGGGGGTGCGCTGCGGCTCGACCAGCCCCTCCGCCTCCAGGAAGCGGATCTTGGAGATGGTGACCTCGGGGAAGTCGTCGCGCAGGAAGGCCAGCACGGCGCCGATGCTCAACAGCTCGTCACCACCGCGCCGCCGCCCGGCGGGCCGGTCCGGACGGACCGGCTGCCTGGGGGCCGCGACCACCCCCCGCGCGCCCTGGTCCGGCCGGGGGCCGGACGACGCGGGGGTGGCCGCCCCGAGAGGAGAGGAAGGGGTGTTCGGACTCACTCGGGCTCCTGCCGACGTTGGTTTCAGTACCCCCGGTTGTGGCTGGCGAAGAAGACCAGCCGGTACTTCCCGATCTGCACCTCGTCGCCGTTGTTCAGGGCGACCTCGTCGATCCGCTCCCGGTTGACGTAGGTGCCGTTCAGGCTTCCGACGTCGGCGACGGTGAAGCCGCCGCCCGGCGTCCGGCGGAACTCCACGTGCTTGCGGGAGACCGTGACGTCGTCCAGGAAGATGTCACCCTGCGGGTGACGGCCGGCGGTGGTCTTGTCCGAGTCCAGCAGGAACCGGCTGCCGGAGTTCGGGCCGCGCTGGACGATCAGCAGGGCCGAGCCCGGGGGCAGCGCGTCGATCGCCGCGAGCACCTCGGCCGAGAGCGCCGGCGTGCCGGTCCCGGTCGTGGTGTTGGGGTCGTAGGACTCCAGGCCGGAGATCGAGATGGTCGAGGTGGTCTCGGCCGACCCCTCGGGCAGCAGCCCGCCGCGCAGCGCCGTACCGCAGTTGGAACAGAAGCGCGCCGAGGCCGGGTTCGGGTTGCCGCACCTGGGGCACGGAGTGGGGCCAGCCATGTTCACAGCCTCCTGGCGCGGCACACCCGACGGGTTGTGCCCGGCGTACGGGTCCGGGGCAAACCCTCCACCAGAGGTTGAGGGTCCTGTCGGGAAACCTATGCGCGGGGCGCCGGAGGGGTCAACCGACGCGCCGTAGCCCGCCTGATTCCCCGCGTACTGGGCACCGTCCCGGAACAGCGGACGCTCGGCGTACTCCGCGCCCTCGGGGGCGGAGCGCATGCCCGGCACGGCGGGCTCGTCGTCCCGGCGGTGCAGCGCGGTGGGCGCCTCCGCCGCGGCCGCGTTGCGGCCCTTGTTACGACCGAACAACTTCGAGAAGAAACTCACGGGCGAATCCCCTTGCGTGTGACAGACCCGCCCGTGGGGCAGGGTGAGAACCTCGGACAGGGTGCGGGCCCGGTCGTGGATCGGGCCGGCGGGAGTGGCACTCCGAACATGACGGTCACTTCGGAGCCGGCTTGGCGTACTGCGGCGTCTTCGGATCGACGAGGGCGTCGACGACGACCTTCTGCTGCTGGGAGATCGTCGCGCGCGCCTGGTGACTCTCCAGGGTACGGACGACACCTCCCGGAATGTTCAACGCGGGCGTGAGGTCCTGCGGATTCCCCACGACGGTGAAGCGGTAGGGCGCCGAGACCTTCTTGCCGTCGATCTGCACACCGCCGGACACGTCCGTGAAGTAGGTGTTGACCACCACGCGCACATCGTTGATCTGAATCGCCTCCGCCCCCGCCGCTCGGAGTTCCTGCAGGGTGTCCAGCAGCATATCTGCCTTCACCTGCCCTTGGGGATCATCGACCGTCAGTACGATGCCCGGACCGGTGGCCCGGACGGTCCCGGCGAGGACGCCGAGTTCCGTCACCTTCTTCCGGGTCTGCTCCTGGGCCTCCTTGGCCTGGTTGGAGCTGTTCTCCAACTTGGCCAGGGACTGCTCCAACTCCGCCTTCTCCTGCTGCAGACGCTGCTGGCGGCTGTCCAGTTCGTCGAGGATGCGAACCAGGTCCTCCTGGCGCGCCCCGCGCAGCTGGCTGTGGTGGTCGTTGGTGGAGCGGACCTGGATCGCCAGGCCCAGCCCGAGCGAGAACAGCAGCAGGGCCACCACCAGCTGACCGCGCGACAGCCGCGGCGGCCACAGCGCGGCCAGCAGCCGCCGCCGTCCGGCCTGCCGGTCGACCGCCTGCGCGGAGACCGACATCGGGGCGTGCTCGGGCTCCTCCAGGTCGTCCTCGGGCAGGTCGTCCTCGGGCAGGTCGTCGTCGGGTTGCCCGTCCTCGGGCCGCGACCGCTCCTGCGGCCGGTCGTCCTCGGGCCGCGGTTGTTTCCCGGGCAGCGGCGTACCGGAGTCCGCGCTGGGCCTGCCCGCCGCCACCTCCGGCGCACGCGCGGGCGCAGGCGGCACCGCGGGGGCGCGCACCGGCTCGGGCGCGGCCGCCTCGACCGGCGCGGTCACCGCCTCGTCCGCGGTCTTTTCCCCGCGCTTCTCGTCCTGCACAACTTCTCCCGCCGATCCGTCCACTTTCTCCTCCGCCGCGCGCCCGCGGTCCGGCTCAGGCGCGGAAGACATGGCGCCGGATCGCCGCGGCGTTGGAGAAGATGCGGATGCCGAGGACGACGACCACACCGGTGGACAGCTGCGAGCCGACGCCCAGCTGGTCGCCGAGGAAGACGATCAGCGCCGCCACCACCACGTTCGACAGGAAGGAAACGAAGAACACCTTGTCGTCGAAGATCCCGTCCAGCATCGCGCGGACGCCGCCGAACACCGCGTCCAGCGCCGCCACCACCGCGATCGGCAGGTACGGCACCACGGCGTCGGGCACCTCGGGCTGGACGAAGAGTCCGACGACGACCCCGATCACGAGACCCAGTACGGCAATCACGGTGTAGCGGCTCCTGTCGCTGCGGACGGCGACCCGGTGGTGGTCGCGGTGGTCGGGTTCGAGGTCGTGCTTCTGGCCGGGGCACTCGGCGAGCGCTTCCCACCGGTCTGCCCGGTCGCCTTCGCCGACGGCGAGGCCCCGGCGGACGGGCTCGCGGACGGGCTCGCGGAGGTGCTGGCCGAGGGAATCGCGGACGATCCGCCCGTCGGCGTCGCGGCCGCGCCGGGGCTGCCGGTCGGGCTCCCCGACAGACCGGCGGTCGGGCTCGCGGACGGCGAGGCCTCGGGGGTGGCGGGCTGGGCGGTCCGCAGCGTGACACCCACGGCCGCGGGCAGCGTGAGGCTCTTCTGCGCCGAGATGGTCGACTTGATGCCGTACTTCTCCTGCAACAGCCGCAGGTACTGGCCCGCCATGGCGTTCTCGAAGGCGCTCACCAGCCGGGGCCCGTCCCCGAGCGCCTGCACGGTGTACGGCGGCACCAGCGGCCGGTTGTCCACCAGCACGGCCTCACCGGCCGCGCGGATCGCCGAGAGCGCGGTGAGCCGCTGTCCGTTGATCGACACCGCCTCCGCCCCCGAGGCCCAGAGCCCGTTCACCACCAGCTGCAGATCGCGGTCGCGCAGCCGTCCGCTGTTGGAGAAGCCCTGCCCGGAGCGCGGGTCGACGTTCCCGCCGGCGCCGGTCCCGGGCGCGTCCTCCACCACCAGCTTCACCCCGGGCCCGGTGACCTCACCGAGGCCGACCGCGCCGGCCACCGCCGCGGAGTCGCCGTCCCCCGAGGCGAGCGCGTGCTGCTGGGTGCTCTCGACCTTCCGGCGCAGGTCCTGGACCTGCCGCTGGAGCTGGTCGGCGGAGCCGTTGGCATCGTTGATCCGGTGGATCAGGGCGTCGCGCTCCCTGGCCAGCGTCGGCTCCGCCTTGTGGGCGTTCACCGCCCCGACCGTGACGACGGCGCCGACGAGCGCCAGCCCGGCGCCCAGCGTCAGCAGCCCGCGCGCCGTCCCCGGTATCCGGTACGGTCCGTCCCCGCCGCGCGCGGCCGCCGCCTCGGCGTAGCCCTCGTCCAGGCTGTGGTCCATCACGTTCGTCAGCAGGGACATCGAGGCATCCGGACGGTTGTACCGTCCACTGCTGGCACCCTGCCCCGGCGTCGCTGACATGCGGACCATCGTCCCATGTCGCACGGGCCCCCCGCGCACGCCCCCTGACCTGCGGACATGCCAAAGGCGACGGACCGTGACCAACCGCCCGAAACGGACAGTGGGGCGGGGCAGGGCAGGGCGGGGCGGCCGGAGCCACCCCGCCCCGCCCCGGGCTCACCGCCCGGCGCTGTCGACCACCGCCGCCCACTCGTCGAGCAGGGCCTCGCTCGCCGCGTCGTCCGGACCCTCGGCCCACAGGTGGGTGACCGCCTCGGCCGGGTCCGGCAGGACCAGCGTCCAGCGCCCGTCCGCCTCGACCACCCGGACGCCGTCCGTGGTGTCCAGCCGCCGGCTGCCGGCCGCCTCCACCACCGAGCGCATCACCATGCCCTTCGCCGCCCACGGCGTCGCGATGTCCCGTCGGCGGATGTGCGCCTGCGGGATGCGCGCGTCGATCTGGCTCAGCGTGAGCTGGGTACGGGCCACCAGACCGACCAGCCGGACGAACGCCGCCGCCCCGTCCAGCACCTCGCTGAACTCGGGGACCACGAAGCCGCCGCGCCCGTCACCGCCGAACACCGTGCCCTCGGCGGAGGCCGCCTTGGCGAGGTCGTCCGGCGTCGTGGTGGTCCAGATGACCTGCGTGCCGTGGTAGGCCGCGACCTGCTCGGCGATCCGCGTCGTCGTCACCGGCAGCGCCACCTGCCCGCTCCGCCGCTCGGCCGCGACCAGGTCCAGCAGGACCAGCAGCGCCCGGTCGTCGTCGATCACCCGGCCCAGCTCGTCGACGAAGGCCACCCGCTCGCCCACCGGGTCGAAGCGCACACCGAAGGCCGCGCGGGAGGAGGCCACCAGCTCGCCGAGCCGTGCCAGCCCGGCCCGCCGTTCCTCGGCGTCCTCGGTGGGCCGTGCCTCGTCGAGTCCGCTGGAGACCGTCAGCGCCTCCACCCCGAGCCGGCCGAGGATGCTCGGCAGGACGAGCCCCGCACTGCCGTGCGCGGTGTCCACGACCACCTTCAGCCCCGCCTCCCGCACGCCCGTGATGTCCACGGTCCGCAGCAGGTTGCCGGCGTAGGAGTCGAAGACGCTGGACGGGAAGGTGAGGTCGCCGATCTCGCCGGGGAAGGCCCGCCGGTACTCCTGGCGCGCGTAGACGCGGTCGAGCTTGCGCTGGCCGGCCTGGGAGAGATCGGCCCCGCGCTCGTCGAAGAACAGGATGTCCAGCGAGTCCGGCACCCCGGGGGTGGTCCGCAGGAAGATCCCGCCCGCGCTGCCCCGCGCCGTGTGCTGCCGGGCGACCGGCATCGGCACGTTCTCCAGGTCCCGGACGTCGATCGCGCTGGTCTGCAGCGCGGAGATCATCGCCCGCTTGAGCGCACGCGCACCACGCGAGTGGTCACGCGCGATGGTGACGGTCGCGCCCTTCTTCAGGGTCGTCGCGTACGCCCCGGCGAGCCGGACGGCCAGCTCCGGGGTGATCTCGACGTTGAGGATGCCGGAGACGCCGCGCAGCCCGAACAGGTGCTCCTGGCCCCGTGACTCCCAGATCACCGAGGTGTTGACCACCGCGCCGGCCTCGATGGTCTTGAACGGGTAGACCCGGACGTTGGCCGCGATGATCGACTCCTCGCCGACCAGGCACTCGTCCCCGATCACCGCGCCGTCCTCGATCCGCGCGGCCCGCATCACATCGGTGTTCTTACCCACGACACAGCCCCGCAGATTGCTCTGCGGCCCGATGTACACGTTGTCGTGCACGACCGTCCGGTGCAGGAAGGCACCGCGCTTCACCACGACGTTGCTGCCGAGCACGGTGTGCTCGCGGATCTCCACGCCGGCCTCGACCTTGGCGTAGTCGCCGATGTACAGCGGACCGCGCAGCACCGCCTCCGGGTCCACCTCGGCGCCCTCGGCCACCCAGACGCCCGGGGAGATCTCGAACCCGTCGATCTCGACGTCGACCTTGCCTTCCAGGACGTCCGCCTGGGCCTTGCCGTAACTCTCGTGGGTGCCCACGTCCTCCCAGTAGCCCTCGGCCACGTATCCGTAGACCCGCTTGCCCTCCTTGAGCAACTGCGGGAACACGTCACTCGACCAGTCCACGGACTCGCCGGCCGCGACGTAGTCGAAGACCTCGGGTTCCATCACGTAGATACCGGTGTTCACCGTGTCCGAGAAGACCTGCCCCCAGGTCGGCTTCTCCAGGAAGCGCTCGACCCGACCCTCGTCGTCGGTGATCGTGATTCCGAACTCCAGGGGATTCGGCACCCTGGTGAGACAGACGGTGACCAGTGCGTTCTTACTGCGGTGAAACTCGATCAATTCAGAGAGGTCGAAGTCCGTCAGCGCGTCGCCGGAGATCACCAGAAAGGAGTCGTCCTTCAGGGCGTCCTCGGCGTTCTTGACACTCCCCGCAGTGCCGAGTGGGGTCTCCTCGTTCGCATAGGTGAGATGCATGCCCAGCTCTTCACCGTCACCGAAGTAGTTCTTCACCAGTGAGGCCAGGAACTGGACGGTCACGACGGTGTCGGAGAGACCG
Source organism: Kitasatospora sp. NPDC001527 (assembly GCF_040298605.1). Classification (NCBI taxonomy): domain Bacteria; kingdom Bacillati; phylum Actinomycetota; class Actinomycetes; order Kitasatosporales; family Streptomycetaceae; genus Kitasatospora; species Kitasatospora sp. NPDC001527. Next base: position 1,063 of record NZ_JBEPAM010000026.1, on the reverse strand, counting down.
TGCCGCTTCAGCAGCCGAAGCACGTGCTCCATGATCGGCCTATTGGCGACCGGAAGCAGCGGCTTCGGCATGCTGGAGGTCATCGGGCGAAGTCGAGTGCCTTCGCCCCCTGCCATAACAACGGCTTTCATTACGGGTGCGTCCTCCTTCGCGGTGGTGGGCCCTGCGGGTCCATCAAACCGTTCCAGAGGTGGTCTACCCGGAAGGTATCGTCCGACGCACCGTGGCGCCGTGGGAATTCTCTCAGATCACGTCTCAGACCGTGGACACCGAGGAGCCCGTGCTGCCGCGGACGATCTGTCGCGCCTGCACCGCGTAGAGAATGGCGGCCCACCAGTACAGGACCGTGCCCCACCAGATGAACGCCCAGCTCACGATCTCGGCCGGCCGGGCGATCCAGCTGTCCCCGGAGCCGAGCAGCAGCAACGGAAAAGCGTACATCAGGTTGAATGTCGCGGCCTTCCCCAGGAAACTCACCTGCAACGGCCCGTAGCCGTGCCGGTTGAGAATCGGCAGAAGCGCCGCGATAAAGACCTCACGGGCCAGCAGGATCGCCGTCAGCCACCACGGCAGGATCTCACGCCAGGTCAGACCGACGAGGGTGGAGAAGACATAGAGGCGGTCCGCCAGCGGGTCGAGCAGCTGCCCCACCCGGGAGATCTGACCCCACCTCCGGGCGAGTTTCCCGTCCAGGTAATCACTGATGCCACTGAGCATCAGAATCAGCAAGGCCCAACCGTCGTTGTTCGGTCCGTCGAACACCGGCCAGAGGATCAGCCAGAGGAAGAGCGGAACACCGACCAGCCGGCCCATGCTCAGCAGGTTGGGGATGGTGAGGACGCGATCGGTCTGGACCCGCGTCTCCTGGACCTCCACCCGGGGGCCTCCTGTCACGTCTAGCAACTACTGCATGTTGACCTTACAACAGAGAAGCCCCCGACCGATGACCGGCGGGGGCTTCTCCAGAAAATTTGTTCGGCGGCGTCCTACTCTCCCACAGGGTCCCCCCTGCAGTACCATCGGCGCTATGAGGCTTAGCTTCCGGGTTCGGAATGTAACCGGG